>JBJESB010000079.1:0-43003 GCA_051882575.1 Oscillospiraceae bacterium
CGCTTACCATGGTCTTGATACCCTTTGCGCCGCTCTTCATTGTTCTGCCGATAACAGACTTCATAGCGCGTCTGAAGGATACACGACCCTCAAGCTGCTGTGCAATGTTCTCTGCAACGAGCTGTGCGTTCATGTCGGGGTTTCTTACCTCGATAATCTTAACGTCAACAGTCTTGCCTGTGAACTTCTGCAGCTCTTCCTTCAGCTTGTCAACCTCTGCGCCCTTTGCGCCGATAACCATACCGGGCTTTGCGCAGGAAATTGCAACTGTAATCTTATCGCCTGTTCTCTCAATCTCGATAGAGGGAACGCCTGCCTTGTAAAGCTTCTTCTTCAGAAGCTCGCGAATTTTGTAGTCTTCAACAAGTGTATCACCGAAGGTTGCCTTGCTCGCGAACCAGCGAGAATCCCAATCCTTGATTACACCCACTCTGAGACCGTGTGGATTAACCTTCTGTCCCATTGTAAATTCTCCTCCTTATTCCGCTTCTTTAACAACCAGTGTGATATTGGAAGTTCTCTTGAGTATTCTGTGTGCGCGGCCGTGGTCCTTGGGTCTGATACGCTTGAGCGTAATGCCTGCGCCTACATAAGCCTCTGCAACATAAAGGCGGCTGCCATCCATGTTGTTATTGTTCACTGCATTTGCAGCAGCGGACTTGAGGAGCTTTGCGAGAGGCTCGCAAGCTGCCTTAGGTGTGTTATTGAGTATTGCCATTGCTGTTTCCACAGGCTTGTTTCTGATAAGGTCGAGAACGATACCAACCTTTCTCGGAGAAATACGGACCTGTCTGAGTTCTGCTCTAGCCTCCATTTATTTCTCCCTCCTTACTTCTTCGAAGTCTTGCTGCCTGCGTGACCCTTAAAGGTTCTTGTAGGAGCAAACTCGCCAAGCTTGTGACCAACCATGTCCTCGGTAACGTATACCGGAACGTGCTTTCTGCCGTCATGTACAGCAAATGTGTGACCTACGAAGTCAGGGAAAATTGTAGAAGAACGGCTCCATGTCTTGAGAACCTTCTTCTCACCTGCTTCGTTCATTGCGAGAACTCTCTTGTAGAGAGCTTCCTGGACATAAGGTCCCTTTTTAACGCTTCTTCCCATTGTGAATAAATTCCTTTCAAGTTTAGCTGCAAGTTAATGAGCAGCGCTGACGACCTGTCGTTTTACGCACAACTTTTATAAGGATGTGCAACGCTGTTCTTTTTAACAACAACTTTAGGGTTTGTGGATTACTTTGAGTTTCTTCTCTTAACGATAAACTTGTTGGAAGCCTTCTTGGTATTTCTTGTCTTGTAGCCAAGAGCGGGCTTGCCCCAAGGTGTTACAGGGCCGGGACGGCCAACAGGTGACTTACCCTCACCACCACCGTGCGGGTGGTCATTCGGGTTCATTACAGAACCGCGTACTGTGGGTCTGATACCGAGGTGGCGTGTGCGGCCTGCCTTACCGAGGTTTACGTTCTCGTGGTCGATGTTGGAAACAACACCGATAGAAGCCATGCAGTTCTTGGGAACATTTCTCAGCTCACCGCTGGGGAGACGGATAAGTGCATAGTCGCCCTCCTTAGCCATAAGCTGTGCCATGTTGCCTGCCGAACGAACGAGCTGCGCGCCCTTGCCGGGGTGAAGCTCAATGTTGTGAATAACCGTACCAACGGGGATATCCTCAAGTGCCAGCGCATTGCCGGGCTTGATATCAGCGTCCTTGCCTGCGCGAACTGTGTCACCAACCTTCAGACCGTCGGGAGCGATAATGTATCTCTTCTCGCCGTCCTCGTACTGAACCAGCGCGATAAATGCGGAACGGTTGGGGTCGTACTCAAGAGTCATAACCTCTGCGTTCATGCCGAGCTTGTTTCTCTTAAAGTCGATTACGCGGTACTTTCTTCTGTTGCCGCCGCCAATGTGACGAACGGTGATGCGACCGTAGCTGTTGCGGCCTGCGGTCTTCTTAACGGGCTCTAAAAGGCTCTTTTCAGGAGCTACTTTTGATAAGCCGCTGTAATCTGTAACAGTCATGCCACGACGGCTGTTATTTACAGGCTTGTAAGTCTTTATAGCCATTGTGTTTCACTCCTTACTTAAATCATTCCGTCGAAGAACTCTATTGTCTTAGAGCCTTCAGCGAGTGTTACGATTGCCTTCTTCCAATCGGAAGTATAGCCTTCGCTTCTGCCCATTCTCTTCTTTCTGCCACGAACGCTTACGGTGTTAACCTTAGCAACCTTGACACCCTTGAAGAGAGTTTCAACAGCCTTAGCGATTTCAATCTTGTTTGCATTCTTAGCAACCTTGAAAGTGTACTTGCCGGCAGCCAGACACTCCATGCTGTGCTCAGTGATGATAGGCTTGATAATGATATCCTGTGCTGTCTTTACCATTACGCGTACACCTCCTCGAGCTTCTCCACAGCACCCTTAACGATTACAAACTTGTTGCAGTTGAGGATGTCGTAAACATTGAGTGTGTTAACCTGTGTGGTCTTAACGCCCTCGATGTTTGCTGCGGACTTGATTACCTTCTTGTCAACGCTGTCGAGTACAATCAGTGTCTTTGTATCAGCACCGATTGCCTTGAGCATTGCAACCATTGTCTTTGTCTTGAACTCGTCTGTCTTGATAGCGTCTACAACTATCATCTCGTTCTCGCTTACCTTGGAAGAAAGAGCGGACAGCATTGCGATTCTCTTGAGCTTCTTGTTCAGAGAGTATCTGTAAGAACGGGGCTTCGGGCCGAGCGCGATACCGCCGTGTCTCCACTGAGGAGCTCTTGTGGAACCCTGTCTAGCGTGACCTGTTCCCTTCTGTCTCCAGGGCTTCTTGCCGCCGCCGCTTACCTCTGTTCTGGTAAGTGTGGACTGTGTGCCCTGACGCTGATTAGCGAGGTAGTTAACAACTGCAGCGTGCATTGCAGTCTTGTTAATCTCAACTGCGAATACCGCATCATTCAGCTCAAGCTCGGAAACGACCTTACCGGCCATATCAACAACATTTATCTTTGCCATGTCAATTTCCTCCCCTCTCAAGCCTTAACGGCGTCGGTGATTGTTACCACGCCGCCCTTGGGACCGGGAACAGCACCCTTAACTGCGATAAGGTTGTTTTCTGCGTCAACCTTAACAACAACAAGGTTCTGAACCGTTACATTCTCTGCGCCCATGTGACCTGCCATGCCCTTGCCCTTGAAGATTCTCGAGGGGCTGGAGCAAGCGCCCATAGAACCTGCCTGTCTTGCAACAGGACCTGTACCGTGGGTTTCCTTAAGACGCTGCTGATTGTAGCGCTTGATTGCACCTGTGAAGCCCTTACCCTTGCTTACGCCCGCAACGTCGATAACGTCGCCTGCTGCGAAAACATCAGCCTTCAGCACATCGCCTACATTTACTGCGGAGATGTCGTCAAGGCGGAACTCCTTGAGTGTTCTCTTGGGAGCTACATCATTCTTCTTGAAATGACCTGCCTCGGGCTTGTTAACGTGCTTGGGAGAAACATCTCCAAAGCCCAGCTGAACAGCCTCGTAGCCGTCGTTCTCGGTTGTCTTCTTCTGAACTACAACGCAGGGACCCGCTTCAATTACTGTTACGGGAACAACCTTGCCTGCCTCGTCGAAGATCTGTGTCATACCGATCTTCTTGCCGATGATACCCTTTTTCATTAGGCATATCCTCCTTTGGTTATTGGTTGAGGTTTTCGCCCCAACATGACCACGCGCTTATGCGCAATGGTTAGTGGTTGACTTGCGCCAACATAACTCCAATGTGTTTATATATCAAACATCCATTGAAATCTCTACGCCTGCGGGGAGCTCCAAGCTCTGCAGATCTTCAATAGTCTTTGCTGAGGGACGGATAACGTCGATAAGACGCTTATGTGTTCTCAGCTCGAACTGCTCGCGGGAATCCTTGTACTTGTGTACCGCTCTGAGGATTGTGATAACCTCCTTGTCGGTAGGAAGCGGAACAGGACCTGCGACTCTTGCGCCGGAGCGCTTTGCTGTCTCAACAATCTTAGCTGCTGCCGCATCAACGATGCCGTGCTCGTAGCCCTTGATTTTGATTCTGACCTTCTCATTTGCTGCCATGATTTTTCAACCCCTTCTTTTCTGAAATGATTCCGGTCTTTCGACCGATTGAGTAAAAGCGGGCAAAAGCCATTTTGAAAAATCCACTGTACCGTGTGTTCCTTTTCCGGCACACAGTTGTTAGTTATCAGCGTACACGCAGACACTTTAACACCGAATCCGAAATCGAACATCGCGTTTTCTGTAAATTCTCGCCGCCCGATTTGAAACCGGACATACTCCGCCGAAATTACCGCGGCAAGCCGCGCAACCTCCGGCATCCACGCCGTTTACAGGCTGATAGGCATAGTAATGCCACGCAGCCGACTTTAATATTGTACCATAAATAGTTGCTAAATGCAAGAACATTTTTTCTAAATATTTAATGATATTTCGCGCGTGTATATATGCATTTTGAACAAAAAGCCCCGCAAAACCCGCTTGTTATACGGATTTTCGGCTTTTGCTGTTCCTGTTTTTGTATATATACCTTTTAAATATAAATCACACTTGCTTATTTGGCTACATACGCCCTTTTTCGGCAATTCGGTTTACAGCCTCCGCAATACTCTCTGCCCAGATTTTCGTCAAAATATCCACATCGCCCGCCAGCACCAGATAACCTCTGTCCTCGGATTTTCCCGTAATCGCCGACAGCTCCGCTGCGGTAGGAACACCCACTGCCACAACGGGAATCCCCATGGTGCGGCGGGTAATCTCTGTGCGGCGGTTTGCCGCTCCCGAGCCGGGGATTATTCCCGCATTGGTTATCTGCACGGTTTTGCCTATTCTTTTAATATCCGAGCAGGCAAGCGCGTCTATTGCCAGAATACAATCCGCGCCGATTTCATCTGCAACCGCCCGCACCATTCGCGCGGTTTCAATACCGGTGCGGGCGGCAATATCGGTTTCAAATGCGGTCACACTTATCGCGCCGTCGTCTTTTGGCGCAATTGACCTCACCGCAAGCGCGCCCAAGCTGTCGTGCGTTACCGCAGGATTGCCAAGCCCTGCCGCAAGCAGTCTGCCGCGCGAAGGCAAAAACTGCGTCAGTGCCTTGCCCAGCAATACGCTGACCTCACCGCAGTTCGGCTCTCCTTCAATCGTAATGTATCTTCCGGGCGGCTTGCGCAGCATTCTTGAAGCCGCTTTGTCTACCGCAACCTCCGTAATCGTCGCTTCGCCGAATTTATGGGTTCTGATACGCGCTCCCGTGTCCCGCGGGCATAGTCTTGCGGTCTCTTCGGCAAGACCTGTTCTCTTGTCCATTTTATTCCTCCATGAAAAAATTTATATTTTTTTGAAAAAACACTTGCATTTTGAGATGTGTTGTGCTATAATAAAGTGTACTATGAAAAAAATTACTGCGAGCAGAAAAAAATTCTGTGTTTGATTGCGCTTTTTTGGGCGATATAGATAAATTTTACCCATAAAACTGCGAAATAATTCAGTTTTCTCTCGTAATCCCGATACGGAGGTGAAAATCATGCCGAACATTAAGTCCGCCAAGAAGAGAGTTCTCGTTGCCAAGGCAAGAAACGAGGCTAACAAGGCTGCCAAGACACAGCTCAAGACAGTTCTCAAGAAGGCTCGCGCAGAAGGCGCAGACGCTGAAGCAATAAAGGTTGCTGTTGTAGCAGCAGACAAGGCTGCAGGCAAGGGTCTTATCCACAAGAACAAGGCTGCCCGTCTGAAGTCACAGCTGGCAAAGAAGGCTAACGCATAAGCCATATTTCCTATGAGGATTAGCCCGCAGGCTTCACGGCTTGCGGGTTATTGTTTTCGGAAGAAAGGGGTAGAAATATGAGAAGAGCAGAAAGAGAAATAACCGATATAGATGAGATACAGGGCGTTCTTGACAGGGCGAAGGTTTGCCGCTTGGGACTTATGGACGGCGAATTTCCGTATATAATCCCCATGTGTTTCGGCTACGACCTTACCGAGGACAAGCTGGTGCTGTATTTTCACTGCGCAGGCAAGGGCAAAAAGCTGGACCTTATCAAGGCAAACAGCAACGCAGCTTTTGAGGTAGACTCACTTAACGAGATAATAAGCGGCGAGATTGCCTGCAGCTTTACCGCGCTGTACGAAAGCATTACGGGAGTAGGCTCAATCGAGGTAATAAACGGAATTGAGAAAATCACGGGGCTGAACAAAATTATGAGCAAGTATTCGGGTTCGTCCGAATATAAATACAGCGAGGGTATGCTGAACAATGTAGTGATTCTCCGCCTGACAGCGGAAAGCTTCTGCTGCAAGGCAAACAGAGGCGCAGAGCATTAAATCGAAATGGGGCTTTATGCCTCATTTTTTACTCTCAAGTCCATATCCAAGCAAAATATGTTCGTAATCAAGATTTTGTATTGTGCAAAACTGATAAATAGCGCTATGCAATTACTGCTAATCTGATAATAGATTTTTGTGGAAATGTTTGCTATAATTATTTATAGTATTTCCTGTCTCACGGTGCAAACGATTACTCCGCCGCCGGGCAGGTCAAGTATGGAGGTAGTTATGAACAAATTCAGAAAAATACTCGCAGGCGCTTTAAGCCTTGCAATGGCAGCAGCCCTTGCAGGCTGTGATGAGGAAGCCCCCGCGGCAAACGGCTCGTCGGCTGCTGTTAATAATGCGGCGACATCCGCCACCACAACAGCGGTAACCAGCATCGACGCAGACGCGCAGATGGATATGACCGACAAGGAAATGAAGGATATAGACACCTCGGCGTTTGTACCCAGCGGACACGCGGGCACTTTGAGATATCTCGGATTCTACGATATAACCGTTGACCAGAAAGGTCAGGAGCAGATTATGATTTTCCGCTCGGAGCAGTACGGCGGCGATATTGAGTATATCACATCCCCGTGCAACGACGCGTATTACGAGAAGCTGTCGCTGCTGATTGCCTCGGATGAATCCCCCGATATCGTAACCAAGGACGCTCTGCTGAACCCCGGTAATGTAAGCAAGAATCTGTTTGAACCGCTCGACCCTTACTTTGATATCGAGTCCCCGCTGTGGAAGGATATCGCAGATATTGTTGAGAGCTTTGCATACAAGGGAGTTCACTACTATTTCCCGCACAGAACAACAACCCGTTTTGCCCTTAATTATAACAAAAAGACTATCGAAGAAAACGGTCTGACCGACCCGTATGAGCTTTACAAAAACGGCGAGTGGACATGGGATGCATGGCGCAATATGCTCAAGCAGTTCTGCGACAAGAGCGAGGACAATGTAGGCTTCTACACCACCAACGAGACTATAACCAGCTTTATCGCCACCACAGGCACCACCATGATTGATGTTCAGCCAAACGGCGTTATCACCAACAACCTGCTTTCTCCCGAGGTTTCAAGAGCCATGACCTTCCTTGAGGACCTCTGCCGCGAGGGACTTACCTACGGCAAGCAGTACGGCGACTGGGTTTCTCCGCAGGTATTCTCTCTGCACTCCGATACTCTGCTGTTCACCTGCACAGAGCCCGAGTGGACCTATATAGCGGCAACCGAGAATATTCAGAATCCCGCAGGCGTTGAGAACGACGTTTTCGGCACGGTTTCGGATTTCTCATTTGTTCCGTTCCCGCGCGACCCCGACGCTGATAAGTACTACACCGAATTTGATACCTTCGGCTACCTCATTCCTAAGGGCGCAAAGAACATCTCGGGCGCTGTTGAGTTCATCAACCTCAACAGAATGTACGACACCGACCCCGACATTATCGCGCAGGTAAGAAAGGACCATGTTGACCCCGAAAAAATCATCTACAAAAAGGGTAAGTACGAGGGCTACGAAAAGTGGCAGATGAAGTGGGGCGAGCGCGAGTACGACCTATGGCGCGAAATGTGCGACCCGACAAAGTTCGCATTCGTAAACGAGGATGCGCAGGGCTTCTCTACGCAGTTCACCGCTGAAATCGGTCAGCTACTTATGGGCGTTGTAGAGCGCGGCGAGTCCTGGTCACAGACCAGCAAGGAATTCTCGCCTATGGCAGACGCAGTAATCGCACCGTTCTTAAGCTGATTTTCTACCGCCGGATTCTCAATTTTGAGAGTTCGGCGGTTTTTGCTGCCAAAAGTGCTCTTATTTTATCTTTTTTTAACAAAAACGGGATTCAGCTATTGCAATCGGCACAAAAATATGTTATGATTATAATATATATGCACTTGTATACAAGCGCGGCGCAAAAATTATTCACGCGCTGCGCTCATATATATAAAGCAACGAAAGAAAGGGTAATTGGTAATGAGTAAGGTAGTTAAGTTCGGCGGCAGCTCGCTTGCAGACGCAAAGCAGTTCAGAAAGGTTGCCGACATAATTCACGCAGACCCCGAGCGCTGCTATGTAGTGCCCTCCGCACCCGGCAAGCGCTTCCCCGATGACACAAAGGTAACGGATATGCTGTACCGCTGCTACGACGAGGTTTCGCACGGCGCAGATTTCAAAGCCTCATTCGCGCCTATTAAGGAGCGCTATGACGGAATTATCTCGGAGCTTGGTCTTTCATTAAGCCTTGACGACGAGATTGAGATTATCGGCAAGAACTTCAGAGAGGGCGCAGGCAGCGATTACGCAGCAAGCCGCGGCGAGTACCTTAACGGTATCGTTCTCGCAAACTTCCTCGGCTTCGCATTTATCGACGCTGCAAAGGGTATCTTCTTTGACAACAAGGGCAATTTCGACGGCGATATTACTAACGCTTGCCTCGGCGCAATTCTCGATAAGACGCCCAAGGCGGTTATTCCGGGCTTTTACGGCGCAATGCCCGACGGCAGCATAAAGACGTTCTCCCGCGGCGGCAGCGACTTCACAGGCTCTGTTGTTGCAAAGGCTGCGCAGGCTTCACTCTATGAGAACTGGACAGACGTAAGCGGATTTCTGGTTGCAGACCCCAGAATCGTTGAAAATCCCGAGGTTATCAGCACAATCACATACAGCGAGCTGCGCGAGCTTTCATACATGGGCGCGGGCGTACTCCACGAGGATGCAATCTTCCCCGTAAGAAGCGCGAACATTCCGATAAATATCAAGAACACCAATGCCCCCGAGGATGCGGGCACACTTATCGTTCCCACGGGAACAGAGCCGCCCAGCCGCTATACAATCACGGGTATTGCGGGCAAAAAGGCGTTCTCCGTAATCTCTATCGAAAAGGACAGAATGAATTCCGAAAAGGGATTTCTGCGCAAGCTGCTTCAGGTTCTGGAGAATCACGGAATATTCCCCGAGCACATGCCCACAGGTATTGATACGGTAAGCGTTATTGTAAACTCCTCCGAGCTTGACGGTCAGCGCGAAAAGCTTACAAGCCGCCTTGTTGACGTTGTAAAGCCCGACCATTTCGAGATAATCGACGGTCTTGCACTTATCGCAATCGTAGGACGCGGAATGCGCTCCGTAAAGGGTACTGCAACAAGAGTATTCGCAGCGCTTTCACACGCAAATATCAACATCAGAATGATTGACCAGGGTTCCAGTGAGCTTAACATTATCGTAGGTATTGAAAGCGCCGATTTTGAAAAGGCAATTCAGGTAATCTACAATATGTTTATGTTAAGCGAAACATAATAAATTTTACCAAGGAGGTAACCTATGGAGTACACAGAGTACACATCTGACAACGGTCAGGTAAACGGCAGAGTGTCTGCATACAAGAACCACCTTATCAAGAACATTGAAGTGATAGGTCAGAGGAAGCTTGCCGTTATCGGCGGCGACAACGATTTTGCGACGCTCAAAAAGGCTATCGAGCAGCTTCGCAAGAAGAATGTTCGTGTGCCCGAAATTGCATTCAGAATCTGCATTGACCAGCGCAGCGAGGATGCCGAGAGCAACATCAGATTTATCGACGAGCTCAAGGGCAAGGCGTCCTCATTCTATGCGCTTATTCTTGCGCCCTACACTCCCGCTGAAATGCAGCTTGCGGCAATGTCCGATATTATGGGCTGCTCCGCAGGTATAGCAAACGAGCTTAAAACCGTATGCGGCTACACGCAGCGCGATTACTGCGAAATGAACGAGCCGCAGGGTCTTGGGCTTACCATGGCGGAAATGAAGCTGAAGCGTACAATCGGCGGCGCTGCAAAGGCAATGGCTTCTTCGGAGGGCAAAACTGCCGGTCAGCTTGCCGCATACAAGGATAAGATGAAGGGTCAGCGCTGCTTTATTATGGGCTACAAAAGCGGAACAAAGCTTGACGAGCTTAATGTCCTGATGAACGAGCGCACCTTTGCGTACAACGGTTTCTGCGAGGTGTTCAACAAAACTCCCCTGCGCCCCTCGTATTTCCTGCTTACCGACCCCGCTTCGTATCTGGGCAACGGCAAGTACATCGAGGGCATGGAGTGCTTTATCAACGGCGATATCACCGTGTTTGAGGACAAATTCAAGAAGAAGCCGACCTATCTTAATCAGCTTGGCAACGGTCTGATTAGCGGACTTACCACATTCGCGCAGATGAACGCCGAATACGAAACCGCTCACATCATGCCGCTGTATGAGATGCTTCAGCTGGCGCTGTATATGAATTTCAGCGAGATATACCTGTACGGCTTTGAGGGTATGTACGGCGCAGATATCGACGAATTCGGCTGCGGCAGAGTACTGCCCGAGGGCGGCGCAGACAGCTTCCCCGAAAAGGCAAAGGCTGTTCTTGAAAGAGTAAAAGCCTATGCACAGGGCAACAATATCAATATTTACAACATGAGCGACACCACCGGACTTTCAATGTTTGAAACCCGAAAGTTTGAGGAGATAGACTTTACCACGTCTTCAATTTTCGGCAAGATATAACATATTCGGGATTACGGCGTAAGTTTTCGCAGCTTTCCGGATTATCCGCGCAGGTATCGGTTTTGTTATCATGCCACGGGCGGGATGATATTCCGCCCGTGATTTTTATAGGAGGTAACGGCATGAGTCACGCTGACGAGCTGTTTATACAGAATTGCCGCGATATAATAGAAAACGGAATTTCGGATGAGGGACAGAATGTCCGCCCGCACTGGGAGGACGGCACTCCCGCGCACACAGTAAAAAAATTCTGCATTGTAAACCGTTATGATTTGCAGAAGGAATTTCCGCTGATGACGCTTCGCCGCGTGTATTACCGCTCCGCAATAGAGGAAATTCTCTGGATATACCAGAAGAAATCCAACCGCGTTTCGGAGCTTTCCACCCATGTATGGGATGCATGGGCGGATGAAAACGGAACAATCGGCAGGGCTTACGGCTATCAGCTGGGCATCAGGCACAAGTACCCCGAGGGTGAGTTTGACCAGGTTGACCGCGTACTGTATGACTTGAAGCATAATCCCGCTTCGCGCAGAATTATGACCAATTTGTACAATCACGCCGACCTGCACGCTATGGGTCTTGCTCCGTGTGCGTATTCCGTTACCTTCAATGTAAGCGGCAACAAGCTTAACGCCATACTCAATCAGCGTTCGCAGGATATGCTCACCGCAAACAACTGGAATGTCTGCCAGTACGCCGCGCTGCTGACAATGTTTGCAAAGGCAAGCGGATTACAGGCGGGCGAGCTGGTTCACGTTATTGCAGACGCGCATATCTACGACCGACACATTCCGCTGGTTAAGAAGATGATTGAGCTTGAGCCGTTTGCAGCCCCCGAAATGCAGGTAGAGGATATAACGGACTTCTACGCATTCACAAAGAACAGCTTTACGGCGGTAAATTACAAATATCACGAGTTTACCGAAAAGATTCCCGTGGCTATCTGAATTTAATGCCCGATTCTGTTCACCTTATTCCTATCGGAACATCATACAAGAAAGAATGAAACCAATGTCAGATGAAAAGAAGCTTGCGGTGCTTATCGACAGCGATAATATATCCGCAAAATACGCACAGTTTATCATGCAGGAGGCTGCAAAGTACGGAACGCCCACCTACAAGCGCATTTACGGCGACTGGGAGCGCGGCGGCAACGGCTGGCATGACGCAGTGATAAACTACTCCATTCTGCCCGTACAGCAGACCTGCTATGTAACGGGCAAAAACGCAACCGATTTTTCCATGATAATCGACGCAATGGATATTCTGTACTCGGGCAATGTTGACGGCTTTGTGCTTGTAACAAGTGACAGCGATTTTACGCGGCTTGCCATTCGCTTAAGAGAATCGGGCAAGCTTGTAGTCGGAATCGGCGAGCTTAAAACTCCCCGCGCGTTTACCGTAAGCTGCTCGCATTACAGCTATCTCAATCAGGAGAACGAGCCTGCACCCGAATACGACGAAAAGGACGTCCGCGAAACCATTGTTGACTATGTGACAAGGCACAACGGCGAGAGAATTGATATTGAGAAAATGAAAGCGGAGCTTACCGCAAAGTACGGCAATATCAATTTCAGCGAGCTGGGCAGCGGCTACAAGAGATTTGCGGCATTTGTGGACAGCATTCCCGAGGTCAAGCGCAGCAACACCTTTGTTTCGCTTGCAAAAAAGAGCGCACCTGCGCAGAAGCCCGCAAAGCCTGTTCCTGCGCCTGTTCAGAGTCCCGCGTCCGAGCCCGTTAAGTCCTCCGAGGTCACAGAGAAAATGCTGGTTGAGGCAATCAGCGACTATTTTGCGGAGAATCAGCCCGACAAGGACAATATGCGTAAAATTGAAGCGTTCATTAACGAGCGCTACGGAATAATAGATTTCTCGCGGTTCGGCTCGAAGAGATTCGCTAAATTTATCGACAAGCTGCCGCAGTTTACTCGCAGCGGCACGGCAGTTGCTCCCGTAACAGCGGAAAAGCCTGCTGCAACCGAGCAGAAGCCTGCTCCCGCAAAACAGAATCCCCCTGCCCAGCCTGCTCCCGCCGCAGAGAAAGCCCCCGAGCAGCCGCAGACAAAGCCCGCGGACAGAGCCGAGGTTATCGCAAAAGTGCTTGCTTACGCTGCGGAAAATATGCCCGAGGGCGGCAACATAGGTCAGCTGAACAATGCGCTAATCGGCGCTTACGGCAAAAACTATCTCGCAGATTTGGGGTTTGCCGATTTCAAATCCATGCTTGCCGCTGTCAGCGGAGTAAAAGTGCGCAAGAATCACATTTTTGCAGCCGAAAAATCTCCCGCAGAGCCCGAAAGCAAGCCGACGGAGTCACCCGCAGAAACCGCAGAGCCAATAACACCCGATATGAATTCCGTTCGCAGAGATATTCTCGGGTTTGCGGCGCAGCATGAACAGGGCGGCGCGTTAGCGGAGCTTGGCGCGTTGCTTTCGGCAAAATACGGCAAGAAATACCTGCGCGAGCTTGGTTACAGCTCTGTGCAGAAGCTCACCGCAGATATTACGGGCACAACAATCAAGAGCCGAAAAGTATTCATCGACCCCGAGTTTGCGCAGCAGACCGAGCAGATTGAGGAATATGTAAACAGCTATGCCCGCTCGGACGGCAGCAGAAGCCTCCGTGCGCTTAGCAATCAGCTTAAACAGAAATTCGACGGCTTTGATTTCAGGCACTACGGCTATGACCGGCTGATTGATTTTGTAAACGCAATAGACGGCGTAAAGGCGGACAGATACCATGTCAGCCCCAGTGAAGAATAGAAAAAACAGGAGATAATAAAAAATGTCAGTAGAAAAAGCAAAAGCACACCTCGCAGCCTTAGGTCTGGAGGATAAGATAAGAATATTCGACCAATCCAGCGCAACGGTAGAGCTTGCTGCGCAGGCACTCGGCTGTGAGCCCGCCAGAATCGCAAAATCGCTTACCTTTATGGTTGACGGCGCGGCGGTTATGATACTCGCGGCAGGCGATATGCGCGTTGATAACGGCAAATACAAGGCAGAGTTCGGCACAAAGGCAAAAATGCTCTCCCCCGCAGAGGTTGACGAGCTTATCGGTCATTCGATAGGCGGCGTGTGCCCGTTTGGAATAAACGAGGGCGTACGCGTGCTGCTTGATGAATCTCTCAAGCGCTTTGACGTTATTTACCCCGCCTGCGGCGGCAGCAATACGGCGGTTGAGCTTACAATCGCAGAGCTTGAAAATGCCTCAGGCTTTGAGAAATGGGTAGATGTTTGCAAATCACCGAACAAAGAGGGTTGATTTTATATGAAAAAGGAAACTATCTTCAGTCTTTCCTCGCCGTACAGAGATGATTTCCGCGTCACGGGCTATCGTTTCGGCAGCGGAGAAAAATCCTGCTGTATTATCGGTTCGCTGCGCGGCAATGAGATACAGCAGCTGTATATGTGCAGTCAGCTTATCAAGGCTCTTTCGGAGCTGGAGAAAAAGGGCGATATTGTACACGACCGCGAAATTCTGATAATTCCTTCTATCAACAACTATGCGGCAAATATCAAAAAGACATTCTGGTGTCTGGATAACACCGATATCAACCGTATGTTCCCGGGTAACGCAGGCGGAGAAACCACCGAGCGTATTGCGGCGGGAGTTTTTGAGAAAATCAGCGGATATCAGTACGGCGTACAGTTTGCAAGCTTTTATATGCCCGGCGAATTTGTTCCCCATGTGCGCATGATGAAAACCGCAAAGGAAAACACCAGTCTTGCAAATCTTTTCGGACTGCCGTTTGTAGTGCTGCGCACGCCAATCGCCATGGACCACAACACCCTGAACTACAACTGGCAGGTAAGCGGCACAGAGGCATTCTCGGTGTACACCAACGCAACCGAGCATATTGACGAGGAATCCGCCGAGCAGGGCGTTTCGGCAGTGCTGAGGTTTCTTTCAAGAATGGGCATAATCAAGTACCGCTCGCACGGCGGCTACATGGGCATGATAATCGAAGAAGACGATATGATGAACATAAAAAGCGCCGCAGCGGGTATTTTCCGTGCAAAGCGCCACCCCGGCGACGAGGTGAAGCGCGGTGATATTCTGGCAGAAATTATTCACCCGTATGAGGGCAATGTGATAAGCGAGGTAATCTGCCCGGGTGACGGAATACTGTTCTTTGCCCACAAAGAGCCGCTGGTTATGCAGAATACCGTTGTATACAGATTGGTAAAACGCGTTCATAAATAACATATAGTAAAACACCCGCAAGTATTTTGCGGGTGTTTTGGTTATTCTGTTACTTTTTGCGCATATCATTGGCGGTGTAAACAACCTCCGCGTAAATTGCGGCGACTATCTGGTACAGCTCTTTGGGTATGGTTTCACCCGCATTAAGCATTACCAGCAGCGCGGCAATCGAGTCGTCGCGGTAGATAGGTACGCCCGATTCATCGGCTATATTTACTATGCGCTGCGCAAGCTCGCCCAGTCCCGAAGCAACAACCACAGGCGCGTAGTTCATATCGGGATTGTATTTTAGCGCGACCGCAGCATTCTGACCGTATATTCGCTTGTTGGTTGCGGGCGCTTTCGGTTTGTTATCCATAATTGCCTCCTTATACCCTCGTGTTCAGCGTTGTGCGCTTATCCAGTATCTTGGGGAATATCTCCGTAAGATTATGCGGCTTTTTAAGCGGCGCGGTTTCAAAGGTGCGGGCATTATAGCCCACATTGCGCACCAGCTTGTTGATTCTGTCCTTCATAGGCTCAATCTGCTTTTCAAAGCGCGGCGGATACAGCAATGCAAGGTTTACATCCTCACCCAGAGCGTACATATCCAGCTCAAATCTGCCTATGCTCTCCACATCAAAGGTAAGAAACAGATGATAGTTGCGCTGCGTGCCGGGCGTGTTGTTGGGATTGTTCTCGTCGTTATCCACCCAAAGCTCGCCAAAAGCCTTTGTGCCGTCAACATCCAGCGGCAGTATGTAGTGCGCAAGCGGAGTGAATACGCCCGGGGCGTTAAGCAGGCTTTGCAGCAGGTTTGTGGCATTAAAGCTGTCAAGCGATTTTAGCGCGGGATTGTTAATGTTCTTCTGAATAAAATCGGTAAGGCTGTCAAGCGTGGAGCTTACAGGCGGTCTGGCGCCGTGCTGCGGAAGCTCATTCTTAACCGACATCTTATCAATAACCTCAACAAACGAGCCGTACAGCTTTTCACGCAGCGGAATATCCGGCATACTGCGCAGAACCTCATTCAGCTTGTCGATTACATCCTGCATGGTGGCTGACTGCGAAAACTCTGCGTTAAACTCGTTGAATTGCTCGCCTGCGGGGTCGTCCGTGAACAAGCCCTTTACCATTGTGCGCAAAGCGTCCATGCCCGACATCTTGCCCCTGCCATACGCCGAAAGTATCTTCTCCAGATTAAAACCGCTCGCCCGCAGCTCGCTCATATAGTCCTTTTCGCTCATGGAATCAAAGAGCGTTTTGCGGTATCCGGTCAGTTCTTCGGTTTCGCTGTCACTCTCATTGTCATTTCCTACAAAATCTTGTTCCTCGGTTTCATCAATCTGCCGAATATCATTTTCGGAGCTACTAAAATTTGCAATTTTCTCGCTAAACTCACCCGATAATGGTTGATTTTGTGAAGAGTTTGTAGTATAATTAGTTTGTGGAATATTATTTTGCTGTGCTTCCGGCTCGGAAGGGTTGTGCATATCCGATTTGTTGAAGATTGCAGCATACAGTCGGTTAAAGGAATTGCGCAGCGAATCGCGCAATGTACCCGACGAAATCTGCGAGAGCAGCAGGCTGAAATACTCCTTGCACATATACGGGCTGTTGTTGTAGCGCGAAAGATTATGCGTTATCAGCGGAATAAGCATCTGGGTCTTTTCATCATTCAGCAGGCTGCCGCTTACATCTTTAAGGATTGCAAGAGTTTCGGTCTTGAGATAATCGAAGTACTTTTCGGAATCGTGCGCGCCCCACTGCATTGAAAGATTGGCAAGCTTCGCAGAGAGCTTCTCGTTGGGGGCAAAGTACTCCGAAAGGAATTTCATGTTCGCACGCAAAGCGCCTATGATTTCATTTCGGTTCTGCGCAAAGTTGATGGATTTCAGCAGATTGCCGATAATCTCTTTGGTGTTGGGGTCGGTGGTCGTTTTGGCAACGTCGCGCAGAACATCGTAAAATTCGTGACCGCTGAACATGGTGTTCTGCTGCTCCTGATTCTGTATCTCCTCAACAAGCTGCTCGGGCGAAACATACAGGTCCTGCGCAAGCTGCTCCAGCTCGCCGTAGAGCTCCGTGTGACCGGTTATCAGCGCTTGGTTGAGCACCTCTACATTCAGCAGGTCCTTAAGCGTTTCAACGGCAAGAGTAGGGTCCTTGGCAACCTGTACCGAAAGCGGAATCAGCTCGCGGTTGCCCATCTCCAGCTTACTTCTCGCCCCCGAATTTGACGAGCTTCCCGCACCTGCCGCGCCCGTAAGGCGGACAATATCAAACGGTTCGGTGTTTTCATCCTGCTGGCGCGGGCTGTAATTGTAGTTCTTGGCGGTAATCGGATTGTTTATCTGTGGTATCTGTGCCATGCTTTATCACCTCTGGCTGCATTAGTTTTAGTTCTTTTTTATATTTTAACATAGATTTCAAGAATAATAAAGGGCTTTTCAAAAAAATATGTATAAAAATCTTATTGAATTTTCGCGCAGGCGGATTTTCGGAAAGGAATAATAATATGGCAAAAATTGAACCCGGCATGGAAGCAATGCTTGATATGTATTTCTACGAGACCAATTCTCTGCTTGAACAGCTTGATGAAATACTGCTGCGTACAGAACAGGCAAACGTTTTTGACAGCGAGGATATCAAAGAGATATTCCGCATCATGCACACAATAAAGGGCTCGTCGGCAATGATGGGCTTTGAGAATCTTTCCGTTCTTGCGCATAAGGCAGAGGATATGTTCTTTGTAATACGCGAAAATCCCGATGTTATCAAGGATGTAAGCTTTGTTTACGACCTTGTATTTCAGGTATCCGATTCCTACAAGGCGCAGATTGAGAACATTCAGAATAACGAGGGCGGCGAGTATGAGCAGCTGGATTTCTCCGAGCTTATAGACAAGCTGCTTAAAGCGCGCGACCACCTTCTCGGAGAAGCAAACGGCGAACCCGAGGCAGCTGCGCCCGCAGCAGACAGCGCAGCCGAGGCTGAAGCCTCCGCTGCCGCAGGCGAAAAGACTACCATCCGCGTGTTCTTTGAGGACGGCTGCCAGATGGAGAATCTGCGCGCATTCCTGCTTATAAATACTATCCGCGAGGAGTGCTCGTTCCTTGAATTTACTCCCGCAGATGTCGAAACAAATTCCGAGACCTCAAAAGAAATTGTTGAGCACGGATTTATCATCACATTTATTCCGCTTGAAACGGTTGACGCTGTTCTTAAGCTGGTTGAGAGCGCACTGAATGTGCAGTCGTACGAGGTTATCGCAGTAGAAGATACCAAGCCTGCCGAAGCGCCCGCTCCCGCACCCGCCGCAGAGCTTCCGCCCGAGCCCGCCGCAAAGGCAGAGGAGCCAAAACCTGCGCCCGCACCTGCTCCCGCTCCCGAGGCAAAAGAGCAGACAGCGGTTGAAAAGGCACAGGCGGCTGTTGATAAGGCACAGGCAGCAACAGGTGTTCAGAAGCAGAATCTTATCAGCGTAAACCTTGTAAAGCTGGACGCTCTGCACGACCTAGTGGGTGAAATCATCACAACAGAGTCTATGGTTATCTCCAATCCCGACCTTGAGGGTCTGGAGCTGGAGAGCTTCAACAAGGCGGCGCGTCAGCTGCGCAAGCTTACCAGCGAGCTTCAGGATACCGTAATGTCAATCCGAATGGTACCCCTTGCAGGCGTATTCCAGAAGATGAACAGAATTGTGCGCGATATGCGCAAGAAGCTTGGCAAAGAGGTTGATTTTGTTATCGAGGGCGAGGAAACCGAGGTTGATAAATCCATTGTGGACAGCCTTAACGACCCGCTGATGCATCTTGTAAGAAACTGCATGGACCACGGTATCGAGGATAACGTTGCTGACAGAATTGCGGCAGGAAAGCCCGAAAAGGGTACGCTCAAGCTTTCCGCGCAGAATGCTTCGGGCGAGGTTATTATAACCGTATCGGATGACGGCGCAGGTATCGACCCCGAGAAGATTCTTGCAAAGGCAAAGCGTCAGGGTATTCTTACCAAGCCCGAAAGCGAATATACCGACAGAGAAGCGCAGAGCCTTATTCTGCTGCCAGGCTTCTCCACCAACGAGCAGGTTACGGAGTTCTCCGGCAGAGGCGTTGGCATGGATGTTGTAAAGGCAAATGTCGAAAAGTGCGGCGGTACGATAATTGTTGATTCCAAGAAGGGCGTAGGCACGAACTTCATCATCAAGATTCCGCTTACGCTTGCCATTATTGACGGTATGGAGATAACAGTAGGCGATTTGGTATTCACTGTTCCCATTGCTACTATCAGAGAGAGCTTCAAGGCTGAAAGCAGCCAGATTATCCGCGATACCAACAACAACGAAATGATAATGATTCGCGGCGTATGCTACCCGATTCTTCGTATGCACGAGAAATTCGGCATTGAAACGGAAATCACAGAGCTTGAGGACGGTATTCTGCTGCTGGTTGAAACCGACAACAAGAGTGTGTGCATTTTCGCTGATAAGCTGATAGGCGAGCAGCAGGTAGTTGTAAAGCCGTTCCCGCCTTATCTTGCGCGTTACAACATCAAGGGCGAGGGTCTGTCGGGCTGTACGATAATGGGCGACGGCTCTATCTCGCTTATCATTGATACCAATACTCTTATCGGATAAAGGAAGGACTAAACGAAATGACAAACGATGTAATCAAGGAAGCGGTTGCCAGACAGCAGTCCGGTGACAAAAAGCTCGCTGCCGAGTCCAAGGTTCTCGGCAAGGTTATGACATTCCATATCGGCGACCAGATATACGGTATAGAAATCACTTATGTTGTGGAAATTATCGAAATGCAGCACATCACAAAGATTCCTCATGTTCCTTCCTACATTAAGGGCATCATAAATGTGCGCAGTAAGGTTGTGCCTATCGTGGATATCAGAGCGCGTTTCGGCAAGCCCGAAATTCCGTACACAAGCAGAACCTGTATTATCATTCTCGCAATGGGCGAGATTTCCGTTGGAATAATCGTAGACAGCGTTGCGGATGTTGAGGATATCCATTCCTCGGATATTTCTGCAACGCCCGAGAATAAAGCTGTTAACTCAAACGAGTTTATTCAGTACATGATTCGCTCCGGAAATGATGTAAAGCTGATTCTTGATGTTGCAAAGCTCCTTGACGAGCAGGAGGCATAAAGAGCTGTATGGAGTTATCTGACCGCGAGTTTCACCGCTTGGTGGATTTTATGCACGACAATTACGGAATAAATCTGTCGTCAAAGCGCGTGCTTATTCAGGGCAGACTGGGCAATATGCTCAACGACCGCGGCTTTAAGAGCTACGACGAGTATATTGACGCGGTCCTTGCAGACACCTCGGGCGCAGAGGTTACGACAATACTAAACAAGCTCACCACAAACCACACCTTCTTTATGCGTGAGCCGGAGCATTACACCTATCTCAAGGAAGTAATTCTGCCGTACATGGTACAGCAGAATCAAAAGACGCACGAGCTTCGTATATGGAGCGCGGGCTGTTCGTCCGGAGAGGAATGCTACACCACCGCAATGCTGATAAACGAGTATTTCGGCGCGCAGAAAAGCCAGTGGGATACCCGCATTCTTGCAACCGATATTTCAAACAGCGTTATGGATAAGGCAAAGCGGGGAGTATACTCCGAAGAGGGCATGAGCGGGTTGAGCAGCGAGTGGAAGAAGAAATATTTCCGCTCATTGGGCGCAGGTCAGTACGAAATCTGCCAAGAGATTAAAAACGAGATTATCTTCAAGCCGTTTAATCTTATGGACCCCATGCCCGATAAATACATCAAACGACCGTTTGATTTGATATTCTGCCGAAATGTAATGATATATTTCGACCAGCCGACAAAAAATGCGCTTGTTAACCGATTTTATGAGGTTACAAAGCCGGGCGGCTATTTTTACATAGGTCATGCAGAAAGCATTCCGCGCGGCGTGACCAAATTCGATTACCTGAAGCCTGCAATATACCGCAGACCGGAAAAGTCGTAAGGATTGATGCTAATGGATAAAATTAAGCTGCTTATCGTTGATGATTCGCTTTTGTTCAGGGCAGCTCTTGCAAAATTCATTAACGCCGACGGCAGGATTGAAATTGTGGGAGCAGCAGGAAACGCCTACGAAGCGCGCGATATGATTCTCAAATTCGAGCCGGATGTAATGACGCTGGATATTGAGATGCCGCGCATGGACGGTATTGCGTTTCTGAAAAAGCTGCTGCCGCAGTATTACATTCCGACTATTCTTGTAAGCTCCTCGGAAAAGCACGTCAGCGCGGCTCTTGAAGCGGGCGCGGTTGAATTTCTGCCAAAGCCCGCAGGCAGAACCTCGGCTGATATGCAGAGATTTGCCGAGTCGCTGTGTTCTTCGATACGCAGCGCTGCGTTAAGGCGCAGAGTAGAAACTGCGCAGCCCGCAAGCTCGGAGCCTACACTTATACGCGAGGTTGGGTATCAGCATCCACCGGAGCACAATTCACATCCCGTACCCATGCCAACGGGCGCTGCCAAGCCGGTTAATCCGCAACCGCCGCATGAGCACGTTCACTCAACGCCGACAGCCGGCGCAAAGTTCAGAAAAACCGATGTAATTGTCGCGCTGGGCGCCTCTACGGGCGGCACGGAGGCTCTGGAGCTGGTAATTAAGCAGTTTCCTGCGGATTTCCCGCCGCTGCTGGTGGTTCAGCACATGCCCGCGGGCTTTACCAAGCTATACGCCGAGCGTCTGAATAAATCCTGCAATATGGAAGTAAAAGAGGCTGTTGACGGTGAAAGACTCAGGCAAGGGCTTGCGATAATCGGCGCAGGCGAGCATCAGCTGCGGCTGATGTGCGATTCAAGCGGCTACTATATCACTTCACGCCCGGGCGAAAAGGTTTCGGGGCACTGTCCGTCGGTTGATGTTCTTTTCACAAGCGTCGCCGAAAACGCTAAGAGCGGCTGTGCAATCGGAGCAATTCTTACCGGAATGGGCAAGGACGGCGCACAGGGTCTGCTGAAAATGCGGCAAAAGGGCGCGTTTACGGTGGGTCAGGATAAGCAGTCCTGCGTGGTGTACGGTATGCCTATGGAAGCGTATAATATCGGCGCGGTACAGGTTCAGGCGCCGCTTGACAGAATAGCCTCTGTGATTATGGAACATATTTTCTGAAATACCAACGCCCCTCGGTTAAGAGCCGAGGGGCGAATTTGTTTATTGTGTTACTGTCTTGCGGGATTTCCGAGGTTAATTAAAAAGGTATTGCCTTCAAATTCATCGGTGTAGCATTCCAGATATTCAAGCTTTAAGTTTTCAGCGGACTTTGGAATAGTAAAATAAACATTTCCCTTTGCCGTTTTACCTATTCCCAAATTTATATCTTCGGGATAGTTGTCAAAGCCGAAGCCATCGTCCTGCGATTCGGCATAGCTGAAATCATCCTCGCCGTCACCCCAGCGGACTATAAAATCGTATGTACCGACAGGGATTTCCGTGTCAAAGGTGTTTATTACCTCAACATTTACGCAAAGAAATTCCATGTCAGCGCTGTCCAGATAGAAATCACCGACTGTTTCGGCGCGGTATGCTTCCTTGGCTTGGAATTTGAAGAACTCGGTCTGATTGTATTCGTTCATTCCCTTTTCATAGGTCTGACCGTAGCTCCTGCCGTCGGCTTCAATAAATTTTGAAACATCGCTCGCAAGGTCCTTTGAGCAGCCTGTCAGCGTCAGCGCTGCGGCGCATAATATTGCTATCGGTAATTTCTTCATGCGTTTTCCTCGGGCGGAGCAATGGGCTTAATACCCTTTGCAACATTGTCGGGGTGCTTTTTAAGGTCCTCCATAACCAGCAGGTTCATCTCAAACGGAGTGAACAGTCTTGCCTCGGGAGTGCGCGGATTAAGCACGCAGGGCTTGCCCTTGACAAGCTGGAAGAACTTTACGGTCTTCATCTTCATGCAGTTGTATCTCTGGTGCTGCGCGTCAATCATAACCGAAAGACGGTTGGGCGAGGTAAAGAACGGAATTGCCTGCTGACCGTCGCTGTTGGTAAGTACAAGGAAATTAACCGCAACAACATTGGGATTGTCGGGATTCTGGTTTCTCTGCGCAATAACAAAAATCTCGGAATCCATGAGGTCGGGGAGCAGAGTTTTCCACTTTGTCTTGTCCTTTGCCGCCTCTGAAATTCTTTCCTCAAGCGCCTTGTTGAATACCTTTATCTCATCTGCGGTAAGTGCGTCTGCGGGTCTGCCGCCGTCGTTATTGGGTGTGATACTAGCCATATCGTTTTACCTTTCTGTCGTGTTTGTGTTGTTTCAGCGTGTCTTTTCGGCGTTTTCTCTTATTATGCGATTGATTACGTCGTCCAGCGGCGTTGCGCCGAGGTCGCCTTCCTTTCGGCTGCGCAGAGCAACGGTCTTGTTCTCTACCTCCTGGTCGCCGACAATAAAGAAGTACGGAATCTTCTCAAGCTGTGCCTGACGAATCTTGTAGCCGATTTTCTCGTTTCGGTTGTCAACAGATGTGCGAATGCCCATGCTTTCAAGACGCGCAGAAATGGATTCGCCGTACTCCTTTGCGCGGTCGGTAATGGGGAGAATGCGAACCTGCTCGGGGCTCATCCACAACGGCAGAGCGCCCGCGTACTTTTCGATAAGGTATGCGAGAGTTCTCTCGTAGCAGCCCAGCGACGTGCGGTGAATGATGTAGGGGTGCTTCTTTGTACCGTCAACATCAACATACTCCATACCGAATCTCTCGGCAAGCAGCATATCAATCTGAATTGTAACGATAGTGTCTTCCTTGCCGAATACATTCTTGTACTGAATATCAAGCTTCGGTCCGTAGAATGCAGCCTCGTCAATACCGATTGTGTACTCAACGCCGAGGTCGTCGAGAATCTTCTTCATTGTTGCCTGCGCTGTTTCCCACTGCTGGGCTGTACCCTCATACTTGTTCTTGGGGTTTGCGGGGTCCCACTGCGAGAAGCGGAAGGTGCAGTCCTCCAGCATACCAACGGTATCAAGGCAGTATTTTGCAAGCTCCAGACAGCCCTTGAATTCCTCCTCAAGCTGCTCGGGGCGCAGAATAAGATGTCCCTCCGAAATCGTAAACTGTCTTACACGGATAAGTCCGTGCATCTCGCCGCTGTCCTCATTTCGGAAGAGTGTTGAGGTTTCGCCAAGACGCATAGGCAGGTCACGATAGCTGCGCTGTCTGTTAAGAAATACCTGATACTGGAACGGGCAGGTCATGGGGCGCAGCGCAAAGCATTCCTTGGTTTCGTCGTCGGGGTCGCCCAGAACAAACATTCCGTCAAGGTAGTGGTCCCAGTGTCCCGAGATTTTATAAAGCTCGCGCTTTGCCATGTACGGGGTCTTTGTCAGCTGGTAGCCGCGCTTATATTCCTCATCCTCTACCCAGCGCTGAAGCAGCTGAATTGTTCTTGCGCCCTTGGGCAGCAGAATCGGCAGACCCTGACCGATATAGTCAACCGTTGTGAAATATTCAAGCTCGCGGCCCAGCTTGTTGTGGTCGCGCTTCTTTGCTTCTTCAAGAGCTTCAAGATGAGCGTTAAGCGCATCCTTTGAGGGGAATGCCGTGCCGTAGATTCTTGTAAGCATCTTGTTCTTTTCGCTGCCGCGCCAGTATGCGCCTGTTACAGAGGTCAGCTTGAATGCCTTTACGGGCGAGGTGGACATAAGGTGCGGTCCTGCGCAAAGGTCTGTGAAATCGCCCTGCTTGAAGAAGCTGATAGGCTCGCCCTTGTCGGCGTGTTCTCTGCAAAGCTCAACCTTGTACGGCTCGCCCTGCTCTTCAAGGTACTTGATTGCCTCTGCGGGAGCAAGCTCAAACTGCTCAAGTCGGATGCTCTCCTTTACAATCTTCTTCATCTCTGCCTCAATTTTAGCAAGAGTATCGGTTGTAAAGGGCTCATCTGTATCAAAATCGTAGTAGAAGCCGTTCTCAATGGCGGGACCAATAGCAAGCTTGGTTGCGGGGTAAAGTCTTTTTACAGCCTGCGCCAGAATATGCGAGGCGGTGTGATTGAACGCCTTCTGACCCGCATTGTCATCAAAGGTCAGGAACTTTACGGTGCAATCCTTGTCGATTACTGTTCGCAGGTCGCATACCGTGCCGTCGATTTCAGCCAAGCAGGCGGTCTTTGCCATTTCAGCTTCCCGAGCCACATCAAAAGCCATTTTGGCTTCAGCTAGCTCGATTACTTTTCCGTCGTTAAGTGTTACTTTAATCATAGTGAACTTCCTTTCCCTGCAGAGCCGGACAAAAGCCCTGCCGTTCATAAAATTGTGTGAGTTGTAACTCAAATACTATTGTACTACTATTTTCTCGGATTGTCAAGCGAAAACTGTGCTATACTGTATTTTGGAGGGCGGTTTCTGATTATTTCACCACTCGCCCGTCAGAAATTCTGATAAGCCGCTCTGCCATTTTTGCGGCGCGCTCGTCGTGGGTAATCATTACAATGGTTTTTCCGATTTGATTCAGCCGCGAGAGAATTTCCATTACTTCTCTGCCCGAAACGCTGTCAAGATTGCCGCACGGCTCGTCTGCAAGAATTATCGAGGGGTCGGCAGCGATTGCGCGGGCGATTGCCGTGCGCTGCTGCTGACCGCCCGACATTTCGGAGGGTCTGTGCTTGGCGCGGTTGGCAAGGCTTACCGATTCCAGCGCGCTCATTGCAAGCTCGCGGCGCTGTTTTCGCGGCACTCCGCGGTACATAAGCGGCAGCTCTACATTCTCAACCGCTGTAAGACCGGGAATAAGATTAAAGCTCTGAAACACAAACCCGATTTTGCGGCTGCGAATCCTGCTCAAGGCTCCGTCATCAAGCTGCGAGATATCCAGCCCGTCCAGCGAATAGCTGCCCGCTGTGGGCTGGTCAAGGCAGCCGAGTATGTTCATCAGAGTGGATTTACCCGAGCCGCTTGCTCCCGCAATAGTAACGTACTCACCGTCGTCAACCCGAATATTAACGCCGTCAAGAGCCTTTACAACAGTGCCGCCGACATTGTAATACCGATATAGATTTTCTGCATTTATAGACATAACGCCTCTCCCCGAAATATTTTTTCACGATGTTTATTCTATCCGTTATTCGGGGGGATTATTCCCAAAAGCAAAATTAAAAGGCGGTGCAAAATACACCGCCTTAGCCGACTTTTCAGTCCGGAATTACTCCTCTGCGGGAGCGCCTACAGGGCAAGTGCCTGCGCAAGCGCCGCAGCTGATGCAAGTATCAGCGTCGATAACGTACTTGCCGTCGCCCTCAGAAATTGCACCTACGGGGCAATCGCCTGCACAAGCGCCGCAAGCGATGCACTCATCGGAAATTTTGTATGCCATGGGATATGTACCTCCTTAATATATTACGGAATCTCCGCAATTCTATTGTATCATATTTTCAGAAAAAATCAAGAGGTAAATAAAAAATCTTAATGAAAGCTGTGGAAGAACTTCAGGTATATTATTACAAAATAATATACTCGCAGCATAATATACTGCGAGTATATGCAATCAATTATCCTCCAGCTTTTTGAGCGCCTGAATTTCATCACGGCTAAGCCTTATCTGACCGTCCTTAATAACCTTGACCTCGGAGCGATTAGCCGTAAAGGGAACATCGGGCTTTTTGTCAAGCTTGATTTTAAGCACACCCGTCAGCAGGTTTACCTCCTCAACGTGACCTCTGCCCTCGGCGGTCTCAACATAAGCGCCGACCTTTGGCGTGGTGCGCAGCAAATCCTCGTAGGCGTTCTGCTCGTACTTCAGGCAGCACATAAGTCTGCCGCAGGTGCCCGAGATTTTTGTGGGGTTAAGCGACAGCGACTGTTCCTTTGCCATTTTGATTGAAACCGGCTGAAACTCGCCCAGAAAGCTTGAACAGCAGAAAGGTCTGCCGCAGATACCAAGTCCGCCGAGCATTTTCGCCTCGTCGCGCACACCAATCTGCCTAAGCTCGATTCTTGTGCGGTAGATTGCCGCAAGGTCTTTTACCAGCTCGCGGAAATCTACTCTGCCATCTGAGGTAAAATAGAACAGAATTTTGCTTCTGTCAAAGGTGCAGTCGATATCAATCGGCTTCATATCCAGCTTGTGCTGAGCAATCTTTTCGCCGAACACCCGCATTATTTCTTTTTCGCGCTCGCGGTTTTCGGCAAGCTGCCTGCGGTCTGCTTCGGTTGCCTTGCGGATGATGCTCTTTAGCGGAGAAAACAGCTTGCTTGCGGGCATTGTGCGGTTTTCCAGTACGATTTCGCCGCACTCAACGCCGCGCGCGGTTTCAACAACCGCCATATCGCCGCACACAAAGCTAATCCCGTTAGGCGCAAAATAATACACCTTGCCTACGTCCTTAAACCGAATGCCGATTATCTCTACGGGAGTATCATCCACAGGCTGTTCAGAGTGCGGCTTTTCGCGGCGGTGGTCGTTATCGTGGCGCTGCGGACGCTCCCTGCGGTCGGTCTTTTCGGCGCGCGGCGCGGACTGCTGCGCCTGTTCCTCCTGCTTGGGATTCTTAGGCGCTATCTTTTCGGTAAAATAATTATCCATTGTACTCCTTTGCTTTGCTGAACTGCGCGGTTATATACGCGGCAGACAGCGCTAGATTGAGATTCAGCGAACCATGCGGTATAACCTCAAATAATGTATCAAGCATACCCAGAATTGCGGCTTCGCTGTACGCCGCAGCTATATCGGCAGCCTCTTTTCTGCTGCCCGAATTCATTGGCTGACCCGCCTTATGCGCAAGCGCGTCGCGCAGAACAGTCATCAATCCGTTAAGGACATAATCAAAATCGGTTCTTGAGCTTCTTTCCGAGAGCGCCGCCGCAACCGCGCAGAAATCACCGCGGGCGATTCCCGACGCTGCCCTTCTCGAACACTCCGAAAGCTCTGCAAAAACGCTGTCGCGTTCAGCTTCAATGCATCTGCCGATATTCCCCGAGAACATTGCGGCAAGCTCGTTGGCTCTGCGGCGGTCGATTTCGTGTTCAACCAGCGCCGCTGCGCAGTCCTCTTCCGAAGCCGCATGAACCTCATACTCGGCAACGCGCGAGCGAATGGTCGTAATAACCTTGTTGATATTCTCACAGGTGAAAACAAATCTGATATGCTTTGCGGGCTCTTCTATTGACTTAAGCAGCGTATTCTGCAGCTGCGGGAGCATTTCGTCGAAATCCTCGAAAATATACACCTTGTAATCGCCGTCGTTGGGGCGAATCATAAAGCTGTTTATGATATCCATAAACTCGCGGTGCTCGCCCATTCTGTAAGTAGCAAAGCCCTTTTCTGCAAGAATGCGCTTGGGATAAATTACATCCGGATGAGCCTGCGCGTTGATTTTTCTGCATACGGCGCAGCTCTCACACGGCGGAACACCGCACAATGTAAGCTTTGCTGTGTAGTGCGCCATAACCCGCTTACCTACTCCGTGCTCGCCATAAAGCAGTACGGCGTGCGGCAGGCGGTTTTCGGCTGCGGCAGCGTCAAGCTGCGCTTTTATATGTTCTTTTCCGTAAAGGCGCATTATACCTTCTCAAATCTTTCTACATTCGTAACGAATATTGTAGCGCCGCCAACGCAGACCTCAACCGGGAAACTGGAGTAGCTGCCAACTCCGTAGCTTGCGGTATTGGGTACGAACTGCTTTCTCTTGTGGCTGTGCTTTTTAATCGTTTCAATGGTTTCATCAACCTTTTCTTCCTCAGAGCAAATCATAAACGTTGTATTGCCCGCCATGAGAAATCCGCCCGTTGATGCGAGCTTGGTTGCCTGAACACCATGTCTTGTAAGTGCCGCCTGAACAGCGTGGCTGTCGTCGTTATTAACAATGGCATAGATTAACTTCATATTCTCTGCCTCCGTAAAATCAAATTTCTGCGTTTCCGCCGACCTATTATAATATTATACAATATTTTTTGAAAAAAAGCAACGATAAAATTCTATCTGTTAAAAATTTTTTGCAGATTGGCGTAATCTGCCCAAACAGGCTTGCCGGATTGCAAATTCGGTGGATTGACTTTTATCAATAATGGGTGTATAATAAAAATAATGTATTGTTATGATTATTATGTAAGGTAAATTTTTCACATATAGGAAAGAATAGGTAAATTCATGAAAAGAGTTTTATTAAATCTGAAGAAGCACAAATTTCTGTTTGAGGAGCTTGTAAAACGAGATTTTAACTCGAAATATAAGGGAACCTCACTGGGCATAGTGTGGAGTCTGCTCTCGCCGCTTCTGTCGCTTCTTGTAATGAGCCTTGTATTTACACAGTTTTTTGGTAGAAATACTGCACATTATACAATTTATCTGTTTGCAGGAAATCTGGTGTATTCATATTTCAGGGATTCTACTACAAACGGTATGGTTTCACTCACGGCGAATGCCGGAATAATCACAAAAGTAAACATCCCAAAATACCTTTTTCTGCTGTCAAAGAATATTTCCTGTCTGTTTAATTTTCTTCTTACACTTGTGATTTTCTTCGTGTTTGTCATTATTGACGGAGTCAGCTTCTCATGGTCAATTCTGATGATAATATATCCTATTCTTTGCCTTGTGGTTTTCAACCTTGGCGTAGGCATGATTTTATCGGCGCTGTATGTCTTTTTTAAGGACATAAAATATCTGTACGATATTTTCACATTGCTGCTTCAATATATGTCAGCAATATTTTACACAGTAGATGCATATCCCCCGCAAATCCAAAACCTGTTCATGCTTAACCCAATTTATTCATACATCAGCTATATTCGTATCGCTGTAATTAACGGACAGGTTCCATCCCTTATCCATCACATTATCTGCGCCGCTTATGCTTTGCTATTTCTTGTCATTGGCTGTGTTATCTACAAAAAGAACAACTATAAATTCTTATATTATATGTGAGGTTTTCTATGACATTGAGACTGAAAAATGTATCTGTGCGTTATAAAAAGGGCGATTTTAAGGATATAGGTCTTAAAGAATATATTCTTCGCCGCATTAAAGGTCAGTATAATGTAAGTTGGTTTCTAGCGGTAGATAACGTTTCTTTTGAGCTTCAGGACGGAGATATGCTGGGAATCATCGGAAAGAACGGCGCGGGAAAATCTACGCTGCTTAAAGTGATAACAGGCATTATGCGCCCGTCAAAGGGGTCGGTGGTTGTTAACGGAAACGTTGCCTCTCTGCTTGAGCTTGCATCCGGCTTCGACAATGACATGACCGTAAAAGAGAATACATTCCTCAGAGGTGCAATGCTGGGATACACCAAAGAGTTTATGAAGCAAAAATATGATGAAATCATTGAGTTCGCCGAATTGCAGAATTTTCAAGACAACAAGTTCCGCCAGCTTTCCTCGGGAATGAAATCAAGACTTGCATTTTCAATAGCAAGTCTTGTCCAGCCGGATATTCTTATTCTGGATGAGGTTCTGTCCGTTGGTGACGGAGCGTTCAGGAAAAAGAGCGAGGAAAAGATGCGCGAGATAATTAAGCAAGGCGCAACAACTCTGCTTGTCTCACATTCTCTGGGACAGATTCGCAGTATGTGCAATAAGGTGCTTTGGCTGGATAAAGGCAAAATGGTCGCATTCGGTGACACGAAAGAAATATGCGACCGCTATGAAGAATTTCTGAAAACTTAAGCGAATATTTATACAAAAAGCAAGGCGGCAGCCGGGCTCTACCGCTCGGCTGCCGCTATTTATTGTCCTTAGCAATCTCAAGGAGATATTTTCCGTAATCAGTCATTTTAAGGTCTTCACCGATAGCTGCAAGCTGCTCAACTGTAATAAAGCCGCGGCGGAAAGCTACCTCCTCTATACAGGCAATATAGAAGCCCTGCATATCCTGAACAGACTGTACAAATTCAGCCGCTTTTAACATTCCCTTTGGTGAACCCGTATCCAGCCAAGCCATACCACGACCCATAAGCATAACCTTCAGGCGATTGTGCTCAAGGTAATAGTTGTTTATGGATGTTATTTCAATCTCTCCGCGCGCAGAAGGGGTAATGTTACGAGCTATCTCAACAACATCATTATCGTAGAAATATAACCCGGGTACGGCATAATTTGATTTCGGATTCTCCGGCTTTTCTTCAATGGATATGACATTATTGTCTTCGTCAAATTCTACCACGCCAAATTCTTTGGGATTAGAAACCGGATAGCCAAATATCGCAGCGCCGCCATGCTCAATGTACTGCATTGCGTGCTTGAGAATGCCTGTAAAAGACTGTCCCCAGAACACATTGTCTCCCAGTACAAGGCAAACGCTGTCATTACCAATGAAATCAGCCCCGACAATAAAGGCATCCGCCAGTCCACGCGGCTTGTCTTGTACTGCATAGGTGATTTTTATGCCTACTTTTTCGCCTGTCCCGAGGAGTTTCTTATAATTATCAATATCCTCGGGTGTAGATATCACCAGTATCTCTCGTATTCCTGCCAGCATCAGAACTGAAAGCGGATAGTAAATGAGCGGTTTATCATATATTGGCAGCAGCTGCTTTGAAACCGCTATCGTACTTGGATAAAGCCGTGTGCCTTTTCCGCCGGCTAATATGATTCCCTTCATTAAGTAGCTTAACCCCTTTCGTCATACATTTTATGGTAGTAATTCTGATATTCGCCGTTGATAATATGCTCCCACCACGGTTTGTTTTCAAGATACCAGTTTATTGTTTTCTGTATTCCGTCAGCAAACTTTGTTTCGGGCAGCCAGCCAAGCTCGTTGTGTATCTTGGTTGGGTCGATTGCATAGCGCATATCATGCCCCTTTCTGTCTGACACATAAGTAATCAGACTTTCGGGCTTGTTCAAGGCTTGGCAGATTATTTTCACAATATCAATGTTTTTCATCTCGTTGTGTCCGCCGATGTTGTACACTTCACCGACTGTTCCGTTGTGAATAATCAAGTCAATAGCGCGGCAGTGGTCCTCAACATAGAGCCAGTCGCGGACATTCTGACCGTTTCCGTATACAGGCAGCGGCTTATCATTAAGCGCATTTGCAATCATCAGCGGAATAAGCTTTTCAGGGAAATGATATGGTCCGTAATTGTTTGAGCAGCGCGAAATGGTCACAGGCAATCCGTATGTTCTGTGATAAGCCTGCACCAACAGGTCTGCGCTTGCCTTTGAAGCGGAGTACGGGCTGCTGGTATGTATCGGCGTGCTTTCGGTAAAGAACAAATCGGGTCTGTCAAGCGGAAGGTCACCATACACCTCGTCGGTCGATACCTGATGATAGCGCTTGATTCCGAATTTGCGGCAAGCATCCATCAGTGTTTGCGTTCCCAGAATATTGGTGCGCAGGAATACTCCCGGGTCGTCAATAGAGCGGTCAACATGGCTCTCTGCCGCAAAATTTACAATAATATCGGGCTTTTCTTCTTCAAACAGCTTATCCACCGCTTCGCGGTCGGTTATGCTTTCCTTTACAAAACGGAAGTTGGGGTTGTCCATTACATCAGCAAGCGTTTCCAGATTGCCGGCATAAGTCAGACAGTCAAGGCAGACAATTCGGTAATCGGGGTATTTTTTCAGCATATAATGAACAAAATTACCGCCGATAAATCCGGCTCCGCCTGTTACTATAATGGTCATAATAAACCTCCTTAGTTTGTTTCGTTGGGTTTTACAAACTTTGCTTTAAACTTTTTCCCGCCTTCTGAATCCCACCAGCATTTTATACCTTCGGTGAGCGCCAGACAGAACAGGGAAGATGTCAGTGTTAGAATTGCGACCAGCAGGAATTCCTGCCACATTTCGAGCGGCATATTGCGCACTACAAGTATTCTAATCCAAAGTACATGATTAAGATATACCGCAAGGCTAAGCTTTCCGAGGAACACACACCACTTTCCGTGGAAAATATATCCCGAAAGGCTCTTTCCGCTGAAAGAGATACCTACTGCCAGCGCAAGAACAAGAATTGTGACAAAATCCCACATGCCGCGCGGAATAAACCATGTACTTATTATTACGCCGATATAACAGCCGAACTCAACAATGGTAAGCAGCGCTGCGAAAAGCTTTGTTACATTTGCTTTGTGCGCTCTTTCGCATATTCCGCAGACCATACAGCCTATGCATATTTCTGCTATTGCGCGGATTATACCGTTGTAGTCCGTGAGCGCCGTATTGCCGTAAACTGCCGCCAGATATGCAAACGAACCGAAAGCGAATATGGGTGCCAGAACATTGATAAACAGTTTCCTGTTTGCGTAAAGCAGCGGAAATATAAGCAGCACAGCAATCATCATTGCCGAGAGATACCACGAACCGCCTATGATATCCTCCGTACCGCTGCCGGGAGAAATACCGATAGTATGAAGAAGCAGAAGCTCATACACCGAATCTGCTACCAGCTTTATAGCGTTTAACCTCATAAATACCGCTCTGAATATCACAGAAATGATATACGAAGCCAAAAATATCGGATATACCACCGAAAGCTTTCTGAACACCTGTGCCGCAGTTGCCTCACCGACCGAAGCGGTGTGGTCTTTGGGCGGTCTTGCAAGAAGATAGCCCGTAACAATGAAGAAAAACTCAACACCGATGTTAGCACTCTTAAACCAGCTTACATCACCGTGACTGAACGAAAGGCAGACATTGAAATGATGCAGCAATATCAAAACCGCGAACACAAAACGGAAAAAGTCAATCGTTCCATTTCGTTTTACATTGTCCATCATGCCACCGCCTTTACAATATCCGATTCAAGCGAACGAACAAGCACTTCCTCGTTTTCGGAATAACGCACCACAATCTTGTATTCTGCGCCCGTTTCGGCATTATACTGCGTTATATATGGAGGTAATACTTTTTCGACCTTCCAGCCGTCCGATTCGCTCTTTTTGTAAATGCACACGCTTGTCATAGGAACATTTTTGGCAGGCTGCCATTTCAGCACGGGCTTGTCGGACTTTATTTCAACAGAAAGCTCAGGCTTTATTTGGTCAAGCGGAACTGCTTGCGCGGTTGTGTCCTTGCAAATGCTTATTGCGTGTGATTTTTCCGACTTTTTATCGGTCTTTGAATTATAGGCTGTGATGTAATATGTATAAACCGTCCCGTTTTTTACATCGCTGTCCTGATAATATCTCTGAAAATTCTGACAAACCGTTATGACCTTAGGCTCAGAGCTGTTTTCCTTTCGATATACACGATAGGTGGTAACATCTGCATTATAACAGTCCCACTCCACGCGCACGCTGCCGCCCGATTCAACATTCAGCGAGGTTATCACCGGAACAGCTTCATCTGCGTCCACAAAATTGAACGACGAGGCAGTCGCAAACAGAGAGATGACAGCTCCCGCAAACAGCAGAAATGATATTACTACATAACTAAAAGCTCTTTTTGTTGCCATTTTTTCTCCTTTACAAAAGGGTGTACTGTGTAAGCAGCTGCTGAATTTCTTCAACGCTGTTGAACATCATCACATCAATTATTGACAGATTGGGAACAAATTCATTGCCGAACTGGCTATATGAAATATCATCGTTTATCTTATGGAAGTGGAGATGAAGCCCCTGTTCTTCGAAGTTCTCATAATGATAGAGAGGCACGCCGTTAATAGAATTCAAGTAGTCGGTAGCCCCAACTATTTTGCAGATATGAATTATCTTTTCCTCTGCCTTTAATGAGCAGTCCTTATCAAGTGATGAAGAAAGAATCAATTCTGTTGTAATACCCATATAGCTGCACAGAAGATTAAATGAGTGAAGAATATAATCAGAGAAGCACTTTTCTTCAAAACATATAATATCACTGAGAATGGGAAATACTTTGTCAAAATACGGCGCTTTGGAATATGACATTTCAATGGTTTTAAGCAGCTTTTCTCGCCACTCGTTCTCCATCAGTATCTCTGTCTCATTAAACTTTTTGTTTTGGCTTGCGTGTGCAACAGGAATATTTATTCTTGAAGGAGCGCCATTAGAAAGAATAAAATTACGATTTGCCCAACCCCTTTTAATGTAATTCACATCGTCATACACAATATACTTATCCGCCGCATTCATTACCTGAAAATATCCTAAGTATGGGAAGAAATACGGTTGCATTACTGCTAATGTAATCTTATTTTTCATCAAATGTTCCTCCGCAAATCAGAGCTTTGTCTTACCGTATTCAATAATCTTATCGCAGATGTAGTGTACCTCGTCGTCGGTCAGCGACTGATGAACGGGTATGCACAGCGTGTTGTCTGCGGCGTAGTCCGCATTCGGGAATTCGCCCTCTATCGCATAATGCTTTACTCTGTTCAGCGGGAAGTATCTGAATGTGGTATAGATATCGTTTGCTCTGAGGAAAGCGGCGAGGTCGTCGCGCTTGCCGTTTGGAAGCTGAATATGATAGAAGTAGTGAGTGTGAGTGCAGTAATCCTTAAGCGGCAGCGGCAGGTCAATCCAGCTTACGTCTTTCAGGCGCTCGTCATAGATTTTTGCAATCTGCTCGCGGCGCGCGATAAAGCCGGGAAGCTTTTTAAGCTGCTCACACGCCATTGCCGCTGTAACGTCGTTCATAATAGCTCTGTGACCAAAGCTGGAAACATCGTACTCCCACCATTTTTTATCTACGCTGTTGGAATATCCGCTCTTGCTCTCCAAGCCGAAATACAGCCACTTTTCAGCCTTGATTTTAAGCTCGGGATTCTTGAAATACAGCATTGAACCGTCGCCGCAGACAAGAATCTTCATTGCGTCAAAGCTCCACATACCCATATCTCCGAGAGTGCCGCAGGCTCTGCCCTTATAGGTGGAGTAAAGTGAGCACGCGCTGTCCTCAATCACAGGGAGATTGTGCGCCTTTGCAAGCTCCAGAATCTCGTCCATCTCGCACGGAATACCGCCGTAATGCAGCACCATGATTGCCTTGGTTTTGGGGGTTATCTTCTTTTCGATTTCTTCGGCGGTAGCATTCAGTGTTCTCTTGTCCACATCGCAAAGAACCAGCTTTGCTCCGCGCGAGCAAACCGCATTTCCCGCGCCAACAAAGCTTATCGTAGGCATAATTACCTCGTCGCCCTCGTGTACGTCAAACATCTCCATAGATGTGAACAGACCCTCGGAGCAGCAGTTGGTTGTGAAAATGTGTTCTCTGCCACAGTTAAGGTGACCCGCAAAGCCGGTCTCAAACTCGTCGTTCAGCTTGCCCTTGCCGAGCCAGTTAGAATCAAATACCTGCTTGATACGGTCAAGCTCCTCCTGCCCAAGAGAGGGCTGAAATACGTTTATCATTTTTGTATCCTCCGTTTTAGTTAAAGTTGCAGTCGCAGTCTTTCAAAAGCGGCGCGTTTTTGTCCTTGTCTGACAGTATATACTCGCCCTCGGGGAGTACAAGCCCGATTTCCGGGTCGGAAAACAGAATATTGCGTTCATGCTCCTTAGACCATGGCGCGTCAACCTTGTAGCAAACCTGCGAATTGTCCTCCAGCGTAATAAAGCCGTGTCCAAAGCCCTTTGGCAAAAACAGCTGAAGCTTGTTCTCGGCAGAAAGCTCCACCGTCACCCACTGCTTGTAGGTCGGGGAGGACTTGCGAAGGTCAACTGCGAAATCCAGAATTCTGCCCGCAACGCAGCGAACCAGCTTGCTTTGAGCGTAAGGGTCGTTCTGAAAATGGATTCCTCGTACTGTGAACTTCGGCACGGAAAGAGACTGGTTGTCCTGTATAAATTCCATGTCGATGCCAAGCGCTGTCATTTTCTGCTTATTATAGGTTTCGCAGAACCAGCCTCGATTGTCACCGAAAACCTGCGGCGAAATCAACAGTACATCATTTAGGTAGGTTGCTTCAATCTTCATTTGATTACCTCACATTTTTTCGAATTGGCAAAACGGTAAATTTCTGCTCCGATTTCAATTCCTTGTTCTTGCGTAATAATCCTCGATTACTGCGTCGATAATATCCGGCAGTGCATAGCGGGGTTTCCAGCCGGTTAATGCAGTAAGCTTTGTGGTATCCATTCCCGCATAGGTCTTAATGTCACATTTTTCGAGAGAAATATCAATGCCGCTTATTCCGCGCTTTTCCAGCCGTGCTTTAACCAAATTTGCTACCTCAACGAGATTATAGGTAACGTCGTTCCAACCAAGGTCGTATACCCGCTCCCATTTTTCGGGGTTTGTTTGGCAAAGCGAAAGGATTCCTGCTGCGGCGTCACGCACATCAAGCAGAGAAAACACCTGTTCTCCGCCCTTTAGCTTCATAAGTTTATCTTCTATTCCCTGACGAACCAATGTAGGAATCAGATTTTTGTTTCCCGCTATGCTGTCAAGACGGATATTGGTTGCATGGGTAGTATCACAGCCGTAGAAAATACCATCTAATATAATCTCATTTGCGCACTTTGCCAGCGCGTAATAACCAAGCGGACACATATCCGAGCTTTCGCAGTGGAGCCCCTCGGCGCTGCCGTAAACGCTTTGAGAGGAAATGTTAATCAGCGCGGGGACTTTGTTGTCCCTTACTTGCAGGAACAGCTTTTCGGCAAAAATCATGCTGTCAACAAGCTCGCTTTGCGGGATTTCTTTTCTGGCAAATGCCAGATGAACCACTATGTCAACGCCATCCAACGGGAGAGTATTATCAAGAACAGACTCTCTCGGAAGATATGAAATTCTGTTATCCGCTGAAAGGTGTGAAATACTATTCAGGATTCCGGACTTGTTATTTGACATGGCAATAACATCATAGCTGGTGGCGGTAAGAATCTGCTTTACCAATTCCAGCCCTACATATCCGCCTGCTCCGGTAATCAATATTCTTTTTTTTCTGTTCTCCATAGATTTTCCCTTTCCGGCTTCAATTACTTTTTTGAGTAAGAATTCAGTACGCTGTTATTTTGCTGATTGTTAACGGAAGATTCGCTTCTGTTTTTCCTGAATTTATCCAACACCTTTTTTATCTTGCTAAGTCCATTTTTCGTGCCCTTGAAAAAACCGTCGCGCTTGTATACTTCTCTGACCTTGCTGAAAAATTCCGATGCAGCTATTTGCATATAACGGAATTTTGAATGCGACTTTTTGAAAATGGACCTCATAATCTGATAATTGACACTTGTCGGATTGTGATAAAACATTCGTATGCTTCCCAGCCAGTGAAGCTCCTTGCGCGCTGACAAATCCAGCTTATAATTAAATCTTTCCAATGCAAATTTCTCTGCCTCAAGCAGCCAATCGTAATTTATCTCCTGCCAGTTTGACTTCTTTACAGCAGAAGTGAAGCTTGTGGAGGATTTTGTAAGGATTCTTCTCACCATAACTGTTTCCTTCTGGTGATAGACTCTCCCTTGCAAAACAAGATACATATAAACGCGTCTGTCACCAAGAACCTGCACACGCTCAAAGCGTTCAAGCTCTTCCTGTCCGCAGTCCGCGAATACATTGCGAAACAGTGTAGCTGAAATATGTGATGGCAGCAGCCATCTTTTCAGATGCTCGGTTGTATACTCTTCGTCCTGGCAGTATGTATGCGTAATATCTCCCCATGGGAAATTGCACGGTTTTTCATCATCATCAACACATACAAAATCTCCACCGATACAGATAAAATCCGGATGACTTTCAAGAAAATCCACCTGCTTCTGAAGCTTATCGGTTGTTATCCAGAAATCATCACCCTCCAGATTTCCGCGATATTTGCCTTTGCATTCTCTGCGCATTATGTTGGTGTTTTCCTGCATACCGACATTATGAGGGTGCAGGATTGCACGGATTATACCGGGATATTTCTCTGCATACTCCATAACAATTTGTCTTGTGTTATCAGTTGAGCAATCTTCTCCTATTACAAGCTCATAACGAAAATTGACTTCCTGCATCAAAACACTTTCAATCGCTCTTGCTATAAATTTTTCGTGATTGTATGTCATCATGGCAATGCTGACCAACGGACGTTCAGAAGTATTCATTTCGGCGCTCAATTACTATTCCACTCCATTCGCTAAAGTATCTTATATTACTGTCTGCCGAGAGATATCACCAATAATTATGCGCAAGCTCTTCCGCTTTCGGCGCCAAACGGTCAATCGCTGAAGATATTATCCCCGCACAGGGCAATTCATTCTTGAAACGTTCGTCAAATACAGAAACGATTCTGTTGACATTGTCAGAGATTGTATTGTCGGACATACAATAAAGCAAGGTATTTTCCTCAAGCGATACTACCGCATAGGCAATTCCTGCCTCAAAATACAGCGAATCCTTGCTTTCGCTATCCAAAATTACACTTGTATGACAAAGATAAGTTTGACTCCGGTCTCTCAAATCAAAAAGGATAACCTTGCATCTGCCCGTCGTACAAATAAAGTACTGATTATTAGTCCATGGAGCGTCTTGTATATAAAAGCCACGCACTATATTTGCCGAAGAAAATTTCATCTCGAAATGCTGAACATAAGTCTTCTTGATTCCATTCTGAGCCATCGCATAATACGAATATATTTTTTCCGTTGAAGGATTCGCAAATTTGTGTGTTATAAAGCACGAGCCCGGAATACTCAGCTGTTGTACATTGATTTCACTGTTGTCGGTATCAAGGGTATTTTCTGCACCGCATTCGCTATTTTCTGCGTCAGTCTCGCTGTTTTCAATCAATTCATTATATTCCTCTATGCCGATACGCTCGCCTTGCATCTCTCCAAGCGCAAATTCAGTTTTTTCCAGTTCTTTGGGAAGCTCAAAGTCTGAACAAAGGGGGTCAAAAACCAGGGGAAGCTGAGCTTCTATATCTACAGTCGACTGGATTTGAATTTCAATTTCATCATCAAGGCTGAATATTCCCCACGCAACACCCTCGGGAAGATATACTTGTTTCAGGTTATCAACAGATAATTCAATCGTTTCGGTTTTCAGATACTTATCCTTGTCGCTGCGCATTTCTGTACAAATCAGCTTACATTTTCCGTGCGTACAACGTATCAGGAGCGTGCTTGAAGCGTACAGGAAATAACCGTACAGCACATTATTTCCACATAATTTTCGGCTGAAGATGTAGTGGAAAATTTCTCCCGAGCTGGTTGACAACATCAAAGGCCACGAATATGTAATAAGACGTGTGCCCTTTACATCAGCAGGTATTTTTAAGGTAATAATACGCATGTTCTCAATAACTGAAGATTTCTGTATATTCATAATAACAAACTCCAATATACTAATTATTTCTCATTGCCTAATGTATCAACGATGCGCTCAACATCAAAAGGAAGAAATAACATATCGTTTCCGTTTTCGTCTTCCACACACACAAGTTTCTGCATTTCGGTTATGGTCTTTTTCAGACAAGACAGATTGGGAGCATTTATATAGGCTCTGAAGACCGACTGAGCCATTGAATTGTTCTCAACAATTCTGTGTCCTAAGGGAAGCAGATATTCGGCATACTGTACACCGGGCAGCTTTTGGCATTCCTGTGCACCTTCTAATTTAGATATTGTTCCGGCGTGCGCGGTCATGTTAAAAATACAGCACAGCTCGTCCGGATTGGGATTATCGCTGCTCAAATCAGCCCCGCCCATTTCTCCCGTTAAGGAGTAGTTTACCATCATTTCCATATAATTTATCCCATTGGCGGCAGATAAATTGTAGTAGTCGCACAGCGCGTTCATTCTATAGCCGCACTCAAAGATAAAGATGCCATGGTCGGTAGCAATCCCTTGAAAAAATACCACTCCGGCATAAGCACCAATAGCTTTCAGCATTCTCTTTACGGCAGGGTCAACCGTTGCTGCATACTCCTGATAAAACCTTGAAGGCGCAATGCTTGCATCAAATTGTGCTGTAACCCCCTCATGGTCCAAAGAAGGGTAACGGTCACGCACCAATGACAGACTTATTTCTCCTGCCTTTACTGTATATACGGCTGTTATTTCTGTTCCAATCAAATAATCTTCAACGATATAGCGCCCGCTGTTAGAAATATTCTTCGCAACCTCTATTGCATCAAGCAGCTCATCACGGCAGGAACAAATTGTAATTCCCTGTGCCGCACAGCCATCAACGGGCTTCACAATCACCGGAAATCTTACCTTGTCAATGTCTGACTCGGATTCGATAATATATTCACGAGATACCGGTACAGCGTGTTTCAGGCACAAATCCTTAAATTGCTTTTTGTCCTGACAGATATCCCACTGTTCCTTTGTAAAATAACAAGGAAGATTCAGCCGCTGACACACCTCTTGCACACAAGCAAGATTTCCCTCGCTGACACCGCAAATCACACCATTTGCCTCTTTTTCACGCACAAGCGCACATAAAGAATCAACATCGCGGGTGCTGACGTATGATACTTCATCTGCAAGCTCTTTTGCAGCAGACTGCTCAATCGGCAGATTATCTGTCACAATGACATACGCGCCCTCTTTGTGTGCATATTGCACCATACTTACAGACGCAACCGAAGTGCCAAGAAACAAAAGCACTTTTCCATCAAATTTTCCCATAGTTCTCCTTAGTACACCAATTTGGCATAAATCTTTTTAATAACACCAACCGGCAAGTATAAAAACATTGTCCAGCCATGTTTTTCACTTTTCAGTATCTCGCGAATCAATTTGCCGCCGCGACTATGCTCGCCCAGCAGCCAGTAAAACGCGGCACTAGTCAAAAGATTGCGTTTGTGATGCCGAAATCCGGCATCAATATGAAGCGTATTGTTCGCATATTCCTCAAGGCAAACAGTATATTGAAAATCCCGAATTACGCCATCAATGGAATTAGTGAACACAAGAGCAGTCAATCCGGAACTGTTTTTATCCGTTCTGCGGCGATAGCAGCTCATCACATCAGGGAAACAGTAAAAATCTCCTTGAGCGGCATATATCATCATTGTAGTACGGTCACCGATAAACGGATGTGCCCGTTCAAAAATTGAGTAATCATATTTTGGTTGGATATATATATTTCTCCTGAGTATTGTTGCCGCCTGACCCGGCAGGTATAATCCTTTGAAATCGCGCAGTGTGTAAATCTGCTTGTTCACCACCCAAGACAGCCTTTGCTTAGGCAATGGAATTCCGTTCTCGTCTACAATTCTACACTTGTGGGAGCAGCCAATGTACTCCTGATGAGAATCAAGAAAATCGACCTGCTTTTGAAGCTTGTCACTCGTCAGCCAATAATCATCGCCCTCGCAAGCCGCAATATATTCACCCTTCGCACGTTGAAGCAAATCATAAGCATTCTTGGTTGTACCAAGATTTTTTTCTCTTAAGTGCAGCTTGATAATCTCGGGATATTGTTCTTTATACTTCAGCAAAATGCTTTGGGTATCGTCATTGGAAGCATCATCGCCAACTAATATTTCGTACTTAAAATCCACCTCTTGCATCAAAATGCTGTCCAAAGCAGCTTTTATGAATTTACGGTGATTATATGTTAGTACGATAACGCTTACCTTAATACCATCCTGCGAAATATCCATTAACCATTTCTCCTTTTTCGGAGGCTTCATCAATGATGCAGCTATGCAGACAACTAATTGATAAATCATTATCTGATATTAAAGTGAAACTATTTATCAGACAATCGCACAGGCTTTCGCATAAACAGCCCGGAATCAAATCTATATATACAATTTACCAAATTAACAGATAAATCATCATTACATTTCATTATATCACATTTCAAGTACTATTGTCAATATTTATAGTTTTAATTTTCATAAAAAAATTGTAGTGCTGCAATATATATTCAAGGATTAAAATACAAGCCAACAATGTTACAAACAACAACTGCAAAATACGGTTTTTTCCCAATAGGTTGACCCGACTGAATCGGCAGCCGGGTCAAAACAGTACTTATTTCTCAAGAGCCGCAACTCTGGCAGCCAGAGAGTTGTATTCCGATTTTAGCACAAAATCACTAGCCGAATGACCTTCAAGCGCCGAAGCATTTCCGCCGTCTGCGATATCGCGCCAGCTGTACCATGTGCCTCCGGAGCAGG
>JBJESB010000080.1:0-3306 GCA_051882575.1 Oscillospiraceae bacterium
GGGCGTGCGCCCATTATTTAAAATTCCCCTCTCCCCACCCCTTTGTCCGCTTTTTTGCCTGATTAAGCCGAAAGTTTGATGAGTTTTTGTCCGTTTGATTCGAGGGTTTTCTAACGGCTCATGGTTTGATTTTAGCATAACTCTGCACAAAGCCGTTTGTGCAGCAGAGGTTGAAGAAAATTTATTCAAATCTTTGTGGTACAATTCGGCATTGAACAAAGCGTGAAAATATGGGGCAATGCGCCGCGGTAAACGCCTCAAGTCTAACGTGCAAAAACTAATGAAAGTCATTGGCTTAATCAGGCAAAAAAGCGGGGAAAGGGGGTGGGGTGAAAGGAAAAGGGGGTCTGGGGGAGAAACCCATAGGGGCGGGGGAAATACCCGCTTTTGTTAGATTTTCTCTTTCCCCCGCCCATACGGGTTTCATCCCCCAGTTTCAGCAGGGTATGCCAATACCAAAACAGGTATTAGGACGCTAGTCCTAGATTCACCAGCCCACCGCAGGTCTTTAATAGGACAGCAGTCCAAGCCCATACCCCGCAGGGCATACAAAAAGCGGCTCATGCCCCGCACAAGCCGCTTGTATAATTACATTTCGATTTTAAGACCCTCTGCGCTCTTAACGGTGAAGTTTTTAGCCGAGCCCTCGGCTGTAACCTTAATCGTATCGCCGCTGCGCTGTGCCTTTACGGTGAGAACAAGGTTAGCCTCGCTGTCATAGATAGAGGTTTCTGCGGACTTTCCATCCTCCAGACCGTAGACAACAAGCTGCGCGCCCTCGGCGTAATCGTATGTGAACGCGCGCTCAAAATTGCCGTACGCCATAATGCTGTTCGGCTTTGCGAGTACGGGCATCTCGAAATAATTGTTCTTGGTGGTGTACCACTTGCCGCCCTCATAAACCGTGCCGCTCTGGATGTCCGTCCACTTGCCCTCGGGAACATAGAACTGCGCAATGCCCTCTTCATTGAATACGGGAGCAACCAGCAGATTATCACCCAGCATATACTGTCTGTCGAGATTTGCGCAGCTGGGGTCGTCTGTGTACTCAACCACCATTGCGCGCATCATGGGAACGCCCGTTGTGTGTGTCTTTACCGCCTGCGCGAAGAGATACGGCATCAGCTTGCCCTTGAGCTTTGTCCAGTGGCGCAGAACGTCGCAGCTCTCCTCGTCAAAGTTCCACGGAACGCGGTAGGAGCTGTTTCCGTGCAGTCTGGAATGCGAGCTCATCAGACCGAACGCACACCAGCGCTTGTAGAGGTCGGGAGTACCCTGCGCCTCAAAGCCCGAGATATCATGGCTGAAGTAGCCGAAGCCCGACATTGTAAGCGAAAGTCCGCCGCGGAGTGTCTCCCACATGGATTCGTAATTGGAGAAGCAGTCGCCGCCCCAGTGAACAGGGAATTTCTGTCCGCCGACAGTAGCCGAGCGTGCAAACAGGCAAGCCTTATCCTTGCCATAGTATTCTTCGAGAACCTCGAAAACGGTCTTGTTATAGAGGTAGGTGTAATAGTTGTGCATCTTGTAGGGGTCGCTGCCGTCGTAGTATACAACATCCTTTGTGGGGATTCTCTCACCAAAGTCGGTCTTGAATGCGTTAACGCCCATCTCGCACAGAGTACGCAGCTTACCCTTGTACCACTCACACGCAGCAGGATTTGTGAAATCCACGATAGCCATACCGGGCTGCCACATATCGCCCTGCCATACGCTGCCGTCCTTGCGCTTGATGAAATAGCCGCCCTTTACGCCCTCGTCAAACATTGTTGAACGCTGCGCTATGTAGCTGTTAATCCACACGCAGATTTCCAGACCCTTTGCCTTGAGGCGCTCCAGCATTGCCTTGGGGTCGGGGAACATACGCTTATCCCATGTGAGGTCGCACCAGTTAAATTCCTTCATCCAGAAGCAGTCAAAGTGGAATACCTCCAGCGGGATATCGCGGCGCGCCATTTCGTCAATGAAGTATGTAACCGTCTTTTCGTCGTAGTCGGTCGTAAACGAGGTAGTCAGCCACAGACCGAACGTGTAAGCAGGTGTGAGCGCTGGCTTGCCCGTCAGATTGGTGTAAACGGTGAGTACATCGGCTATTTTTTCGCCGCCGATTACAAAGTACTCCATGTGCTCGCCCTGTACGGCAAAAGCAACCTTGGAAACAGTTTCGCTTGCAACCTCAAATGTAACCTTTTCGGGGTGATTTACAAACACGCCGTAGCTTCTGTTGGAAACATAGAACGGAATCGACTTGTAGCTCTGCTCGGAGCTTGTGCCGCCGTCGTTGTTCCATACCTCGACGGTCTGACCGTTCTTTACAAATGTCGAGAATTTCTCGCCAAAGCCGTAAATGCTCTCGCCGACGCTGATGTTCAGCATCTCGCGGATATATGCGCCGTCGTCGGTTTCGTCATGCGAGAAGAAAGGCTTCATGTTATCGACAGTCATGCGCTCGTCGGTTTTCCACTGTTCCTCGGTGATATAGGATGTGGTTCTCCAGCCCGTTTTGGTAAGCAGCTTGTCGCCGTAGTAGTACTTTATATCCCACGCGCCGCCCTTTGCCACAACAACGCGGGTCTTACCCGAAATCAGCTCAAAAGCGCCGTCTGTTTCCTTTATCACAGGCTTGAACGCGCTGTCCTCGTTCAGCTCAAAGCTGGGCGCCTTTGCAACCCTGCCCTTAAAGTGGTCGATTGATACCTTGATTGTATTCTCCAGCGTAGATGTAAATGTGATTTCCAGCACTGGTCCGCCCAGCGTCATGCCGCGATTGCCTATCCACTGGTTTGTGGCAAGCACATTGATTGAGGTTTCATCCGCTGTTACCTCATACATCTGTGTAGCGTAATTTACGCCGTAGCCGGGCTTATTCAGCCATAATCCGTCTGCGTACTTCATAAATTGTCCTCCGTATATAAATTCTGTATTTCTGTTAAACGGTAATCGTTTACACAACCGCTGAATTTATTCTATCATACTTCTTTAAGAAATGCAAGGGGGTAAAAGAAATTTTTTGAAAAAAGTTTTTATACGGCAGAGCCCACCTGCTTTTTTGCTAGGACCGGCGTCCTTGCAGAACCTCTGCGAGGCGGTTTGGGCTAGGACTGGCGTCCTTGCTGAACCTCTGCGAGGCGGTTTGGGCTAGGACTGGCGTCCTTGCTGAACCTCTGCAAGGCTGATGAATCTAGGACTTGCGTCCTAGTACCGCTATGCTATCGGCGTTTTTGCTAGGACTGGCGTCCTAATACCGGTTATGGTATTGGCATACCCTGCTGAGACTGGGGGATGAAACCCTTCGGGGAGGGGGAC
>JBJESB010000081.1:0-3291 GCA_051882575.1 Oscillospiraceae bacterium
GTCAACATAGTCCCAGTTTGCGTTTTTATCTGCGAGAAAGCTCTCGAAATCTGCGCTGTCGCTGATTACAAAGCCGGTAATTCCGTAATCTGTAAGCGCACCTGTGATTCCGTCGATAGCCTGCGACGAGGTGTATATATCTGCCTGAATAAATTCCATGCTGTTTTCCTCCCGAATCAAATAATACTCCCATGAGCATAATAATCTATTTTATATTATATAACAAACCCACAATAAAATCAAGTCCAAAAACAGGATAAATATAATTGCAGGGTTATATGAATTTTTAATCAATCTCTGCGGGGCTGTTTTGGCTAGGACTGGCGTCCTTGCTGAATCTCTGCGAGGCTGATGAATCTAGGACTTGCGTCCTAATACCGGTTTTGGTATTGGCATACCCTGCTGATTCTGGGGGATGAAACCCTTCGGGGAGGGGGACTGAGAAAATCCAACAAAAGCGGACATTCCCCCTCCCCTACGGTTTTCTCCTCGTCGAACTTACGTTCGACCCCGCACGCTAGGGCGTGCGCCCATTATTTAAAATTCCTTTCACCCCACCCCCTTTCCCCGCTTTTTTGCTCGCTAAAGCCGAAAGTCTGATAAATTTTTGTCCGTTTGATTCGACGGTTTTCTAACGGCTCACAGATTTATTGTTGCATGACTTTGCACAAAGCCGTTTTGTCCCGCAGAGATTGAAGAAAATTAAGGCAATACTCTGCTGGACTATTCGGCATTGAACAGAGTAGGAGAATATGAGATTGTGAGCCGCGGTAAACGCCTCAAGTCTAACGAGCAAAAACTAATGAAATCATTGGCTTCATCAGAGTGAAAAGCGGACAAAGGGGTGGGGAGAGGGGAAAAGAGGGTCTGGGGGAGAAAACCGTAGGGGAGGGGGAATGTCCGCTTTTGTTGGATTTTCTCAGTCCCCCTCCCCGAAGGGTTTCATCCCCCAGTTCCCCGCACAAGACTGTGCGAAAAACAGACAGGTATAAGGACGCAAGTCCTAGCCCAAACAGCCCCGCAGAGGCTCTGCAAGGACGCAAGTCCTAGCCAAAACCGCCCCGCAGAGGTTCTGCAAGGACGCCGGTCCTAGCCCCCCCAACCACAGGTTCACAACAGGACAGCAGTCCCGGCAAAACCAAAAACGGAGAGTATCGCTCTCCGTTTTTGGTGTTATCTCAATTTCTGGGGTGCCGCTTGTACCGCGCTTTGTCATTGTACATCAGGCGGTCCGCAAGCTCAATCAGCCTGTCAACACTGTCTACATCCGTCAAATCCGCGCTGTAAACTCCCACGCTCGCTTCAACCGCAAAGGGCTTGCCCGAAGAACCGTTAAGCTCCGCCAGCGCCGCGGTGAATCGGCTGTGGTAGCTTTCGGATTGCTGCTTCGCATCACCCGAGCATATACGCGCAACCACAAATTCGTCACCGCCAAATCGTGAGCAAATCACCCGAGCATCACTCGCAGCAGCAGCGTTCAGCGCACGAGCAGTAATTACAAGCGCTTCATCGCCGCCCGAATGCCCGAAATTATCGTTGATGTATTTCATATCGTTCAGGTCAATCGACAGAATATATACATCCCGCGCCTTTCCCTCAAAGTCTGCAAAATTCTGCTTAAAGCTGTTGTAAAAACCGTACCGATTGCATATTCCCGTAAGCTGGTCGTGCGTGAAAAGAAATTCCATTTTGCGGTTAAGCCCCGTCAGCCGCTCATGCATATTCATCGTTTCAATACAGCTGTTAAGATAGGATGAAAACGTGTAGAGAAACTCATTGTAATGCTCCATAGCGGCGTAGTGCGTCATATAGTACCCCGCAATGCTGTCCTGAAAATGCAGGGGCATTATGAAAATCGCATTGTACTCGCCGAACGAGCGCTCAAAATCCGGCAGAAGCTCCGACGTTGGGAATACTACATCGTCGTAATTGCGCCCGTCATAATATTTTGACATAAATACGTGCATGGTATCGGGGTACGAGCCGTCCGCAGCGCTGATTCTTCCGTCGCCGAATTCACTGCGCATACCGTTGTACAATTCCTCGGTAATGCATATTACGGTGTTGTCAAACGCTTTCTGCCTGAGAACCTCTCTTGCGTGTTCCATTGTAGGCTCTGCTGCAATAACATGGCTCATGTTGTTCATTTCTTCTTCAAAGAGCCTGCCTGTGGTATGGCTCTGAACAAAGTCAATAAGCCTCCTGCAGACATCATGGGTGTCCTCCTTGCAGCAACAGGATTCCGAGAAAACAGGAGTATACGGCAGCGCAACACTGTACGGCTGTGCGCCCGCAGTAAGCCGCTCTATCATCTCAAAAAGCGACTGTGCAAGCGCGCGGTTATCACGCACTGCGGTGGTAAGTCGCGGTGAATGATACTTCTCCAGCTCAATACCGTCAAAGCCCGTAACAATAACATCCTGCGGAATATTGTAACCATGCTCGCGCAGCTTGTTGCAAACCGCGATAGCCATTATATCATTGCAGCATATAAACGCCTCGGGCAGCGGCTCGCCCGAAGCGAAAAATTCGTCCATTGCCTTGTAAGTCGGCTGGTCCCAGAAATCGCCGTACAGAATATCATTCGGCGTCAGCGTCAGCCCAAAGTGGCTCATAACCTCCGCGCAGCTGTTGATACGGGTCTGCGAAAACTCGTTGTCCTTCCAGCCCGCCATTACCTTTATCCGCCTTGCGCCGTGCTTTTCCAGAATGTGCTCCACGATTTTGCTGAAAGCCTCGCCGTAATCAAACGAAATGCACGAAACCCCCTCGTGCGGCTCGTCAATCGTTATAACCGGCACGCCGCGCCGCTCACACCTGTTTATAATCCGCGCAACAACGTCCTTATTCAGAATGCTCGTCGCGGCTATGACCATAACATCAAGCATATCAAAGTTAATCAGGTCAAATACAGAGGCTGCGCCGCGGTTGTTCTTGTCGTCGTGGAACAAGTCCTCAAAGCAGTGGTAAATTACCATACGGTAATCGGAGCTCCCGTGCAGCCTGTCGCAGATATTTTCAAGAATAGGCTGAATCGGTTCTTTTTGCGCAGTTGTGCAGCAAAAGCCTATTACTTTCGGCATACGAAAAGCCCCCCTTTACACTGAAATACACATAAATATCATAGCACAGATTATCGTGTATGTCAAGCCTTGCCGCAGCTATTTTGCAAGGACAGGCGTCCTTGCAGAACCTCTGCGAGGCTGGTGAATCTAGGACTGGCGTCCTAATACCGGTTTTGGTATTGGCATACCCTGCTGATTCTGGGGGATGAAACCCTTCGGGGAGGGG
>JBJESB010000082.1:0-3243 GCA_051882575.1 Oscillospiraceae bacterium
CATTTTGCGAAGGTCGGCGAACTTCTCCTTAACTCCGTGCTTGATTATGTCCTTGAGGTAGATAACGCCGAGTATTTTGTGGTCTTTTGCAACAACCAGCGGCGTGCCGCCCTTGTTGGAAACGTCCAGAACCACCTGCTCACATTCCTTGCTGTATGTACCTCCGTTTGCAAGGACGTACTCCTTGACGGAATCCGCAGCGCCCTTGCGAATTTCGCTGCCGCCAAAGTTCACGCCGCTCATTCGTGTTTTTGCGGTAAAGGGAATAAATTCAGCGTTGCTGTCGGTGAGGTTGCGCTCCCTTATGCCGAAAAGCTCCTTTGCAAGCACGACAACGCTTCTGCCCTCCGGGGTTTCATCTGCGAGGGAAGAAAGCTGCGCAGCGTCCGCAAGCTTCTCCTTTGTTGCGCCGTCCACGGGAATGAAGTCGCTTGCCTGACGGTTGCCGAGAGTGATAGTGCCGGTCTTGTCCAGCATGAGTATATCCACGTCACCGGCGGCTTCGATTGCACGTCCGCTCATGGCTAGGACGTTTGCCTGATTAAGACGACTCATTCCGGCTATACCTATTGCCGATAGAAGTGCGCCTATCGTTGTCGGTGCAAGGCAAACCAACAGCGCTACCAGCGTTGTTATTGAGGTAGGATTTTCAATACCCGCCTGCTTTGCAGAGAATATCGAATATGTGTACAGTGAAACCGTCACCAGAATGAAGATTATCGACAGCGCCACAAGGAATATCTGGAGCGCTATTTCGTTCGGAGTTTTTTTACGCGCCGCGCCCTCTACCATTGCTATCATCTTGTCGAGGAAGCTCTCGCCGGGGTCGTTCGATACCCGGACTACAATCCAATCGGAAAGCACCGTTGTGCCGCCGGTAACGGCGCTTCTGTCGCCGCCGCTCTCGCGGATTACCGGGGCGGATTCGCCGGTAATGGCGCTTTCGTCCACGGAAGCCGCACCCTCAATGACCTCGCCGTCTGCGGGTATCTGCTCCCCGGCTCTGACTATAACAATATCGCCCTTGCGCAGCGTTGCAGAGGGAACTGCGGTAATGCTGTCCTTTTTATCTGCAGAGGGAATTTTGTGGGCTTCAACGTCGTGCTTGGAGGCTCTCAGCGAGTCCGCCTGCGCCTTGCCTCTGCCCTCGGCGATAGCTTCTGCGAAATTCGCAAACAGCACCGTGAACCACAGAATTACCGCTATTGCAAGCGTAAATCCCGAGGGCGCGTCCTTTATCCCGAACAGGGAAACAACCCACAGCCCGGTGGTGAGTATCGCTGAGATGTAAACCATAAGCATTACCGGGTTGTCTTTCTGTATCTTAGGATTCAGCTTGATGAATGAATCCTTTATCGCTCTGCCGACCATTTTTCTGTCGGAGAGCGCAGTTTTTGCGTGTGACATATATCAGACCTCCTGTTATCTCTGGAAGAATTCCGCAATAGGACCGAGCGCAAGCGCCGGGAAGAAGCTCAGCGCACCGATAAGCAGCACTATCACTATCAGCAGGAACACGAACATCACATTCGTGGTGGAAAGTGTTCCGGCGGTGACTGCGACCTTTTTCTTGCCCGCAAGACTGCCAGCTATCGCAAGAGTTCCTATTATCGGCATAAATCTTGCAAACAGCATTACAAGACCGATAGAAACGTTCAGGAATACCGTGTTTGCGTTGAAGCCTGCGAAAGCCGAGCCGTTGTTGCCGCCCGCCGAAGAATACGCATACAGCAGCTCCGAGAAGCCGTGTGCGCCGCCGTTGTTAAGGCTCTCTGCAACCGCAGGAACAACAGCCGCAAGTCCGCTGCCGATAAGAATAGCCACCGGCGTTGCAAGGCAGACGACAACCGCCCATTTCATCTCGTAAGGCTCTATTTTCTTGCCGAGGAATTCCGGCGTTCGCCCAACCATAAGCCCGGCTATGAACACCGTCAAAATTGCGAACGCAAGCATACCGTAAAGTCCGCAGCCAACGCCGCCGAAAATTACCTCGCCAAGCTGCATCTGCAGCATTGCAACCATACCGCCCAGCGGAGTGTAGCTGTCGTGCATGGAGTTCACAGAGCCGTTGGAAGCCGCCGTTGTGAACGCCGCCCATGTGGAGGAGGACGCAATACCGAACCGGGTTTCCTTGCCCTCCATATTGCCGCCGGCTTGCCCGATAGTTGACGTATCGACCATGCTGTTTTCGGTGAGGGCGGTGACTGCGGTCTGCTCATTTGCGCCAATAATTGCCAGCGCCGCCGCAAGGCAGATAAACATTGCCGCAAATATCGCGACACCCTGTTTTTTGTTCTTCACAGCCGAGCCAAACGTGAAGCACAGCGCCGCGGGAATAAGCAGTATCGAGAGCATTTCAACGATATTCGTGAACGCATTCGGGTTTTCCAGCGGGTGCGCGGAGTTCACACCCATGTAGCCGCCACCGTTGGTACCGGTCTGCTTTATCGCCACCTGACTTGCCGCAGGTCCCATTGGTACAAATTCTTCAGTGACTATCTCGGCGTCCGGTACTATCTCGCCGTTTACGGTGACTGTTCCGGCTTCGGTGTCTATTTCGGCGTTTTCGATAATTTCACCGTCCGCGCTGACCGCTATCGTTTCAAGAAGCTGAACGGTTTGAGCAGGTTTGAAGTTCTGAATAACGCCGCCTGCGACCAGCAGTATCGAAATTACCAGATTAAGCGGAATAAGGATATGTACTACTATCCTTGTCATATCAACCCAAAAGCTACCCAAGCCCTTTTCCTTAACTTTTGTAAAACCTCGGATAAGGGCAAACAAAACCGCGATGCCAGTTGCCGCAGAAACGAAGTTTTGAACCGTAAGTCCAAGCGCCTGAGTTAAATAGCTAAGCGTGGACTCGCCGCTGTACGCCTGCCAGTTGGTGTTAGTCACAAAGCTCGCCGCCGTGTTGAACGCTAAGTGCCACGACGTTCCGGGAATGTTCTGCGGGTTGCCCGGAAGCACTCCCTGCAAAAGCTGAAGCAGGAACAGGAACACAAAGCCTATCCCCGAAAACACAAGAACGCTGACGGCGTATTTCTTCCATGTCATCTGCTCGTTCTCGTCTATCCTCATGACCTTGTAAACAAGCCTTTCACAAGGGGTGAGTACCTTTGACAGGAACGTCTTTTCGCCCAGCATTACTCTTTTTATATATGCGCCCAGCGGTATTGCCAGCGCGACTAGTATCACAAGATACAAACATATTACAATATTGAATTCATTTCTGTTCATCAC
>JBJESB010000083.1:0-3206 GCA_051882575.1 Oscillospiraceae bacterium
AATGCCGTTTACAAAGTATTCAAGCAGAGAAAAATACGCCCCCGCGAGCCTGTATTGTTATAATGATAAGGGGTAAGATATGAGAAAAATAAGTGTAGCTGCAGTGCAGATGTCCATACCCGAAACACGCGAGAGTTCTGTTGAAAAAGCCGATATGCTTGTGCGCAAGGCAGCCGCAATGGGCGCAAATGTAATCCTGCTGCCCGAGCTGTTTGAGACATGGTATTTCTGTCAGGAGCGCCGCTACGAAAATTACAATCTTGCGCTTCCCGTGGGTGAAAATCCTGCGGTTAAGCATTTCAGAGCGGTTGCTGGGGAGCTTGGCGTTGTGCTGCCAATCAGCTTTTACGAGCAGGACGGAAATGTGCTGTACAACAGCGTTGCCATGATAGACGCAGACGGCGAAATTCTGGGCGTGTACCGCAAAACCCACATTCCCGACGACCATTTTTATCAGGAGAAATTCTACTTTACGCCCGGCGGCACGGGCTTTAAGGTGTGGGACACAAAATTCGGCAGAATCGGCGTTGGAATCTGCTGGGACCAGTGGTTTCCCGAGGCGGCAAGATGCATGGCGCTTATGGGCGCGGAAATTCTGCTGTACCCAACCGCAATCGGCTCCGAGCCGATAATAGAATGCGACAGTATGCCGCACTGGAGAAGGTGTATGCAGGGTCATGCGGCGGCGAACCTTGTGCCTGTAATAGCGGCAAACCGCGTTGGCACGGAGTGGGTCAAGCCCGACGCCGATAATCAGAACCAATCCTCGTCGCTGACTTTCTACGGCAGCTCGTTTATTGCTGATAATACGGGCGCTTTGGCGCAGTCCGCCGACAGAGAAAACGATGCTGTTCTGGTACATGAGTTCGACCTTGACGAGCTGCGCGAGATGCGATTAAGCTGGGGCGTATTCCGTGACAGGCGACCTGAAATGTACGGCAAAATCACTGAACGGTAATTTTTTCGGAAAATCTGCTGCGTTTGATTTTTGCATAAATTGCGCTTGTGCCAGATTATTCAAGACCGAATAAATTCAGCGAACAAACGCATAGTAAATCTGCGGGCAACCGCAAATTTAAGAAAGGCGGCAGATTATGGATAACTTTGAGATTCCGCTCGGTCTTGGCATGGCGCTGGCGCAGAATCCTGCGGCAATGCAGCGTTTTGCGCTGCTTGGCGAGGATGAAAAGCAAGCGGTAATTGCGAAAACTCATTCTGTACGCTCAAGCGCGGAAATGCGTGAGCTTGCCGATAATATCGGAAGATGAGCGGGAAAATATACAACGGAATTGATGAGCTGGTAGAGAACGACCCTACCAGCTTTGAATATTACAATGGGCTACCGCAGCAGGTGAGAACGCAGCTTCTGGATATGGATATCACTACATTTTCGGAGCTTTGCAGCGCTGCTGACAGAGTGAAAAGACTGAAAATCTGACAAAACTAAAACAGGCGGTTTGTGCCGCCTGTTTTGCTGCTTAATGAATTTGGATAACCGGAACGTTGTTTACTGCCCCATAGGACATAACCACTGCCGCCTGCGATATTCCACGCAAACCTGCCGCTCGGAATATGCTTATTCAATAAAGCATGAGCGGAATTACTCGCCTCTCTGCTTTGCGAAGCATTCGCTGCAGTAAACGGGTCTGTCTTCCTTGGGCTCGAAGGGAACTCTTGCGGGACCGCCGCAGCTAGCGCATACAGCGTCGAAGAACTGTCTGCCGCCTCTGCCGTTCATCTTCTTTGCGTCACGGCAAGCCTTGCATCTCTGGGGCTCGTTCTCGAATCCCTTTTCTGCATAGAATTCCTGCTCGCCTGCGGTGAAAACGAAGTCTGCGCCGCAATCCTTGCACTTGAGTGTCTTGTCTGTGTACATAAAAATACCTCTGAAAAAATAGATTTTGCCCGTGGCCGGGTTTGCACCGACACCTTTGTAAAACAACGCTCTGGCTATTAAGCTACCGGGTCATATACTGCTCAAAAATCAGGGAACATTGCGCGGAGCTTTGCGCGCGCTCTTGCGACAGCATTGTCTACCGCCTTGTTTTCAATCCCCAGCTTTTTGGCTATTTCATCATAGCTGTAACCCAACACAACTCCGTCAAGACATCTGCGCTCAAGCTCGGTGAGAATGCGGTTCATCTCGGTATTGAGTGTGGTAAGCTCTTCCTTTAGTATTGTCAGCTCTTCGGGTGAGGGGCGATTATCGGCAAGATTTATAAGCTCGCTGTCGTCTGTAAGTCTGCTTTCGCGGCGAATTGCGGCGTCTACGGTATTTATCATACGATTGCCGACGCACACCTTTACAAACGCAGCAAAGCTGCCCTTATCCGCCGAGTATTTGTTTACTGCATTGACCAGCGCATCCAGCCCATCCGATACCAGCTCGCCATAATCCGCAGAAGATGAATATCTTCTTGCCATAGATAGCACCAAAGACTTATAGCGCGAAATTATCACAGATAATCTTTCGCTGCCGCCCGCAGCAGAATAATCTGCCAGAAGCTCTTCGTCGCTTAACTGTGAATAATCGGTGCAGTTGCTGTTTGCCACTTGTTTCATCACATCCGCAAAGAATTACAATAAAAGGATATTATTTCAGCTATGTGCTCATTATAACATGAGATACACTTTTTGTCAATAACAAAATCCATGATTTTCAAAAGTCTATCGTTTTACCTAGAAAGTGACTGGGCGGTTTATGCAAAAACACAACTTAAAATGCGAAAATGTCTAAAAAATCGGTTCAGAGTTTTAATCTGAACCGAAAAAATTATTTTGTGCAGTACTCGTTTCTGCCTGTTTTGAAGATATTTCCGCCCGCAGAATCAATCGTGACAATAAGCGGGAATTTCTCGAATTTCAGCCTTTTTACGCTCTCACAGCCCAAATCCTCGTATGCTATAACCTCGCATTCGGTTATGCATTTGCAAGCCAGCGCGCCCGCGCCGCCAATCGCGCAGAAATACACCGCGCCGTTGCGCACAATCGCGTCGCACACAGCGTCGGAGCGCTCACCCTTGCCAATCATTGCGGCTAGTCCCAAATCCAGCATCATAGGCGAATACACATCCATACGGCCGGAGGTTGTCGGTCCGCATGAGCCGATTGGCATACCTTCCTTTGCAGCGGTGGGTCCTGCATAGTAAATTGCCGCGCCGTTAATGTCAAAAGGGAGTTCTTCACCGTTTTCAATTGCTGCCTTA
>JBJESB010000084.1:0-13024 GCA_051882575.1 Oscillospiraceae bacterium
TGCAAAGGGTGAACTGCCAATACTCTTTACTTCTATCGGTAGATGGTGGGGAACTAACCCTTCTACTCGCAATCAGGTGGAAATTGATATAGTAGCAAACGACGGAAAGGATTATATTTTCGGAGAATGTAAATGGCGAAACGAAAAGCTTGACTTCTCTGTGCTCCGTGAACTGAAAGCAAAAGCTGAAATATTCAGCCCAAACAGGAACAACACTTATTATGTTCTTTTTTCAAAATCAGGATTTACCGAAGCTGTAATAAACGAAGTAAAATCCGACAGCAGTATTATGCTTGTGGACTTAAATGAGCTTATGGATTTCTGATATAATAACACCGCCTGATTATCATTGCTAATGCTTTGCAGATGTCAAATAGGGAAAATCGCCATCAACAATATGGGTTTCTCAATGTGCTTGCCCGAACAACCGGCTCTGCAAAGCCATTTTCGGGGTGGGCAACAAGATTTCAAAACACTTGAAACTTTCCTCCCCCGCAGTTTCGGTTGAAGATACACTAAAAGGTTGATAAAATGCCTATATAATGCGGCACAAGACAAAACAACCAAACTAAAATATCGGCAGTCAATCTCACGACTGCCGATTTTGTTATGTATAAGGGGTTTCATTCTGCTATTCGTGATAGGTTAATCAATGCATAAACGAGAAAATAATAGTCTTAAAAATCATCTCGGATTGATATCGCATACCCGCTTTAGATTCACGCATGGCTTCTATGCAAAAAGACGGTTGTTTAATGGATTGCTCTAGAATAACCGCTGTAATTCTGCAAAAAGTTCGAAATCATCCGCATAATACAAAATAAAAAAGCTATCTCCGCCGAAGCAATTCAGCGGAGATTTTCTATTCCGCACACTTCTCGCAAACATAGGGCAACACCGCACAAAGATTGTGCAGTATTGCCCTAAATATCAGGCGGTTGGCGGTTTTTGTTGCGAACACGAAACAGACAAGCAAGCGTTTAAATTATTGTTGCACTGCAATAAATTTTAAATAATATATTGCAATTTTTTGTTGTTCATGGTATAATAAATCATATATTAACCAAATTTTAATTTATTTTAACCTGACTATAGAAAAAGCAATTCAAACACTCTGACGGAACAAATTGAAAGGATACAAACGGTATGAAGAAAAAAGTGACCCTAAGCGACATAGCAAAGGCTTGCAACACAAGCAATGTCACCATTTCAAAGGCTCTTGCCGGCAAAAGCGGAGTCAGCGACGAGCTTCGGGCGAAGATTATTTCAACCGCAGAGGAAATGGGGTATATTCCCGTGAAGCAGTCTGCGGCGGATGGGAATATTGGCATACTTATCCCCGAGAAATTCATAAATCCCAACGGTTCGTTTTACTGGGCGCTTTATAACAACCTTGTTCAGCGTTTTAAAAAGGAGAATATCTCCTGCATACAGGAAAACTTAACCACCGAGGAAGAGGAAGCACTGGTAATGCCGAAGCTTCTTACGGGAAACCGCACAATCGGCGTTATCTCTTTGGGACAGCTTAGCGGGAAATATCTTGAAAAAATGCTTTCGCAAAGGCTTCCCGTGCTTCTGCTTGATTACTACCAGCCCGATATTGACGCCGATTGCATAGTAACCAACGGATTTTTGGGCGGTTACAGGCTTACGTCGTATATCATATCGGAGGGGCACACGCAAATTGGCTTTGTGGGAACACGGCTTGCTACCTCAAGCATTTTTGATAGGTATATGGGCTATATGAAGGCTATGCTTGAACATAATCTGCCGGTCAATGAGGAGTGGATAATCCCTGACAGAGAAATAAATAACGAACTTTTCCAAAGCATTTCTTTTCCCGAAAAGCTTCCTACCGCACTTGTGTGCAACTGCGACGAAACCGCATATAAGGTCATTCGAGATTTAAAGACGCGTGGGCTTTCCGTGCCCGAGGATATTTCGGTTGTGGGGTATGATAATTACCTTATTTCTGAAATCTGCGACCCGCCGATTACTACCATAAACGTTGATGCGGGCGAAATGGCTGACCTTGCAGTTGTTACGCTTCTGGAACGCATAAAGCGTCCCGGCGTTCCAACAAGAATACAGATAATTGACGGTAAGCTTGTATATAAACAGTCGGTTAAGCGGCTGAACAAATAGGGCAATACCGCACAATCTTTGTGCGGTGTTGCCATAGCTATATGAACAAAACAACACCCCGAAGTTTTTCTTCGGGGTGTTGCTTTTGAAGGATTGGTTAGAGGTTACTCCTTTACAGAGCCTGCAACGAGGTTGCTGTAAATGAATTTTTGCAGGAATAGGAAAATAATCAGCGATGGAATTATACAGATGATAATACCCGCAAAAATAACTTCCCACTGCGCTCCGAACGGTCCGATAAATCGGTAAAGGGCTGTTGAAACAACCGCTAGGTCATCGCCGGGCATATACAGGTTTGCGGTGTAGAAATCGTTGTAAATTCCTATGAATTTTATTACAAGCACGGTTGCAATTGCGGGGCGAAGCATTGGCAAAATAATGCTCCAGTAAACCCGCGGGTAGCTTGCGCCATCAAGAATTGCGCTTTCGTCGAGCGAAACCGAAATATTGTCGAGGAACTGAATGAAAATGTAGATTGATACTATATCCGTTCCTATATACAGAATACACGGCGCCCAAATGGTGTTGTAAAGTCCAAGCTTGCTTACAATCTGGAATACCGTAACCTGCATTGAAATATTAGGAAGCAGCGCCGCGAACAGGAAGATTGATTTTACAAATCTGGTAAACAGCATTTTGAAGCGCTGAAGAACAAATGCGGTCATTGTACCGGTTACAATCGTTCCAAAGCAGGAAACCACAAGAATAAGCGCTGTGTTCGCAAGACCGTTAAGCACCTTACCATTGATGAATGCGGTTACAAAATTGCTGAACTGCGGAACCTCGGGCAGGGCAAAAACGTTTGTGGTAATATATTCGTCGTGGGTTTTGAACGCGCCGATAAGCACAACCAAAAGGGGAAGAATAACAAGACAGCAGCAAAGAATCAGGAAAACGTAAATCAGCACATTACTCAAAATTTTTACCGCACGCGGTGTTTCTTTGAATTGATAATTTTTAAGGCTGAACTCCTGCGCGCTTTTGTTTTTTGCCATAGCCGTCACGTCCTTTCTTTAAAGAATGCCTTTTGTATTGCGGTTATAACCAGTATAATCGCAAGCAGAACAATAGCCATTGCCGAAGCCAGACCTATCTTCTGATATTGGAAAGCGGTTTCTATGGTCTTGATTACAAAGGTGCTTGTTCCGCTGCGTCCGCCGGTGATGATATACGGGATTTCAAATACGGATACCGCACCCTTAATTGCAAGAATAAGCTGAAGCGCAACAATAGGTCTTATACTCGGGAAAATAATATAGCGGAAGCGCTGCCACGCATTTGCACCGTCAAGGCTGGCTGCCTCATAAATATCGGGAGAGATGGACTGAATAGCGCCGATAAACATTACAATATCAAAGCCTATGTATCTCCATATTGAAGCAAATACAAGGCAGAAGTTTACAATATCGGGATTAGACAGCCATTTTACCGGTTCTGCACCCAGCATAACAAGTATGCTGTTAAGCGTGCCCTCTGTGTTGGTAATGCCGTCGCCCTTTTGGAAAAAACGACGGAATATCAGCGAAACGGCAACTCCGTTCATCATATACGGGAAAAACAGAACGCCCTTAAAGAAATTCGCAAATTTGATTTTAGAGCAAAGCAGCGTTGCGATAAACAGCGCTAAGGCAAGCTGCACAAACGAACCGAACAGATAGTAAATGCTGTTTGCAAAGGTTTTGAGGTAGCTTTCATCGGTGAACAGCTTTATGTAATTATCAAAGCCCACCCATTCCACCGAAACGCCGAGCTGGTCGCGCTTTTGAAAGCTGTAAATGCCCATATTAAACGCGGGAATAAGGGTGAAAAGTATAAGCAGCGCCAGCGGTATCAGCAGGAACAAAACTGTTGTAATATATTTCTGCCCCGTATACCCTTTTACCCATTGCAGGAATGTGCGCTTTTGCTTAGTTTTGGCAGCCATAGTGCGTTAACCCGTCCTTTCTATTCATTGTAATAAAGATAGTTCGGGAAGGCTGTGCCTTCCCGAACCGACTGTGGGAGAAATGAAGAAAATAACGGTGTCAGTTGTTAGCAAGGTACTCGCTGAGCTTTTCGTTGGAATCTCTCTGTGCGTTCCACTTGGAGTTAGCTTCGGCAATGATTGCTTCAAACTTGTCGTCGCCATCACCTGCAAAAGCAGCCTCTGCAATCTGAATTTTGAAGTTTGCAGCGTCGCCCTGCCATGTACCTACCTCGGAATCGTTGTTGATAGCGTCCCAAACGCCTACAAGACCCTCGGGAGCTGTTTCTGTTACAAAGAATTCGCAGTCAGCAAAATCGGTGAGGTAATCGGGCATTGCAGAACCCTTGAGTGCGCTTACAGAGCCTTCCTTCTGTGCGAAACCGGACTCCTCAACAAACCATGTTATGTACTTCTTGCCGAGTGCCTTAATTTCGTCGCTTCTGTTCTTGTTGATACCAAGGCAGTAGTCAGCGGTGGATTCTGCGTACTGCTTGCCGTTTGTGCTGAAAGGAGCGGGCATATAGCCGATATCATCGGGATTGTCGCCTGCTTCCTTAAACTGCGAAACAGCCCAGCTTCCCATTACCATTGTAGCGATTTTGCCATCATTGATTGCCTTCTTGCAGCCTTCCCAGTCAGATGTCATCGGGTCTTCCTCGTGGAGAGAGGGGTCCTTGAAAACATCGAACATAAGCTTGTAAACCTCATAGTAAGCGCCGCCGGGTGTGAAAATATCCTGTCTGTTTACAAGCAGGTCGTTTTCGTAGCTCTTGCTGCCCGAAGCGGAGTTTACAAGTGAAGCCCACTGTACAAGCGTCCAGCTTGCGTCCGCAAAGTTTGTGTAGTAGGGGATTGCGTCGGTGTTCTGCTCGATAAGCTTAAGGTCGGCAATGAACTCTTCGGGTGTAGTGGGGAGAGTTGTAATTCCTGCCTCTTTCCAAATTCTCTTGTTGTAGCAGATACCGCCTGCGATTGTTCCGAGGTGAGCAATTCCGTATACTGTGTTATCGTACATTTTCTTGTCAGCCCAGTTATACTTTGCGCTCATCTCGTCGTAAGTGCCGAGCGGCTCAAAGAAGTTTGAAAGGTCCTCAAGCTTTACTGTGTCGGGAATCATAAGAACGTCGCCGTATTCGGTGGTGTTCATCATTGTGGGAATATCGGTTGCGTAGTCTGTGAATGCCTGATATTCAACAATGCAGTTATTGGCTTCTTCAAAAGCCTTTGTCATCTCTGCGAGAGAGCCGTCCTCTTTTCTGTCGGTGCGGTGGGTGAGTACCTTAAGCGTGAGCTTTTCGGTGCTTGCGTTGTTGTCTGTGCCGGCGCTGCTGTCAGAATTATTTTCGGATGATGAAGAATTAGCTGTGCTTGATGAATTTGTGGTGTTTGAGCAAGCGGTAACGCTAAGAACCGTACCGGCTGCAAGAATACCTGCCAAAAGCCTTTTAAGTTTCATGTTGTTTCCTCCTGAAATACGTTGATGAATGTTAATGATTGCTTTAACGCTTGTTAATTCTGCGTTTAAGCTTGTTTATATTATAGTTTGTAAAAATCCATTTGTCAATAGGTTAAAATTAACTTTATGATTTTAGATAAAATTAAGTTTGTGATTTGTGCATTATGCCAATTAAATAGTTCACAAATGTTGCACTTTATAACAAAGGGATAAAATCTTCTATGAACAATCATATAATCTGCATTTATTAACGCATTTTGATTAAGCCCTTGCTAACTTTTGCTAAATTCGCAATTAAAAAGCTGCCTAAATATAATTATGAAGCATCATAATTCAACGCAAAACGATAAGCAAATAAACTAGGGCAGATGAAGCTATTGTTTTGAATGAATTTACCCGAGAGGATTTGAGTTATTCCTCAATTGTAAGCAGCTTGCAGAAGCCGCCCTCAAAGCTTGCAGCAGCGTCATAATAATGATTTACTCTCCCGTAATATATACACAATACATCCAACAAGCGGTAAGCTGCAAGCCTCGCATAAGGACACGCCCCACAAGGCAGCTATATACAACAAAAATCCGCCGGAAGCATCGCTCTCCCGACGGATTTTATCATTTCAACAAATCAACTGCTGCAACCCACATAATATTTCGCCTGTTCAGCAAACATTTTTGCGTATATACCCCCAATGTTGGCAACAAGCTCATCATGTGTACCGTATTCCTTGATAGTATCATCTGCGAAAACCGCAATTCTGTCGCAGAATTTGCAGCTTGAAAGCCTGTGGGAAATATATACCGCCGTCTTACCGCCTACAAGGGTGTTGAATTGGCGGTAAATTTCGTATTCCGCAACAGGGTCAAGGGCGGCGGTAGGCTCGTCAAGGATTACAATAGGCGCTTTTCGGTACAGCGCTCTGGCGATTGCGGTCTTTTGCCGCTGACCGCCCGAAAGGTCTGTGCCATTCTCGTCAAAGCTCTTGTAAAGCATAGTGTCAAGACCCTGCGGCAGCTTCTGCGCATCCTCCCACAGCCCTGCAAGCTTTAATACCTCCGCAAGTTCATTATCATCCGCCTGTTCACCTAAAGCGATATTTTCGCGCAGGCTGAACGCAAAAAGCTGAAAATCCTGAAACACCACCGCAAACAGCTTTCTGTATTCTTCCTCGGAGTATTCTTTTATGTTCACGCCGTCAACGAGAATTTCACCCTCGGTAACATCATAAAGCCTGCACAGCAGCTTGATGAAGGTGGTCTTGCCTGCGCCGTTAAGTCCGACAATCGAAAGGTGCTCGCCGGATTTTATGGTGAGGTTAATGTCGCGCAGAACAAGCTTTTCCGAGCGCGGGTACCTAAAGCTGACATGGCGGAATTCAATCGTATGTTCACCGTTGGCAACAGGCTTCTCGCCCTTTTCCATTGCCGCAGGAAAACGCATAAACTCAATATACCTGTGGGCGTAGGCGCATTTCTGATTGATGTTCTGTATTCCGCTTACAACGCCGTAAAGGCTCCAGTAAAGCGTTCCCGCCGCGCTGACGCACATTGAGAAATCGCCCACGGTTATCGCCCTTGTAACCGCAAGATAGCCTATGTAAAAATAGCTGATTCCGTCACGCAGAGCGTTTGTCCCATCCATAACCCAGCTGTTTTTGCGCTGTTTTCCTGCTTTTTCGCGCCAGATTCCGACCTGCTCGTCGGAAAAGAATTTCGCCTTGTCGCCCATCATCTTCGCGCTGTCGTAAAGGCGGATATCCTTGCCGAGCTTGAAATCCGCAAGCTGATAGAACACATAGCCAAAAACGCGGTTGGATTTGGCAAGCTCCAGAAAGCTGTCCCGTTCAATTTTGTTGTTCTTGGCGTTAAATACAGTGATAACCACCAGCGCCGCAATCTGAACGGGCAGCAGCAGCGGGCAGGTCAGCAGAATAATTGCCGAAACGCCAAGCAGCGACGCAGCATTGTTAATAAGCTCGAACACCGCGTTCAATACGCCCACGATACCGCCGCTGTACCAGCTCATGCCCTCCTGTGCTTTTTGAAGCGCGTCTAATGCCTCGGGATTTTCGGTATGCTCAAAATCCATGCTCATTGTATGGTCGGCAAGCCGGATATCAATATACTCGCTGAACCACTCCGAATGTACCGATTCAAGCTGCGTTGCTGCGGAGCTTAAAAGGGTTGTGAGCAGCTGTATGCCGATAAATACCCCTGCAAAAATCACCGCATTCTTAATGTGCTGAGAAATCTCACCGCCGCTTATCGCCAGCACAAGCTCGTCAATAATCAGCTTCGCCATAATCGCATTCTGCATTTTTGAGACAAACTCAGAGATAAATCTCATCAGATAAACCAAAAATACCGAGGGGCGCTCTTTCCATGCGGTCTTGAATACGAATTTCAGCGTTTCACGAGTTAAGCTATTTTGTTTCTTTTCAGACATTCGCCGTCACCTCCCCGTCAACGTAATACTGCGCCTGCAAGCGGAACATCTCGGCATACGCGCCGTTTTTCTCCATAAGGCTTTCGTGAGTTCCGTACTCGCACAGCTCGCCGTCCTTGAACATAGCTACATTCTTGCAGAACTGCGTGGAGCTTAATCTGTGGCTTATATAAACGGCGGTTTTATTTCCTATCAGCCTGTCAAAATCGTTATACAGCTTGCTTTCCGCAATGGCGTCAAGGGCGGCAGTAGGCTCGTCAAGCACCGCTACGGGCGCATTCTTATACAGCGCTCTTGCAAGCGCCAGCTTTTGCTTTTCGCCGCCCGAAAGGTCAACTCCGTCATCGTGAATTATTTTCAGAATCTCGGTATCAACTCCGCGCGGAAGCTCCGCCAGCTTATCCCCGAATCCCGACGCTATAAGGCATTTTTCCGCACGTTCCTTTTCCGTTTTTTCGGGGGACTGCATGGAAACATTTTCCGAAAGCGGGAAAGCAAAAAGCTCTACGTCCTGAAATACGGGCGCAAAAATACTGTAATAGCTGCGCTTATTGTATTCACGGATATTTACGCCGTTGAGCAGGATTTCGCCCTCGGTGGGCTCATACAGCCGCAGCAGCAGTTTAATGAACGTGGATTTTCCTGCGCCGTTAAGCCCAACTACCGCAAGGCGCTCGCCTGCATTCAGCTTGAGCGACAGGTTTTTCAGCGCGTAATTCTCGGCTTTTGGGTACTTGAAGGAAACATTTCTGAACTCGAACTCATAGCTGTCAAACTCGGGTACGGGCTTGCCGCTATCCTTTTTATCTCCGCCGTTAAAGTCCATAAAGCTGCGGAAATCGTCAACCTCACGGCTTTTCTGAAGAAGCGAACTCACTCCATTTAGAAGCTGATTTAAATGCTGGAAAAGTGTTGTTGCACTTGCAAGATACAGGCTGAAATTGCCAATTGAAAGCCCATCATACACCACCGACCGTATCAGTATACCATAAACCACACAAAGCGCCGCCGCCCAGAGAACCGCCGAAGCGACATTGGCAGCAAACCACATTTTCTGATTTTTCTTCTGTGCCTCAAGGCGCTCGGCTTTCAGGGCTTTGAATTTCTCTACCAGCCAGCTGCGCAGATTGAAAAGCCTGATATCCTTTGCGGGGGTAAAATCTGTTATCTGCCAGCGCATATAATTATCCTTGCGCCACCATGGTGCAAGAGGGTCCCACACCTTCTTTTTGCAGGCAGCGTTTGTTCTGTCAGTGATGACAAAATTCACTGCCGCCAGAACAATCATCACAAGCATAATCCACCCGTTAAGCGTGCCGAGAATGCAAAGACCCACAGCGGTTACCGCCAGCGACTGCGCAAAGTTCACCAGATAGCGCATCATGCCCTCAACACCCGCGTCGTTGTTGTCGCAGGCATTGTTCGCTTTCTGATAGCAGTCCATTACATCGGGGTTTTCAAGGTGCTCAAAATCTATGCTCATTACCTTCAGGTTCTTTTCGCCTATGAGTCTGAAGCGTACATCAATAAACCGCCACCAGACCTCGCCGTTGTAGTAGGTATTCAGCATGGTAGAGGTGAGCTGAATGAGCGTGAATATTCCCATCAGCCATAGCAGCGCTTCCCAGCCCGCTTCGCCTGTTATCATATCAATAACGAATTTCGAGATGAATGTCCATAGGTAATTCATAAGCGGTGCGCAGATTATACCTATGGGAATAAGTATCATAAGCCGCTTTGAGTGCCTTCGCATAGCCGATACTATCCAGCGGATATTGCTCCAAAGACCGTAATCGTGATGCAGCGGGTTCTTCTTTTCATCGGTTTTCTTCTTTTTCATCTTCGCCCTCCTTTTTGTAGGTGTCGTTTTTCAGATAGCGCTCATTCCGCCCCTCGGAGCTATACCCGAAGCTGTTGGGCGGATACATAGAATATCTTGCGGCGGTGAGAAATGCCACCAGCTCACAGCGTGATATGTACTGATAGATTTTTTCGCTGCTGTCGCCGCCGTTCAGGGTCGCCTCCCAGATAAAGCCGATATCGCAGAATGCTTTTATAATCTCATTTGCGTTTTCGGAGGAAATGCCCAGCTCGTGCATAAGGGTGTCTTTTTTAAAGAACATCGTGCCGTCACGACCTGCCAGAAAATACAGGGCTTTAAGGGCATTGGGCTTTGAGAGCACCCCGAACAGCTTTACATATTCCTCGTTATATTTCAGCACCTTATCATAGCCGCACTTCGGCTCGGGGAACAGGAAAACATACTGCAAATCGCCGTTATTTCTCGCTTCCATAAAGCCCTCCTTAAAATTCAGGCGGCTGTGATTGTCATATTCGGAAGCAATTATCTCGGGAATGAGCGGCTCATACCTCGGGCAGCCGCATCTTGCCAGAATAATCGCCCTGCAAATGCTGAACGCCTCGTCAAACACCCTGTCAGCGGGATTGGCTCTGATATGCTCCATAACCCTGTCGTAGATTGAAATATTCTCATTTTTCAGCCCGAACAGCTCGTCAATGGAAACGCCCAGCCGCTCTGCGATTGTTGGCAGCAGCGCCCCGTCGGGGAAGCTATTCATTTCCCATTTTGATACAGCCTGCGCAGATACTCCTACCGCCTCGGCAAGCTGTTCCTGAGTTATACCCTTTTCCTTACGAATCCTGCGAAGATTTGTGTTGAAGGTGTTGTCCATTTACTGCCCTCCCTTGAACTTTTCTATTGTGTTTATTATATCACAATTCACGGTTGAATTCAACGTAATTATAGTTTATAAATTCAACCTACGGTTTATCGGAATAGCAAAATCAACCATAACGCAGCATTCGTCTCATAATTTCAAACATTATTTTTGCCTTCAAAAATCCATAATTCATTTCGTATCCTACGGCTCAAGTCGGAGGACTTTTGTTATCTGCTAAAAAATATCCTGCTCGTTTTTCGGTTATGCGCTTTTAAGCGATACCCCGCATAACCGGTCTTGAGCAGGAAAAAATAACAGCACCGAATCGGCAAACTGCTAGCCACAAACAAATCCTATTTCACAAGCTGCCAAATCAATGGGCCATTTTCCTTTATAGGCTTCCTTGACAAAACGCATACGCGTCTCAATAAGGTCCATTGCCTGCTGTTGTGTATAACGCCAGTCGCTGCACTCTACCAGCCATTTACAAATGTCTGCAATGTACTCTCCTATACTTTGGTATTCAAACGGGTGCTCACGATAGTACCGCTCTCTTTCCTCGTCAGTCATGTTTTTAAATCCCATAAATGTGAATCCGCTGTTTTCCTCAAATGACATAATAAGCCTCCTTATACTATTACAAAAAACTATTTCTCTGCCGATTGCATTCTGCGCTGTGCCTTGCTGTTGGTCATCAGACGGCAGATAAAGAACTCTTTGCTGTGTCTATATTCTACCACAGCGGAAAAACACCGTCGCAAAATTAACGATAAAATTGAACTTTTGCAGATTTTACGACGGCACAAAAAACGAACTATGAACCCAAACAGGCTTGTACAATATTTTGAAATTGCTAAAAACACAGAAAACCGGCACTGTCAATGCTTGCGTGACCGCCTGTATGCAGCTGTGTTATATCCCGGTCATCAACAAAATCCGTTATTGCTTTGTTTTCCTTTTTCCTGCCTTTTAGGGATATCTGTTCATCTTTATATCATATCGCCCGGCATTCCTTCATAAAAACATTTGTTATCCAAGGATATTTGCCAGTTCTTTCATCAGCTCCTTGACGTTGATAGGCTTGGCAATATGTGCGTTCATACCGCAGCGATACGCCTCACGCTTATCCTCTTCAAAAGCGTTAGCTGTCATTGCAAGAATCGGGATTTGTGCCTTTTGGGTATCCTGCAATGCCCGAATTGTACGAGTCGCGTCATAACCATTCATATTAGGCATCTGAATATCCATCAGGATAAGGTCATAATATCCCACAGGAGCTTTTTCCAGCATATCCACACAAATCTGTCCGTCAGCCGCCCAATCAATCACAAATCCCGCCTCCTTGAGAATCTCCGTTGCTATCTCTGCATTCAGGTCATTATCCTCTGCAAGAAGGATACGCTTGCCACGAAACAGATTCGGGTCAAGCTCAACCTCGGGGTGTGCGATAAGGTTTGACTTTTGTGCAATTCTGTGGGGCAGCGTTATAATCACCGTTGTTCCCACATCTTTTTGGCTCTTTATTTCTATCGTGCCATCCATAACCTCCACAAGACGCTTTACGATAGGCATACCAAGACCCGTGCCCTCAATCTTATTGTCGGTGGTATTATGCTCTCTTGAAAATTCCTCAAATACGTGCGGAAGGAAATCTTCACTCATTCCGATACCCGTATCTGTGATTGTTGTCCTGTACAAAGCATAGCCTTCTCGGTCGGACGGTATTTCCTCAAGCAGCATATTCACACTGCCGCCGGGATTGGTGTACTTGTATGCGTTGGAAAGAATATTCAGAAACACCTCTCTGAGCTTAATCGGGTCACAGTACACATAGTGATTTGTGACATCTATCTGTCTTGTGAACTTTATTTTCTTCTGAGCCATCATCTCATGGAAAACGGAATAAAGCGTATCATTGAACTGTTCTGCGCTCCATACGCTTTCATCCATCTCCAGTGTGCCTTTTTCGATTCTCGCCATTTCAAGCACATTATTGATTATAGAAAGCAGAACGGAGCTTGCGTCCTCAATCTTCTGCAGATAATCCGCTCTCTTCTCGGGCTCGTCCTGATGCTTTTCAAGTAAATCCCTGAATCCGATTATGGCATTCATTGGAGTGCGGATATCGTGGGACATATTAAACAGAAAGGCTGTTTTTGCACTGTTGGCTCTTTCGGCTTCAATTCTCGCCTCCTCGATTCTTTTGTTCTGCTTATCTTCTCTTTGCTTTTCTTCGTGAATGGTGCGCGACGCCACAAAAAGCGTTTTGATTTTTCCGTCTGAATCCCTGTCTCCCGCAATCATGTAGAGCTGGCACCACCCCGATGTTACGCC
>JBJESB010000085.1:0-2306 GCA_051882575.1 Oscillospiraceae bacterium
GCTGAGTCGGCACTTGTGAGGTCAGCCGATGATAAGGGAAATGAAGCCCTGAAAAAGGCAGTTGCAGAGCTGGAAGGATTTTTCAGAGGTTAAGCGTATGAGTATCCGAACAACAATAGAGGATTTCTATTCCGCAGTACAGAAGGCTTCGGCACAGCTTGAGAGCGGTTGTAAAAGTATCGATGACCGTCAGGAGAGAATAAGCTCCATAATCAACGGCATAAACGACCGTCAGGAATCTGCACAGCAAAATGGTAACGATATCGAAAAGCTGTGCCTGGCGCAGGCTCTGCAATTTAACAAGGCAATTGAGCAGTGGAAGAAATCCGTCAACCGTTATCTCGCCAGCAAGGAATTCGTAAACAAATTTGAGCGTTCCCTGCTTCTGATAGTCTTTGCAGACGTAAAAGCCGGAAAAAGCACCCTTGGCAATTTCGTTTCAGGGTATTCCTTCAAAGGCACTTCGTTTGAAGAACTCTACACTGATCCGGAATATTTCGTATACGACCACACCGACAAGTCACTTGGAAGCTGTGTAGAAAAGCCTATTCCCGAGGGTTACTTTGTGGAAAATGTTGTTCAGGCAACCTCCAGTATTCAGTATTTCACGCTTCTGAACGGTCTTACATGGGTGGATACACCGGGAGTTCATTCGCTCACTACGGAATATGAGCAGCTCACCAAGGACTACATTAAATATGCCGATCTCATTTTGTATCTGACACCCTCAAACAATGCGTTCAAAATGGACGAATGCGAGGAAATATCAAGGCTGGTCGAAAGCGGAAAGCCTATGCTGCTTGCCGTAACCAAATCCGATATTCAGAAATTGGTTGGATTTGATGAAGTAAGCGGCAAAGGTATATATGACTTGTCTCCAAAAAGCGCTGAGATCCGCGCCTCTCACGAGGAACTTGGAAAAAAGCAATGCGCTGCTCTGTGCAATGGCGAATTCGTCAGTCAGTATAGGTTCATTTCTATATCTACCCTTATCGCAAAAACAGCAATGGAACGCAATGACGACGAGTTCTTCAAGCAAAGCAATATCCCAGATTTTCTGGAGCTTATCGGGCAGGTCATTTCAGATAAAGCAGTTGAGCTGAAAATGAAGCGTCCGCGCGACGAGGTCAATTCGGTAATAAACGAGCTTCTGCATGGCTGCTCAGATAATTTCATCGGAACAGACGCTCTGCTGAATAACCTGACGCATACACTTGAACAGATAACCGAAGCCGAAAAGCGGCTCTCTCTGCTCAAAGGCAGCATAATCTCTTCAGCACGCAGCGAGATATCGAATGAGATCTACTCAATGCTCGTCAGCGAGAAGAATAACGGTACTATTGCCGACAAGTCTTCCGTAGCTGATAAGGCAAGCAAAATAATCAATGATGTGCTTTCACAGGAGATAAGCAAAGCAGCAGCACGCGAGTTAAACGACTTTCAGCAAATACAGCTAACTTCAGCCGATCTTATCATAGACGCAAACTATCAGCGTCGCACAAAAACCATAGAATACGAATACCTTGACGGAAGAAGACGCACCCGTGATCCGCAGGGGCTGATAGAACATATTCAGCATTTCTTCGGCAAGGAATTCACGGAATTCTCGGTCAGAACCAAGAAACGAACCCGTGAAATAGATATCGGCGACAACTTTAACGAGTACGCACAGCAGGTTATCTACCAATCACTGGATTCTATTGAAAAGATTGTTTCTGATGAAATCGCAAAGATTTCCCACGAAGCCTACGGCAGAATGCGGACTTCGATTGAAGGAATGTATTCCGAAATAAAAACCGCTGCCAATAGTCTTGAAAAGCTGAAATACTGATGGAGGAAACCATGACGGAATTATTTGACCACAAGAAAAAAGTACTGGAACTCCGCGACAGGTGTGCCGCTCTTTATACCGAGTGCGGGAAAAATGGTGACTCATTCATCAAGGACACAGACGAGGTTTTATCCCGAAGCACTCCCTGTCTGATGTTCTACGGCCTTTACAACGCCGGAAAAAGCAGCATTATCAACGCTCTCACAGGTGAGGAAACCGCCGCAGTAGGCGATGTTCCTACGACAACGAGGGTTCAAAATATCAGCTGGAACGGCTTTTTGATAGTTGATACCCCCGGACTGAATGCTCAGACCGAGCACACCCTGACCGCAGACAGCCAGATTGCCAAAAGCGATGTAGTGGTATTTGTCATCGACGACATGAATGTTGATGAAAAGAGCTTCTATTACGCATTTATCAATGTTCTGAAGAAGAATAAGCCCTCTCTCATCGTTATAAATCAGAAGAACGCTGA
>JBJESB010000085.1:2406-4727 GCA_051882575.1 Oscillospiraceae bacterium
GTGCTTAACTCTTCAAACGGAGTTAGAATGCTTATACCGGCTCTGGATATCATCAATTCATTACTGGACGGTCTGTCGGAAGATATGAAATCCGGAATTAAATCGGATATTCAGAAAACATATTACTCCACCCGAGACAATATCCTTCGTCAGAAAGACAGCCTTTACAAACGCCTCATAGCTGAAGGACGTACTAAAATCAACGCATTTGCCGATAAAGCCGCAGCTTCTGTTTCTACCGGAGATACAGCCGATGTTGCCGAGATACGATATTCCCTTGAACAAACTATCCGTCAGGCATTCAGCGATGCAAACCTGTCTTTGCAGGGAGAATTCCAGCTTTGCAGCGTTAATCTGGGCGAGCTTTCCGTCAAGCTGGACAAGTCCGAGTTTATGCTCAATCTGCCGGAGCCGGATGACAGCGATGAAGGAACAGGACTTCTTGAGTGGCTTGATACAATTTTTGATCTCCCAATCCCAAACGGTTTGCCATTTCCAAATCCGGGAGATGGTGGCTTAGTGCCTCCTCGGTTTCCTGTACCTTCTACAACTCCTGAGAAAATCGGGATTACTGTTCTCTTTGGGTTAATAAAAGCACTTGTGAGCAGCAAGAAAAAAGCCGAAGAACAAAAACAGCGTGAAGCAGAAATGCGCCGTCAGATTGAGGATATGAACCGCCAAAGCGAAGAGCGCATAAACTCCATGGTGACTCAGATAGTCGAGATAAATCGTAAGATACGCACGGCTGCCTCCGATCTGGAAAACTCTTATTGCGATAACGTGGCAAATCTTGTTGAACAGGCGTTTGCACCAATCTTAAATTCTCTGGAAACGGAATTTGGCGAGGAAGAAAAGCGTTCCGACACCGCAAAAAATCATCTGGACCGTATCAATTCATTGCTTCACGAGTGCAATGCAATACGTGCTTCCATAGATGGGTGACCTTTATTGTCAAATGTTTAGCTGCATGAGCGAAAGCCCTTGCAGCTTTTTTGTTAGATGATTGAGGAAACATTATTTAAAAAATAGGTTGAATTTCTCCTATTTGTGGTGTATAATATATACTAATGAAGGAGGAATCACTATGACAGTTAAAACTAACACCCTCGTATCTATAACAGAAGCCAATCAGAACTTTTCCAGAGTTGCCAGAATCGTTGACGAAAACGGTTCGGCTATCATTCTGAAGAACAATGTTCCCCGTTACATCATCATGGAGTTTTCCGAGGTAGAAAAGCTGCAAACCGCTCCCGATGAAGATGTTGAGGCAGTATCGCAGCGGCTTATTGCGAAGAATCTTGAAGCGTACAAGGAGCTGGCAAAATGATACGGCTGACAGAACGACAACTAATCGGTATGCAAGCTCGCTGATTGCTGCAACCGGCGGCATGGACGGAGTTCGCGACAATGGCTTGCTGGAGTCTGCGCTTGAAGCCCCGTTTCAGACCTTTGGAGGAGAGGACATCTATCCTTCGTTGGTTCAAAAAGCAGCAAGGCTTGGCTTTTCGTTAGTTGCAAACCACCCGTTTGTTGACAGAAATAAACGCATTGGCGTACACGCAATGCTGGTTTTTCTTGCACTTAACGGCGTTGAAATAAACTGCACTCAGGCGGAGCTTATTGATGTCGGATTGTCCCTTGCCGATGATTCAATGGAATTTGATGAGCTGTGCAAATGGCTTAGCGAACACAATTGATTGAAGGACACAGAAACGGTAATTCATCAGCATAGCTGCAAATTAGGAATTGACAAAATACTGCTCAGAGCGCTAACTCTGAGCAGTATTTGTTTTGAATTTTTGTGTTCGTATAATCTAACTGCATCGACCGATTACATACTCAATCACAGACTTCTTCGGGATAAGCCATACTCTGCCATCCCGCAAAGCCTTGATGTGCCCGCTCCTTAGCAGCTGATACGCCTTGCTGCGCCCGATACGGAGCATTTCCTGTAATTCCTCTATTGTCACAATATCCCTGTACTCATTAAACATCTTTTTGCTCCTTTCCGTCAAGCATAGCGCTCATGCTAACGCCTTGCGGTTCCAGCATTGCATGTATTGATTCAACAATCTCCGTTCCATTGGCGTGGGTCAAGGCGCTGAATGGCTCGGAGAGGAAAAAGCCCTCTATCTCTGTGATTCTGGCTTTGGCTTCCCCGTCTTTTGGATTTTGAATGAGTTGCTTAACGCAATCGGAATACGCCTGCATTGGCTTTGTGATTATTGTTTCGATAAGAAACGCTTGTATTTCGCTGTTGTTCATTTGAATACCTCCTTTGGCATTTTTTACTGTTATGTTGATTTAGTATTTGTTTTGTA
>JBJESB010000085.1:4827-11632 GCA_051882575.1 Oscillospiraceae bacterium
AAGGAATGTCTGCTGATAAAGGGCGCAAGGCAGGTCGGCAAGACCTATCTTGTAAGGCAGTTCGGCAAGAACGAATACGAGAGTTTTATTGAAATCAACTTCCATATGCAGAGCAGCTTGAAGGTCATCTTTGAGGGCGACAAGTCCGCAGAGGAGATATACAAGCGGATTACGGCGAACATTCCTGGAGTAAAGCTCATACCAGGCAAGACGCTGATTTTCCTTGACGAGATACAGAAATGCTCAAATGCGAGAACAGCGCTCAAATTCCTAGCAGAGGACGGGAGATATGATGTTATCGCCTCCGGTTCTCTACTCGGACTTGCTTACGGCAAGGACGCTGACAAAGAGGTCGAGGAGGTCGAGTCTGTTCCTGTGGGGTACGAAAGGCAGGTTATGATGTATTCGCTGGACTTTGAGGAGTTTCTGTGGGCATACGGCTACGGGCAGGATACGGTAGAATACCTCAGGAGCTTCTATGAATCGAGAGAGAAGATTCCGCCCGAAGTTAACCAAAAATTCGACTCCATTCTTCGTGAATATCTTGTTGTTGGAGGAATGCCGGAGGTCGTTGCTGATTTTATGGAGCACAAGGATTTCAGCAGGGTTCAGGAAATACAGGACAAGATACTAGCTTCTTATGCAGACGATATATCACAACACGCAAAGGGTGCCGAGAAGGTCAAGGTGAGAAAATGCTACGACAGCATTCCACGACAGCTTGCCAAAGAGAATAAGAAGTTCAAGTATTCGGAGGTTGAGAGCAAAGCAACGGCGAGGAAATTCGGCGGCAGCATACAGTGGCTTCGTGACGCAAATATGGCGTATATCTGCTGCAACACCTCAACGCCCATGCTGCCGCTGAACGCCTACGAAAAGGAAAACGAGTTCAAGCTATATATCAATGACACGGGACTTCTACTTGCCCTGTTTGGCTTTGCGACCAAGCAGGCACTGCTTAACGGCAACCTCAAAGGCTTTGCTAAAGGCGGTATTTATGAGAACTTTGTCGCTGAAACGCTGATAAAGAATGGGTACACCCTGCACTACTACAAACCCGATGATAACTCCGAGCTTGAATTTATCATTGAGAAAGACGGGGAGGTTATCCCGATAGAGGTCAAGGCGGGCAATACTGCCACGAAGTCTTTGAACCTGTTTATCGAAACTTTTTCGCCGTCAGTCGCGTTCAAGCTGATAAGCGGAAATGTGGGGGAGTGCGATGGTAAGGTCTCCCTGCCGCATTATCTTACAATGTTTATCTGATTTTTTTCTGTCCGCAAAACGTTCGATTAACGAACAAATAGGAACCCCCCCGAAATCTGCGTGATTTCGGGGGTAATTTCGTTCAGAAACTCGTTCGGAAATCTATGTTCGGGAAAGGTGCGTTTTGCGGACAAGCTAAACCCATTCACAATAATTTACAGCTTCCCATTTATACCTATTCTGCCAATTCAAAAAATTCTTCGACAATTCTATCCAGCTGTGCTGCTATTTCGCAAAAATCGCAATTCAAATCCAAGGTTCTTACAGCTATTTCATTTCCGCTCATGCGGTAACGGTTATCCGGAATAACAGACTCATCGGTTTTGGCGTACAACAGCATTCCGGATACCTTATGCGGAACATTTTGTAGCTCAGTTTCTTTGTTCTTTACATAGGTGAATATCTGATACAGATTGTGAGAGTGTATGGTGGGAGTGCCATACTGCACCTGTGTTGCGTGCGAATAATACTTTGCGTCAATTATCAATACCCTCTCATTATGCGAGAGCATTATATCAGTCTGCATTCCGGGCAGCATTTCGTCGTAGCCGTCATCAACCTGCCAGTCAATCTGTGAAGAGTTCGCTGTGATTTGCGGGAATTCACGGCGATAGTACTCCAGAATGAATTTCTCGTACAGACGGCACATCCGCTGTTCGTCCAGAAAATCCATAAGCTTTGTGCTACCGTCAGAGTTTGTGTGCAAAAGCCCTTTTACCACCATATAGCATATAGATATCAGCATACGATAGTTTTGGTTGTTTCTGTCGAAACGGATATTCCAGTTCACCGAGTAAAGGTCGAGCGGCTCCACATCTGCAAAATAGACCATTAGCTTTTTCAGTTCCTTTTTCCGTGCTTTGGAAATATCTGACCTGATAAGCAGCTCCACGGTGGATTTGATTATCCTGTTCATGGTGCTGTTAACAGAAAACTCATCATACTCGCACACCAGCTTCTTGTTGAGCATTGTCAGCCGCTGGATGGACTCGGAAATATCAATTCTCCCGCGCAGCGAGGAAAGTTCCTCATTTTTCAGAAGATACTCTCTGCCAAGCCCCCGTTTTACCTGTGCGGTAATACCTTTTGCTAAAATAGCCGCCATCAACTCTGCCGTATTATGGAATTCCTCTGTGGCAAGTTTCTTATAACCTTGCTCGTTCAATATCTGAAATGCGTATGACAGCATATAGTAGATATTTTGTATAGGTATCACTTTACAGCACTCCTGAGTTTTTCGCTCCAATCCCTGACCTTTGCAGGCTCGTCAAACCAGTATTCCTTTAGCAGAGGAATAAGCTCAAACTCAACGATTTCTGACAGACGGCTGTCGGTGATGTCCTTACCTTCCAAATTGCAGAAATAGCTATGCCCGATACAGAAACCCTCGCCCAGCGATTCATCTGTTGAAATGGCTTTGTTCAGTTCCTCAACGCAGTTGATAAGCTTGTTAAACTTCTCGTTGTCAAGTCTCATTCGATACTCACGGAAACCGTCTGTTGCAAATCCGGGTTTCAATTCCACAAACGCAAATCTCCTGCGCAGCGCATAGTCCAGCATGGCAAGACTGCGGTCGGCTGTGTTCATCATACCGATAATGTGTACATTTTTAGGCACAGAAAACTTTTCGTCGGAATACAACAGCCGAATCTCCATACCTCTGCCTCTCTTGTCGCTTTCAATCAGCATGAAAATCTCGCCGAAAATTCTGCTTATATTACCGCGATTTATTTCGTCGATGATAAAGAAATAGTCGTTGTCGATATCCTCCTCCGCCTTTTTGCAGAAGTTGTAAAACGCTCCCTTTTTCAGCTCGAAACCCGTGTCCGTCGGGCGGTAGCCCATGATGAAATCCTCATACGAATAACTCTGATGAAACTGTACCATCATCACTCGTTCAATATCAATAACACCCATGATTGAGTAGGCAAGCCGCTTTGCTGCAAAGGTCTTTCCAACGCCGGGAGCGCCCTGCAAAATGACGTTCTTCTTATTCATCAGAACACCGACCAGTCGCTCGTAATCCTCCTCTGACATATATACCTCGCTAAGAAAATTCTCAGCCGTATAAGCGGGATAGCTCTTCGTTTCCTCTTCTTCATCTTCTGCGGAATCATCAGCGAAAAGTGCATTCATTTTATCAACATATTCGGTGTAAGAGGTGATATCTGTCAGCGTTTTAATAGTAAGACCGGGATAATCCCATTCGCCGTTATGCGTCCATTCAACCGTGCGCTGATGCTTATACTTGTTATCTCTGCTGTCGTCAAATTCATAATCGGAATGTACAATCCCACGTCCGACCAGCTTGTTTCTGCCTTTTTTGACAAAAATGATATCGCCAACCTGAATATCATTTGCAAACTGCCAGTTCGCATAAGCGGAGTTGCGGAAACTGCCCTTAGGGTCATAGACTTCCTGCATTTTTGTTGTTATTTCTGCTTTGGACGCATATACTCTCAAATCGCCAAGCTCGCTCCAGCCTATCGCCATGATACCGTTTTTATAGAATTCGTCCCACATTTCCGCGCCGTCGCCCGGAGCATAAAGCCAGTAATGCGTTGGTCTAACGTCCTTGTCCACGGATGATGCGGTGTTGCTGCGGTTGTTCTGATTTTCGGAAACGCCTTTCTTGAAAATATCCGATGCCAGTTCCTCCGTCATCTCCACTGTTTTCCCTGCGTCCGTCAAAGTCCAAACACCGAACACGCTCTTATCAATATATCCTGCACTAACAAGGTAACTGCGAGCGAAAGCAACCTCGTTCTCAAACTTGTTGACATTGTTCTTGCCGCGGGTAACGCTGATTTCTTCCTCGGTCAGCTTCTCGTTCTCTGTGATTTTCTTTCGTGCTTCGGCGGGAGTTGCAGAGCCTCCCAAATCGCGCAGCGCTTGGATAAGCGGCTTGAACCACCTCAGAAAAGAAGCCTTTGAGTTGCTGTTATTCTCAGAATCCGAATCGTGCTTATTGTCGGGAGATATCCATGCGCAATATGAAAGTTCAGGGAAGCTATTGAAATTGTATTCGCCACGCGCCATTAGCTTGCGACAGTCATCAATAATAGAAAGATAATCCTCCGCCGAAGGCGTTTTCTTCAGCTTGCTATTCATTTTTTCGGCAAAGTCGGGAGGCACACAGTTGGGATTTTCGAGAAATCCGCGGTTGGTGGCGTCGAGGTTCAGATATGTATGGGGGCGTATCCAGAACAGACCCATAGTTATTTTCCAACCTACGCAAAGCTGTTTACTGACAATATCGTACCACTTGGAGAAAACAGAACGGTTCTCTGCTGTATTTGCATCGGAAAGAACCATTGCCGCAGAAAAAAGCTGCCAGATATTTTCAATATCGTTTTCTTTTCTGTCATCACGAAATCCATAAAATGTTGCGCTAAGATTGTTCAACAGCGGTATTCCATCAAATTCGTGCGGTACTGCCGCCCTTATTCCAAACTCCGCTGATATTCCGTTTAGTATGATAATTCGGTTGCTGTTTGAGATTCCCTTATTGAAAAGCCCGAAAACGGTAAACGGGTCAATATCTATAATTTCATTACCGCTTTCCAGCTTAGGCAGCTTCATGCCGATATCGGAATAAACCTTTTTTATCTTATCTATAAGCGCCTTTCTGTTGCTCTTGAAAGACAGCAATGTTGTCGCAAATTCCGTGTAAAAATCAATCCATTCAAATTGCATAAAACTCTCTCCTTATTGGCTTGCGCATATCAGAATCCTACGCCGCAGCATTTGCGTTTATCTTATCAATTACGCTCTTAATGCCCAGCCATACAGACATATCGGTGAAAATCTCCACGATACTTCCCTTGTCGGTGAACGGCGCTTCCTGCAAAACAGACATATCTTTCATCGTGCCGTTGTGGACGATGTACTCAACTATTTGATTGACGAAATAAATCTGCCTGCTGTCGAGGTTTGCATTGGTGAGATAATCGGAGAACGCTTCCTTTGCGGCGTTCATGTCCATGCCGACAATGCTGCGGACAAACTCGCCGAGCGGCGCTCCGACTTCAGCGTCATAATCGTCCTTTGTGCCAACCTCGCTCCACAGGATGGTTTCAAGCTCCTTTATGTCGTCAGAAGTGAGAGGAACATTACTTTTCAGCTTTGCAATAGCCGCATTGTCCTGATGTTCCTTGATATAATGCTCCGCTTTTGCTTTGTAGTTCTCAAAGCCCTTGCTTTCAAGCTCGGACTCTTTCCATTCCGGCTCTGCCATGTTGTCGGCAATGTCGGTTTCGTAAACAAGCCTGTTGTTCGGGATGTACTTTATAAGGTCGCGGAGCGATTGCCTGATATGCTCAAACTCGTCCAGCCCTGCCCTTTCGAGATAGTCTGTATGCAAAAGCTGCTCGATAAGCGGCTTTTGTGCGGTTATTGCCGGAATATTACCTATCTCGGCGAGAGCGGTAACTTTCTTCATAAGGTCGGTTCTGCCGCGCGAATATTTGTCGCCGCAAATCAGCTTGAACTCCAGCATATACAGCAGGTAGTCAAACCGCAGCGCCTTTGCCTCGTCGTCGTAGGGCTGAATAAGCGGAGCAACCTCGTTTTGCAGCATAACCACATCTTCGTATGTCAGCACCTTGTACTTCTCGGTGTCGGAATACATCTCCACATATTTCAGGTGCTGACGAACCGCGAAATTCTCCTTGTTAAGCTCCTGCACCTTATTCAGCATATCATCAACAAGCTCCTGCCTGAAAGCAATCAGTTCGTCCGTCTGATAGTCGATTGCCTGCAATTTTAGCGCGATTTCCGCTTTTACGCTGAACAGCGCGGTTTGCAGCGAAACCATCTTCTGGCTCTCCACATTTTTGCCCATGCGGAAGAAATCGAAATTGCCGCAGAAATCGAAGATATAGAACTTCTGCTTGTCCGCGCCGTCAAGTAATTCGGGGCAAAGCCGCGTTCCTCTGCCTATCATCTGCCAGAATTTCGCGTGGCTCATCACCTTTTTGAAGAACACAAGATTCAGCACCTCGGGCACGTCAATTCCCGTATCCAGCATATCGACCGAAATCGCAATCTGCGGCAGCTTTTTCGGGTCGGAGAAGTCGTCGATAAGGTTCTGCGCGTACTTGGTCTTGTTGTCGATAACCGAAGCATAGCCCACCAAATGGGGGTACTCCTTATTGAATACCTCAAGGATTTTTTCAGCGTGGTTGTGATTTTTGGCGAAGATTATCGTCTTGCCGATTTTACTGCCGTAGTCTATCTTCAAGCCGTTTGTCATCAGCGTGTCAAGCACCTTGCGGATAGTATCAATATTGAACACCCACTCATTCAGTGCAGACGAAGCGATACTGTCGGGCAGCTCGCCGTCCTCGTCGGTGAATGTGTTTTCGTAGATTTCCTTGTCCTCGTCAGAAAGCTGGTCGTACTTTATTCCCTCGTCAAGGAATTCCGTCGAGGTTTCGATTGACATAAAATCCACAAGATACCCGTCCGCAACCGCCTGCTTTAAGTCATAGTGATACACGGGCTTGCCGTTCGGAAGCTCGAAAATCTCGTATGTATT
>JBJESB010000085.1:11732-12990 GCA_051882575.1 Oscillospiraceae bacterium
ACAAGGGAAGTCCTGTCCGCGAGGAACAGGATATTCTTCACCCAGCCGTTGCGCAGCAGAACATCGCACAGCGAAATAACGGTGCGGGTCTTGCCGCTGCCCGTAGCCATAACAAGCAGCGACTTTCTGCGGTTTTCCTTGTCGAATGCGTCACAGACAGCCTTAACCGCGCCCTCCTGATAGTACCGTCCTGCAATGCTCTTGTTGACAGCGGCATTCGCAAGGCTTGTCCGCATGGAATGCAGGTTGAACAGCTTTTCAAGGTCGCGCTTGGAGTACACGCATGACACTTTCCGTTCGGGGTAGTGATTGTCAATAATTCGCGTTTCAAAGCCGTTTGTGAGGAAAACAACAGGCCGCCTGCCGTAGCGCTTTTCAATGATATCTGCGTACAGCTTCGCCTGATGTCTGCCTACAGCGGGATCCTCGCAGGTGCGCTTTGCTTCAATTAAAGCGAGCGGTCTGCCGTCGTCGCCGAACAGCACATAATCCGCATAGCCCTTGCCGGTTTTGTTCGGCATTCCGTCAAGCTCCAGCTCGTTTATCCAGTCCTTTCCCTCGTTCCAGCCCGCTTCAATCAGCATGGAATCAATGTATATCTTACGGGTTTTGTACTCAGAGATTTCGAGAGGTTTAGGTGTGTAGGTCTTACTCTGCTCCTCGCGGCGTGCGGTCAGCTCATCACGAAGCTTCTGGTTTTCTTCCATGAGCCGCTGCACATCAAGCTCCGCCTGTTTATTCGCGACAGGCTCGCTGTGCTGCGTCAGCAGGCTGCGGTCGAAATCCACCTGCTTATACTTGCCCTCCTCCGCGTAGGTATAAGCCACTCCGTCCAGAAACCAGAACAGGTTTTCAACGCAAAGCTCCGCCTGCTCCGGGGTGACTTTCTTCTCGGAGTGCGCGGCGATATTACCCACGCGGCGAATCAAATCCATGCGCTGCCACATATCGTCGCCGACAATATCACGGAAAGTGCTGTCGTTGATGAGGTTAATCAGCGTGACCTCGCGCGGCAGCTCCAAATCGCGGTCAACGGAATACATCCACTTTACGGCGTTCTCCATAGCCGTGCGGCAGGTGAGCGCGCAGGAAGCGGCGTTTATCGGGAAAATCTTCTCCGCCGCAACGGCTGTTTCTGCAAAGGGAATGAATGCTTCGTCCAGAAACAGGAAGTCGAAATTTGTCATGGTATTATCCTCATCCTTTCATTTTGAAGTAAATCTATACATAAACGAGCGTAAAATTTTGATTTGTCGGT
>JBJESB010000086.1:0-3086 GCA_051882575.1 Oscillospiraceae bacterium
CCATTGCGCCGTAGGGAGTATTCAGCTCGCGCTCTACGCTGTCCATAGCCTTTTCCTGCTGCTCCTTTGTGCCGAAGCCCGAGATAACCGACCAGCTCTGCGGATTGAGCCACATGGAAGCCTCGGGGTCGGTGCGCTGACCGATAACCGTGCCGTCCTCCTTGTAGCCGCGAATCCATCTGTCCTCGTTCCAGCAAGCGGAGAGAATCTCATCCAGCTTTGCGCCGATTTCATCGAGGTACTTTACATACTCTGTATCGTTCTTCTCAACTGCGTAGGTGCGCAGAATCTTGATTGCGTAAACCAGCTGGAATGCAACGAATGTAGATTCGCCCTTCTTGCCCAGACGCAGGCAGTCGTTCCAGTCAGCGTGAAGACCTGCGGGCATACCGTGGTTGCCGAGGTGGTTCATGGAGAAGTCGATTGCTCTCTTGAGGTGGTCGTATACAGTACCGCTCTCGCCGTCGTTTGCGTAGGAAATAACCTCGTCAAGGAACGCAGAGTCGCCGCTCTCGCCGATGTACTTGTAGATTGTCGGGAACAGCCACAGAGCGTCGTCTGCGCGGTAGCTGGGGTGACCTGTCTGCTTTGCGTAAACGGAGTTCTCGTCGTTCTCGTCGGGGTGGTTCTCCTGACCGGGCTTGTGGTCGTACTTAACCAGCGGCAGACCTGCGCCGTTTGTTACCTGCGCGGAAAGCATGAAGATAATCTGCTGCTTTGCCATTTCGGGTGCAAGGTGAATAACACCCTGAATATCCTGAACGGTATCGCGGTAGCCGAAGCCGTTGCGCAGACCGCAGTACTGGAACGAAGCCGCTCTGGACCATGTAAAGGTGATAAAGCAGTTGTATGCGTTCCATGTATTAACCATGTTGTTGAAGTTAGCGTCGGGTGTGTTTACCTGAAGATTATTCAGCTTGCTGTGCCAGTAGTTCTTGAGCTCCTCAAGCTCTGCCTCAACAGTGCCGGGCTTCTCATACTTTGCAATAATTCCGGTAATTTCAGCCTCTGTCTTCTGACCGCCCAGAACATAAGTAAGCTCCTTGGTTTCGCCGGGCTGAAGCACGATATCGCTCTGGAGAGCGCCGCAGGAGTTGGTGTTGTAGTTGAGGTCGCCCTTAAGACCCTGCTCAATTCCAACGGGGTTTGCGTAGCTTCTGTAAGAGCCTACAAACGCGTCGCGGTCGCCGCAGTAGCTGTCAGCCTTTGCGCCTGCAAGACCGAGGAATCTGCCGCTTTCGGAGTTATAAACCTCGTTCTGCATCTGGTGAATGTAGTTGCCCTTGAAATATGTGCGAGTAATAAACAGTGTGTACTGAAGATTAACCTGGTCCTGCTCGTAGTTGGGGTCGTTTACAAATTCGCAGTAGCCTGTTACGGCAAGCTTTCTGGGCTTATCGGAGGTATTTGTAACCTTTGCAGCCCAAACCTCATAGGTAGCGTCCTTGGGTACATAGTAGCTTACCTCGGACTTGATGCCCTTGTACTCGGATGTGATAACCGTATAAGCAGTACCATGGCGGCATTCGCTCTTGAATTCATCAAGCGGCTTGCATACGGGCGCCCATGAAGCAGACCAGTACTCGCCTGTTTCTGCGTCTTTGATGTAAACATAGCGTCCGGGGGTATCATTTGCAACGCCGTTGAAGCGGTAACGGATAACACGACCGTTTGCGCCGCTCTTAACGAAGCTGTAACCGCCTGCGTTGTTTGAAATTATTGCGCCGTATTCGGGCGAGCCGAGATAGTTTGCCCATGCCGACGGCGTATCGGGACGGGTGATGACATACTCTTTCTTCTGTTCGTCAAAATGTCCGTAGTTCATTTTTCAATCCTCCGAAATGTATTCCGCTCCTGCGGTGCCGGTATTATTACGGGAGCTTCTCCGCTCCGCTGTCAATTCCTATTATATCAGTAAATCGTTTTCATTACAAGGGCGGTAATTTGCACAAATTTTCTCGTATATTTTTGTACAGATTAGCAATGTGAAAGCCCCAAATAATATTCGGGGCTGTGTACTGTTATTCAAGCTCTTTCAGCGAGCGGTATATGCTTTGCATCTGCATATCGGTCTTGTGAATAGTTTCGGCGCAGTCACGCAGCTGCTGTGCAAGGTCCGCGGAAACCTCCGAGGAACGCTTGTATTTCAGCTCATGCTCAAGGCTTGCCCAGAAATCCATTGCAATGGTGCGAATCTGTACCTCAACATGAACCAGCTCCTTGCTGTCGGAAAGGTACACGGGCGTTTCTATTACAAGGTGCAGACTGCGATAGCCGTTCGGCTTGGGATTCTCGATATAATCCTTGCGCTTAATCAGCGTAACGTCATCCTGCTGCGTCAGCAGCTCAGCAACGGTGTAGATATCTTCGATATAATTGCAGATTACGCGCACTCCCGCAATATCGTTGAGCGTTGCGCGCGCAGCCTCGCAGGTAAAGGGCATCCCCTTGCTCTGGAGCTTGTGCATTATGCTCTGCGGAGATTTTAGTCGGTCCTCAATATGATGAATGGGGTTATAATCGTACTTGGTTTTGAATTCGCTGTCAAGAATCTCCAGCTTGGTCTTAACCTCTCTGATTGCCGATTCATACAAATGCTCCAGCTCAATAAACCGATAAAGCTGTTCCATAAGCTGCTCCTGCGCTCCCGAGGGGAAAAGCTGCTGCACAGGCTCCAGTTCAAAACCGTTCTTGTGATTTTTCTTGTTCATACCGTTCCTTTCACCTTTGCTTTGCTTAACACAATTATAATAATATGTAAACTATAATAATATGTAAACAAAAAAGTCCGGTAACAGAATGATGATAATTCCGTGAATTTTATTTATTTGCTTCCGCTTTCATGTCAGCCAGCATACGCTCAATTTCTTCCTGCGACATTTTTCCGCCCGATGACGATTCGGAGGGCTTGTCTGCCTCTGCTGCCGCAGCTGCTGTCTGCGCAGCAATCAGCGCCTCAATATCATCCTGTGACATCTTGCCGTCGGAGGATTCAGCGGGTGCGGGCGTGGGTTGAGCCGCCTGCGCCGCAAACAGCGCTTCTATCGCGTCCTGCGACATCTTGCCGTCGGAGGGTTCAGCGGGTG
>JBJESB010000086.1:3186-12880 GCA_051882575.1 Oscillospiraceae bacterium
CGGGTTGAGCCGCCTGCGCCGCAAACAGCGCTTCTATCGCGTCCTGCGACATCTTTCCGTCGGAGGGTTCAGCGGGAGCGGGCGAGGGCTCGGGTTGAGCCGCCTGCGCCGCAAACAGCGCTTCTATCGCGTCCTGCGACATCTTGCCGTCAGAGGATTCTGCGGGTGTGGGCTCGGGTTGAGCCGCCTGCGCCGCAAACAGCGCTTCTATCGCGTCCTGCGACATCTTGCCGTCGGAGGGTTCAGCGGGTGCGGCTTCGGGCTCGGGTGCGTTGATTCCCAGACCAACAGAGCTTAACAGCGCTTCAATTTCATCCTGCGTCATCTTTGCGCCGGACAGCGGTTCGGGCTCGGAAACCGGCTCGGGGTCGGGCGCAATCATTGAAGCGGTCAGCTTCTCGCTTTCTTCCTGCGACATTACCCCGCCCGATTGCTCTGCGGGCGCGCTTGCAGCTTCGGAGCTCTGCTCCGCAATCTGCCGAACAAAGCTGTCTGCAGCGCGCTGCGGGGTCTTATATTCGCTGATGACCTGCGACTGCACATAATACGGAGGTACCTCGGGCAGCTCGGTGGGCGGCGGCTCCATGACTTTGCAGAAGCTCTCAAACACCGATTCGTAAGTGCAGCTCTCGCCGTCAAACCTCAGCCAGTACCTGTCATACGGAGTAACACCATGTGTTTTGCGAAGAATCTCATAAACGCTGTACTTTTCCAAGCCCAGTCTCTCAAGCTGATAGGCAGTGTAGGGGGTTCTGTCCTGGAACACCCTGCAAGACATCAGATAATAGATGTCGTTTATATTCAGCGGTCGGAAAAGCGGCGTGAGCATAGTTTCCTTGTATTTGGTAAGTATGCGGCAGGAAACCGATTCGTCCTGCTCTATCTTGTATTCGGCAACGGGATACTGTTCCTTCCATATCTCAAAGCTGAGCGGCAAAGGGAGTTCAAACGCATGATTATCAACCAACCTGTAACGATTAGCCTTTATTACGCTTCCCATTAACGATACCTCCCCGGCGGCATTGGCGTAAGCCGCAAAATATAATAATTATCGTTATTCACTGTATATACATATATTTCATTTTAGCACAAATCATCAAGATAATCAAGGGCTATTCGCAACGAAAATTCAAATTTATTTTTTACATGATAATGTGAACAAAATGTTTTTTTGCAATTTGTGAAAGATTTATAAAAATCGCTTGTTCGGTATAATAATTATTGGAGAACTGTTTACATATTTGAAATTGTGTGTTATAATATGATAAGCATACTATAATCAGTATCGGCAAAAATAATGTCGAAATACAATATGGTGCCAATAACCTCCGCCGCTGCGGAGAAGAAAACGGGGAGAAAGCAATGAAAATCAGAACCAAGCTCATGTTATCAGCCGCATTGTTTGCAATCATTCCGATGATAATTTATGCTGTATTTTCCGGCATGACGCTTTCAAGCAACGGTCAGACGGAATTCCGCAAGCAGATAACGGATATCCTGAATAACGAAGCAGCAACACTTCAGACCTACCTTGATACCGTACACAGTCAGCTTGACACGCTTGCAGGAATTGATGAAGTCAAGAACGCAGACGGAAAGAGCGACACGCTTAACGATATCCTCAAGCAGTACGCAGGCGAGAATCCCACTATGGATTCCGCAATACTGATAAACGCTTCGGGAAATATTTTTGCGGGAAGCAAGAATGTCGGCAAGGATTTTGAAAACTTCTCCAAGATGTCCGAGTACAAGGATAATGTGCTGTACATAAACAATATTATAAGTGAGAAAACAGCGGCAAATTCAACCGATTCCACAATGTTCATCAAGAGAAAGCTCGGCAAGAATACGCTTGTTATCATGTATAAAATCTCATCCGAAACAAACGTCTTTATCTCGTCGATTACAAACAACAGCGCTTTCTACAATCAGGGCAAGGTAATCATTATTGACCCCAAGAAGAACTGGACCAGCGGTACATCCTACAACAACAACCTTCTCACAATGTACCCTGCCGTTGTTACAGACAGAATCAATTCTCTTTCGGATAATCAGGCAACGGATATCATCACCTATAACGACAATACGGGTATCATGGAGACCGAGGTTTATGCAGGTCTTATCAGAGTTGGCGGAGAGGACGGACTTATTGCCCTGGCAAGCTGCCCCGCAAACCGTGCGGTAATCATCTCCAGCGGCGCAAGCAGTGTTGTCGTTGGATTTGTAGTGTTCCTTTCAATCGTAGCAATCGCAGGCGCGGTTCTTATCGCTATGATGTTCACAAAGCCGCTTAAAAACATTGAGGAAACCCTTGAAAAGATTCGCCGCGGCGACCACGAAACAAGAATTGCCGTTGACGCTGCAACCCGTATGAGCGAGTACGGCAGAATCTCCAGCACCTTCAACGACATGGTTGATGAGATAGTAGTCAGCGAGGACAGATACAGAACCATCACCGAGATGTCCGACAATATCATCTTCGACTGGAACTTCAAGACCAACGACGTATTCTTCTCCAACAACTTCAACAAAAAGTTCAGCTACCGCCCGCCGTCTGACCACTTCGGCGACAGCTTCCTGCTTAAGGCAAAGATTCATCCCGATGACGCAGCGAGATACAATGCTGACCTTGAGCTTCTTGGCAAGGGCGAGGAATTCAAGCACAACGAGTACCGTATGAAGAACATCTACGGCGACTTTATCTGGGTGCTTATCCGTACAGCGACGCTGCGTGACGCAGACGGCAATCCCCTTAAGGTTGTCGGCGTTATGCTTGATATCGACCGTGCAAAGAAATCCGAGCAGCAGCTTACCGAGCGCGCAAGCTATGACGCTCTTACCGAGCTTTACAACCGCGAGACAATCGAGAGCCAGATTAACTCCGAGATTCTCCTCTCTGAGGCAAGAAAGTCCGAGTTTGCGGTTCTGTTCGTGGATGTAGATGATTTCAAGCACTTCAACGACCAGTACAGCCATGCAACAGGCGACCAGGTGCTTAAGTTTGTCGGCAGAACGCTTAAGGCGGCAGTCGGCGAGTTCGGCTTTGTAGGAAGATACGGCGGTGACGAGTTTATCGCCTGCATCAGAAACGCAGAGATTAACGACCCCGCAAAGGTTGCCCAGACAATCATTCAGAAGCTTGACGAGGGCTTTACAGCTGATACTGACGACCACCTCACGGTAAGCGTAAGTATCGGTATTGCGGTAATCAAGGATGACTACAACACCCGCGCAGAATACATTATCGGTAAATCCGATGATGCAATGTACTCCGTTAAGAAGAACGGTAAGTCCAACTACGCATACATCTGATATACAATCGACACCCCCGAGGCAGTACGCCTTTGGGGGTGTTATTTTTTTGTGATTTTTCTGCATAAAAATGTAAATCGCGGCAAAAATACTATCACAGCGGTTACAGGAAGCCGCGCATGATTCATGTTTACGAAAGGAAAATCACAATGAGAAAAGACAGGAACAAAAAGCAGGTAAGCGGAAAAGCGCTTGCTATTTCAGCAGTGATTGGCGTTGCAGCGGTCTGCGCGGCTACAATTGCGGCGTATAATCAGACTATCAACCGACTGACGCCTACCAACGCTAACCCCGAAACCACATCAAACACATGGGTATTCACAGCCTCGGCAACGCACAACACTCCCGAAGAAGCGTCAGAGCCCGCAGATATACCAAACGAGGAAACAGCGTCAGAGGTGCTTGTACCCGAAACCGCCGAGGCGCAGGAGGTCAACAAGCCGATAGCGTCAACCGCGCGCAATATCATGCCCGTAGCAGGCGAGGTTTCGCACCCGTTCAGCAATGGCGAGCTGGTAAAGTCCGAGACGCTCGGCGTGTGGAAAACGCATGACGGCTGCGATATCGACTGCGAGCTGGGAACAGAGGTTCGCTCAATGTCTGACGGCGTGGTTACAGAAATCACCGAGGACCCGCTGTGGGGAGTATGCGTGGTTACGGAGCAGGGTAACGGTCTGGAGGTTCACTACTGCGGACTTGCCAAGGAGCTTCAGGTTAAGGTAGGGCAGGAGCTTGCGGAGGGTGCTGTAATCGGCGTGACTTCCGACACCTGTCAGGTTGAGATTGTGCAGCAGCCGCATCTTCATCTCGGAGTAAAGCAGGGCGGCAAATGGATTGACCCCATGTCTGTAATCGAAACGACACCCGAAGCAGAATAATACGGAATCCGGACAAGCCAAAATCTTTGTCCGGATTTTTTGTGTTTTTTTACAAATAATGCAAAGTTGCGTTTGACTTTTTTGTAAATTAGTGTTATAATACAAATACAAGATTTTTACTAATATCTATAAAGGAGGAATTATTATGTCAGACAGCAAAAACTGCAGCAGATGCGGAAAGTCTGTACCGTCTAACAGCATATTCTGTCAATACTGTGGAAGTCAGAGCTTTACGCAGATTGCTGAAACAAGTGATGATACTCCAAAAGAGATTTCGCTGATAACACCCGAAGGCTTTTGCCCCGAATGCGGAATGCGCCCCGAGCCGAACAGCAGATTCTGCAAATACTGCTTTACCTCGCTGATAAAACAGGATGCTCCGAATGTTCCCACCAAATCAAACCGCACATTAAGCAAGCTTCAGGCTATTAACTCCTCGTCCGAGCCCGCTGCTGCCGAACAGATTCAGCTCCCGCAGGCAAGCGAAGGTACATATTATACGGGTAAAGCGCACAACACACTCTCAAAGCTTCAGGCGCTTAACGGAGAGACTCCGGAGAGTCAGCCGATTGATAATTACCCCTATGGATATGCCGCTTCGGAAAAGGATGCCGAGGTCATCTATCAGACCAACAAAGCGCATAACACATTTTCAAAGCTTCAGGCGCTCAACGCGGCTAACCAAACGGATTCTCCTATCGCAGAGCCAACTCCCGTTATCGCAGAGCCAACTCCGGTTATCGCAGAGCCAACTCCCGTTATCGCAGAGCCTGCTCCCGTTATTGCAGAGCCAACACCCGTTATCGCAGAGCCTGCTCCCGTTATTGCAGAGCCTGCTCCCGTGATTGCAGAGCCAGCTCCCGTAATTGCAGAGCCAACACCCGCAATTGCAGAGCCAACTCCGGTTATCGCAGAGCCAACTCCCGTTATCGCAGAGCCAGCTCCCGTTATTGCAGAGCCAACTCCCGTTATTGCAGAGCCTGCTCCCGTGATTGCAGAGCCAACTCCCGTTATCGCAGAGCCAGCTCCCGTTATTGCAGAGCCTGCTCCCGTGATTGCAGAGCCTATGCAGCCAAAGTCGTTCTGTACATCATGCGGAATGCCATTCGATGTGGGTGAGAAATTCTGCGGCTACTGCGGAAAGCCCTTGCTTAATATTCCGGCGCAAAACCCTGTTGTTCAGCAGACCGCTCCCGCGCAAAACGCATACGCACAGCAGAGCGCTCCCGCACAAAACGCATACGCACAGCAAAGCGCTCCTGCACAAAATGCATACGCACAGCAGACCGCTCCCGTGCAAAACGCATACGCACAGCAGACCGCTCCCGTGCAAAACGCATACGCACAGCAGAGCACTCCCGTGCAAAACGCATACGCACAGCAGAGAGCTCCCGCGCAAAATGCATACGCACAGCAGAGTGCTCCCGCAGCTGAACCGAAAATATATTGCAGTAACTGTGGTAAAGCGAATGCTATTGGTAGAACGAACTGCCTTGGCTGCGGAGCCAAGTTAGATATTACATACGCAAAACCCAAAAAGAGCTTTGGTCAGATGTTCAGCGACGGATTCAAGTACAGCACGGCATTTATGCTTATTGGCTGTCTGTTGATAACAAGTATTACGCTTTGCAATGTTATCGGAAATATCGCAATGAACACTATGCTTGTCGGCGGCTTTGGCAGCTCAAGCAACAATAATTACTCCTCCCCTTACAGCATCGGATTCTCCGATAATACTAACACCGGCGGCAACACCAACACCAACACCGACGGCAACACAAATACCGGCGGAGGCGGCTCTACGGGCGGTCAGGTCGGCGGCGGAGGTATTACAATTCAGACCACCTGCAATATATGCCATGGCTCTAAAATTTGTCAGGTGTGCTTTGGCAGAGGCGGCAGAAGCGTACCTACATACGGCGTTCAGGGAGCTAATGACTGGGTAGAATGCACGGCGTGTCATGGTTCAAGAAGATGTAAGTATTGCAGCTAAAACCATTATTTGAAAGGAAGGTTACATCATGGCTGATTCAAGATTATTCGTAAAACGCGACGGTATTACTATTGAGGGTATCGGGCGCTGTGTTCAGAACTTTCTGCACAACAGCAAGGGACTTACCGTTCAGGGCGGCAAGGTAAACGACAGCGGCTATGTCGTTCAGGCAAAGCAGGACAGCAACTGGCGCAAAATTTCAGGTATGGATAACGCAGTTGAGGTTCAGATTTCCGACACCGGTTCAAGCATTCTCGTTAATATCGGCAACGCAAAATGGGCTGATAAGGTCGGTGCGGGAGTTATCGGAATGTTCGTATTTGCTCCGCTTGCCGTTACGGCTGCGGTCGGCTCTTACCAGCAGACAAAGCTACCGGGCGAAATTTTCGAGCAGATAGAGCGTTACATAATGAGCGGCGGTCAGGATTTGTATGTAGGAGCTAATCTCGTTGCCGCAACTGCCGGTATGCAGATTTGCCCAAAGTGCCAGAGCGAAGTAGCTCAGGGCAAGCAATTCTGCACCAACTGCGGATTCTCGCTTTCAGCTACCTGCCCCTCATGCGGCGCTGCAATGCCGCTTGGAATTAAGTTCTGCTCTGCCTGCGGCAAGTCCATGAACTTAGTCAAGACCATTCCGTGCCCCAACTGCGGCAATGAATGTAACGAAGGCGCAGCGTTCTGTATTAAGTGCGGAACAAAGCTCACCATGCAAACACCTGCACCCGTACCTGTGCCTCCGCCTGTTCCTGCTCCTCCACCTGTTCCTGCTCCTCCACCTGTTCCTGCTCCTCCACCTGTTCCTGCTCCGGTTGCGGCACCGGCTCCCGCCACGAAGATTTGTGCAAAGTGCGGCGCCGAGAACGAACCTGACGATATGTTCTGCGCCGAGTGCGGCGAACCGCTGACACCTCCCGCACCGGAAACCAAGACCTGCCCGTCATGTACGGCAGAGGTGAAGGCTTCCAAGCCTTTCTGCCCTAAATGCGGATATAAATTCTGATAAAATTAGAACAGCCGATACTCTGTATCGGCTGTCCTGCTTGTCGAAAAAGTGATATAATCAGGGTGGCGAGAAAGGTGCAGATGCTAGGAAACGGCATATCGGCTAGGCTTTGTGCCTGCCGATTATGCCGTTGACAACGCAGATGCGCCTTTATCGACAGCCTGAACAGCCGATACTCTGTATCGGCTGTCAGCTTATCGAAAAAGTATCTACCCAAGGCTGCCGAGAAAGGTACAGATGCTAGGAAGCGCCGCTACGACTAGCCTTTGTGGCTGTCGTAGCGGCGCTGACAACACAGATGTGCCTTTATCGACAGCCTGAAACGGCTGGTATCTTTGGATACCAGCCGCTGCTCATTTATTATACGATAGCGCCCTTTGCAATAAATACGGGATAATCAATCGAGCCGGTGATTGTGCGGTTCTTGGTAATCTTCGCATCCTTGTCGGTGATTGCGTTGATAACAGCCGCCTTGTCCTCAATTATCGTGCCCTGCATTACGATACTGTTCTTGATTACAGCGCCCTTGCCAACAACTACGCCTCTGAACAGCACGGAGTTCTCAACCGTACCCTCAATCAGGCAGCCGTCTGCAATAAGCGAGCCCTTAACGCTTGCGTCGATTCCGTATTTTGCGGGAGCAACGTCGCGTACCTTTGTGTAAATGGGCGTATCAAGCGAGAATACCTCATGGCAGATATCGCGGTTCATCATGTCCATGTTAGCCTTGTAGTAGGTCTTCATGCTGTCAATGATTTCGTAATAGCCCTCGTATTTGTAGCCGCAAACCTTGAAATCGTGCAGCTTGTGCTGAAGAATATCGGTTTCAAAGCTGTAAAGACTGCGGCACTCGCTCTCTCTGATAATGTCCTCAAGGAACTGTCTGCGCATTACATAAATGTTAAGCGCAACGTTCATCTCACCGCTCATTGCGGGTCTGGAAAGAACGTCATACACCGTGTTGTCGTCGTTTACGCAAAGAACTGTCTGTGCCATTGCGCGCTCGGTAGAGTAAATTCCTCTGCCGTATACGCAGGTGATATCAGCCTCGTTCTTCTCGTGGAAATCAACGATAGGCTTCAAATCCATGTTAGCAACAACATTGCTGTCCGAAAGAACAACATACTCTGCGCCGGATTCGTGAATAAACTCATGCGCACCCGAAAGCGCCTCAAGTCTGCCGCGGTAAATTCCGCTGCCCTCTCTGCCGTAGGGCGGCAGAATGTGCAGACCGCCTGTCTTTCTTGCCAAATCCCACTCCGAGCCCATGCCGAGGTGGTTCATCAGCGAGTAGTAGTTCTGCTTTGTGATAATGCCAACCTGTGTGATTCCCGAGTTTACCATGCTGGAGAGCGGGAAATCCACCAGACGGTATCTTGCACCGAAAGGAACGCTTGCCATAGCCCTCTGCTTTGTAAGGTCGGGAAGTGTCATTTCGTGCATATTAGCAAAAATAAGTCCTAAAACATTAGCCATACTTGCCATTTCTATCTCTTCCTTTCCTGATTATATATCCTTTGAAATCATTGCCTTGGGCTCTGCTACGGCGTTGGGCGAAACATTTACATGATGACCGATTACCGCAACACCCCAGCTCGACTTATCCTCGATACGCTCGGGGCGCTCGCCGATATGCGCGCCTTCGCCGATTACGCAGTCCTCGCCGACAATAGCATACTCAATAACCGCGCCCTTCTTGATTACAGAATTCGGCATAATAATACTGTCGCGTACAATTGCGCCCTCTTCAATCTCAACGCCCGCAAACAGCACGGAGAAATCAACCATACCGTTGATTTCGCAGCCCTCTGCAACCATTGAATTCTGAATCTGGCTTCTGGGGCCTGCATAGTGCGGCGGCATTACAGGGTTGCGTGAGTAAATCTTCCACGAATCATCCAGCAGGTCAAGCGGAACGTTCGGGTCAAGCACATCCATGTTTGCTTCCCACAGCGAGTCGATTGTTCCAACGTCCTTCCAGTAGCCGTCAAAGTGGTATGCAACCATCTTTTCGTTGTTCTGAAGCATTGTGGGAATGATGTTCTTGCCAAAGTCCTTGGTAGCGGTTTCATCCTGCTCGTTCTCAATCAGATACTTGCGCAGCTTTGCCCATGTGAATACATATATACCCATTGAAGCAAGATTGCTCTTGGGTTCCTTGGGCTTCTCTGCAAACTCGTAGATTGTGCCGTCGGGGTTTGCGCTCATAATACCGAAGCGCGGAGCCTCCTCCCACGGAACCTCAAGCACTGCAATTGTAGCGTCTGCCTGCGTCTGCTTGTGGTAGTCCACCATCTTGGAGTAATCCATCTTGTAGATGTGGTCGCCCGAGAGAATTACAACATACTCGGGGTTGTATCTGTCAACAAAGGCGATATTCTGATAAATTGCATTCGCAGTACCCGAATACCACGCCTTGCCTGCCGCAGTCTCATAAGGCGGCAGAACGTGAACTCCGCCGTGCGCTCTGTCAAGACCCCACGGCTGACCGTTGCCTATGTATTCGTT
>JBJESB010000087.1:0-12403 GCA_051882575.1 Oscillospiraceae bacterium
CTATTCCCATAATATGGGTTATGGGTAACCATGGTGGAGCCGAGGGGAATTGAACCCCTGTCCGAAAACCCGTCCTCACAACTTTCTCCGAGTGCAGTTTGTCATTTGAAATTCCCTCGCGCTGACGCCGACAAACAGGCTTCAGCGATTGGTAGCCTTTAGTACACCTACAAATACAAGGCTAATCCTCATAGGCGTTCACCGCTGGTCGACGCCGCAGCCCGAGTCGCGGTACTCTCGGGGGCGACGGCAGTGCGCTTAGGCAGCTGCTAAAACAGAGTTATCGTCTGCGTTTAAATTTAAGGTTGCGACGATTAAAGTGATTTCGCCCTCACTACTCGCTTATCATGTATCAGAATCCCCGTCGAAGCCTTTACGGCCCCATTGGAAGCATATTATAACACAGCTTTGCGATTTTGTCAAGCGTTTTCTGATACTTTTTCCGAGAATTTTGCAGCGCTGCAATTATAACCGTGCAAAGTGGGACAAAAGTATTGACCGACAGCCAAAAGCCGATATATTTCGGCAATTTGTTTTCGCTTTATTGCCAAACATAAAAATGCGCCGAAATTTTCGTTCGGCGCATTTGCGTTATTGCTGTAATCGTAGGGTGAGATTACAGCTGTTATGTAAGGTCGTTTGCGTCAAAGGGGTCGCCGCATTCGGGACAGAATTTCGGAGGATTTGCAGGGTCGGGAGGATTCCAGCCGCACTTGTCACATCTGTAAATCGGTGCGCCGGCGGGCTTGGGCTTGCCGCAGTTCTGGCAGAATTTACCCTGATTTACCGCGCCGCACGAGCAGTTCCAGCCTGCTGCTGCCGCAGGCTTGGGCTTGCCGCAGCTCTGACAGAACTTGCCTGTGTTATCTGCGCCGCACTCGCACCTCCATGCGCCGGCAGCGGGTGCAGACTGCTGCATTTGCATCGACTGCTGCTGCATCTGCATTGACTGCTGCTGTGCGCCCATCTGGAACAGCTGCGCAGCATTCATTCCGCCTGCCTGCTGTGCCATATTCATATTCATAAATCCGATTGCCGCACCGCCGGGATTGCTTGCGGCTGCCTGCATTGCCTTTGCCTGTGCGTCAACCAGAGCCGCGCCTGCCATATTTGCGTTGGTAAATGCCGCTGTGCGCTGAAGCGTGTTGAGCATCTCCTGGTCTTCCTTGGAAAGGGAAGGGGGATTCATTGTAAAGGTTGAAACCGTGATACCGCGGGGCTGCCATTTCTTTGCAAGAGCGGCATTCAGCTCATCGGTGATTTCACCCACACGACCCGGCAGCATAGACGGACGGATGCCGTCAACCGAGAACTTGCCCAGAGCCTGCTGAAGCGCGGAAACAATCTCTGCCTTAAGCATACCCTCAAGATTTGTTTTGGAGTAGCTTTCTGCGACATTGGAGCAAACATTTGTGAAGAACAGAACGGGGTTTACAATGCGGAAGCCATACTCGCCGTTGCAGCGCAGACCTACGTCAAAATCCGCGCAGGCGCGCTGGTCAACAACACGGAACGGAATGGGCGATGCTGTGCCGTATTTGTTGCCCATTATTTCAAGCAGATTTACATAGTAAACGCGCTGGTCGCGCCCTGCCATGCCGCCGAATGTAAGTCTGGAGCCAACATCCTTAAGAGAGTTGAGCAGGCTGTCGCCGAGATTGCCCGAAAATACCGAGGGCGATTCGCCGGATTTGAATGTGAATGCGCCGGGCTCTGCGGCTACCTCGGCAACCTTTCCGTCGGTAACGATAAGCGCGCACTGACCTTCGTTTACGGCGATAACGCTGCCGTCTGTTATGATATTATCATCACCCTTGTTGGTAGAGCGCGAGGAGGTCTTTTTGTGACCCTTTGCAACAAGTATATCGTTAGGCATTGCCTGACAGTAGATATACTCCTTATACTGGTCCTCCAGTGTGCCGCCAAGGGCGTTTAATGCTGCCTTAATAAGTCCCATGGTAATCTTCTCCTTTCAGATTCCGAAAATACAGGATTTGCGTGTTTCGGGCGTTAGCTGCCCGCTGAATAAAATTATACCATAAATTTACTATAAAATCAACCCCATTTTGCGGTGTTTTTATACATTATTTGCCGAACGACAATTTCGCGTCTTGCAAAAATATCCAATATGTGATATAATATATGTAACGGGAACTTGTTCCCGTTAATCGGCGAATTAAGCGGGGGGCGATAGCATTTCGGTAAAAAGATTAGCGCAGCTTTCGGTGCTTACTGCTGCGGCGCTTGTTGTTTTTGTAATAGAGCTCCAGCTTCCCGCACCCGTACCGATACCCGGCGTTAAATTGGGTCTTGCGAACATCTTCACGCTGTTTGCGATATACCGCTTCAAGCCGCGCGAGGCTTTTTTGCTTGTGCTGGTAAGAGTATTCCTCGGCTGTCTTTTCAGCGGCAACGCTATGGCTATGATTTTCAGCTATTCGGGCGCTTTGCTGTGCATGGCGGGAATGCTGCTGCTTAAGCGCATTCTGAAAAACGATTTGATTTGGCTTATCAGCGTAATCGGCGCTGTGCTGCACAATATCGGGCAGCTGTTTGCAGCGTCGGCGGTGCTGGGGTCGTTTGCGGTGTTCGGGTATCTGCCTGCGCTGCTGATTTCGGGCTGCATTTCGGGCTGTTTTACGGGCATTGCCGCGCAGCTTGTAATCAACCGTACGCATTGGTGCGAAAACAAGGATAAATAGCCCCGACCAAAGGAGAATTTATGAATACATTGGAAGCAATTGCTGCCCGCGTAAGCTATCGCGGCAGATTTTCCGACGAAACGGTACCCCGCGCGGATTTGATTAAGATTATGCAAGCGGGGCTTTGTGCGCCCTCGGGCTGCAACAAGCAGACCACGTCGCTTATTGCGGTGGACGACGCCGATTTGATGAGCAGACTGCGCGCGGTAATCGACCCGCCGATTTGCGAAACCGCGCCCTGCGCAATCTGCGTTCTGACGCAAAGAACGCCCGCATACCGCGACAAGTGCTTCAGCACGCAGGATTATTCCGCGGCGGTGGAGAATATGCTGCTTGCAATAACCGAGCTTGGATATCACAGCTGCTGGATTGAGGGGCATATCACGGATGACGACAATATAGCCGGAAAGCTGGCGGATATTCTGGGTGTGCCGCAGGATTATGAGCTGGTGTGCTATTTGCCGATAGGCAAAGCAGAGCAGAAAATTACGCGCGTTTCCAAAAAGCCCTTTGAACAGTGCGCGTGGTTCAACGGATTTGGTAAGGAGAATTAGTATGAGAAAGCTTAACAGAAAATCGCTGTCCGCGCTGATTCTGGCGGCGGCGCTGACGCTTACGGCATGTGCGGGAACGGAAAGCTCGCTTGCAGATTCGCAAAGTACGGCGTCTGTTTCGGAATCTGTCGGCGGCGAGACGCGGCACGCCGAGACTACACCCGCGCAAAGCGTTTCGCAGAGCGCCCCGAATGAGAACCCCGCCGAGAGCACAACGGGCAGCGTAAGCGCCGAGCCTGAAGAAATCGGGCAGACCGAGCCGACCTCATCACAGGGCGGCGGCAGCGATTCCCAGCCCGCAGAGCAGACCCAAAGCTCCTCGCAGCAGACAGCCGCCACAACCGCAAAGCCCCAAGAACAGCGCCCCGCCGAGAACAAGGACGGCGCAGAGCTGCTGATTTCCTGCGGCAACAGCTGGAGCGACGGCGTGAATAATTTTACGCAGGTTGACGGTATTGTAAGAAGCAAATCGGTGTACATAGACGGCTGGAAAGCTGTGCTTACGGTGGCTTCCGATACCGCAATCGACCAGTCTTGGTGCTGCGAGCTTTCGCAAAGCGGCAGCAAGCTTACGGTTACGCCTATGGATTTCAATTGCACGGTTGCAGCGGGCAGCGAGGTGACATTCGGGTTTATTCTTAAAAACTGCGGCACTATCGACCCCGCAAAGTGCTCGCTGGATTACGGCACGGGCACTGCACCCGCACAGGGCGGGGGCAATCAGAATAACAATAATAACAACAGCAACAATAATAACAATAACGGCGGAACACCCACTCCCGCTGTCAACGCAAAGGAAGTCCCCGAGCCCACCACCGACGACTGGCTTTCTGTCAAGGGCAACAAAATCGTTGACAAAAACGGCAAAGAGGTCTGGCTGACAGGCTGCAACTGGTTCGGCTACAATACGGGCACCAACACCTTTGACGGTCTGTGGGCTTGCGACCTTAACTCCTCGATTGCGGCGATTGCAGACAGGGGCTTCAATCTGCTGCGCGTGCCGATTTCCACCGAGCTTATAAATCAGTGGGCGGCGGGAACATACCCCTCTGCCAACTTTAATCAGGCTACCAACTATTACCTTGTCGGCATGAACAGTCTGGAGATTTTCGACTATGTAATAGGTCAGTGCCGCGCAAACGGTCTGAAGATTATGATTGATATTCACTGCGCGAAAACCGACGCAATGGGGCACATGAAAAATATGTGGTACGAGGGCAGCATTACCGAAAAGGAGTACCTTGCTGCGCTTTCGTGGATTGCAAAGCGGTACAGGAACGACGATACCATTCTTGCCTACGACCTTGAAAACGAGCCGCACGGCAAGGCTTTTGAAAGCCCGCGCGCCAAGTGGGATTCAAGCACCGACCCGGACAACTGGAAATATGTTGCCGAAAAGGCGGCTATGGCGGTGCTGAATGAAAATCCCAATGCGCTGGTTATGATTGAGGGTATTGAGATTTACCCGCGCGACCTTAAAAAGAACGGCAATTTCAAATCCACCGATATGAAGGATTATTACAGCACATGGTGGGGAGGAAATCTGCGCGGAGTTAAGGACAATCCGATTGATATAGGCAGGTTCAACAACAAGGTTGTGTATTCCCCGCACGATTACGGACCTGCGGTTTATGAGCAGGAGTGGTTCAAGGGCGACTATACCTTTGATTCGCTGTATAAGGACGCATGGTACGATAACTGGTTCTACATCCAGAAAACGGGCACTGCGCCGCTGCTTATAGGCGAGTGGGGCGGCTACATGACCCAGCCGAATCTGAAATGGATGACCTACCTGCGCAAGCTGATTAAGGAGAACAGAATCAATCACACATTCTGGTGCTTTAACGCCAATTCGGGCGATACGGGCGGACTTGTCAAGGATGATTTTGTAACATGGGACGAGGAAAAGTACGAGTTTGTAAAAGAGGTTCTGTGGCAGGAGAACGGCAAGTTCGTGGGTCTTGACCATGTAATTCCTCTGGGAAACAACGGTGTGGCGCTGTCGTAGCCGCATGACTTGTATGGCGACGGAATAATATTATTTGGCGGATATATCATTTTTTTGATATATCCGCCGATTTTGTGTTTATACAATATTTTTTTCGCCCGATATCTATGAAACGGCATTGTGAAAACGTTTTACCAACGTAAAAAAAATAATAAATTTGTAAGTTAGCACCGAATATCTGACATAAATGTTAAAAAAATTGTATAATATTTCCCGCCTCGATGATATAATTAAGCTACAATCAAACAAGGAGGGAAACCTCCTACGACAAGAAAGGAATTTTTCACTATGAAGAAGATTATTTCTACAATCGCAGCAATCGGTACTCTCGCAGCAGTAGCAGCAACAGCTTCTGCAGTAACTCTCGACAAGGACCTCGGCATGGGCTGGAGCGCAAGCATTACAGTAGCAGGCGACGAGTTCGCTGACCTCACACCCGACTCCGTTGTTAAGATTACATTCACAGTTGACGAGACACTTGCTGATATGGAAGGTCAGGACTACTGGTGCATCAAGCCCATGGTAAACGACGCAGGCTGGCCTTTCCTCAATAACCTTAACGACGCACAGCTTTCCGAGGGCGGCGACAGCTATGCAATCCAGCCCGAGGACACATACATTGAGCTGCGTTTCTCCGCTGACGATATCGAGTGGGTACAGAACGCAGGTCTTGCTTTCATGGGTCACGGTATCGTACTTGACGAGCTTACAATCGAGGCAGCATCCGCTCCCGCTGATACAGTTGTAGATACAGGCGCAGGCGACGCAACGGACGCTCCCGCAAAGGGCAGCCCCGACACAGGCGTTGAGGGCGTTGCAGTTGTTGCAGGCGCAGCTCTGGCAGCAGCAGGCGTAATGCTCGTTTCCCGCAAGAGAAAGTAATTCGGCATAACCAATTAAGCGATAATGAATTTAGTCGGTCAAGTCCCGCTGCACAAGGCGCCTCTTGACCGATATTCATAGCACGATTTATGGAAAGGGTATAGTTATGAAACGCTTTAAGAATATTATCGCAGCAATGCTCGCGCTGTGCTGCACAATCGCCGTTACCGCGTGTGATGAGGAGGCTCCCGTTTCTTCGGGTCCTTCTTCCGTTGCCGATACGGCTCCCACAACAACAGCCGCTACAACAACCGCGACCATGAACGAGGAGGATGCCGAGAAGGTTGCTGAGATTGAGATTGAAGCAAAGCCTCTTGAGAACGGCACAGTAAAGTTCCTCTCCTCATGGGATTTGAACCCCGCAGAGGGTCAGCCGATTTCCGTTGCGCTTGAGATGTTCCAGACAAAGTTCGGCGGCAGAATCGAGCTGGTAAACACAACATGGGACGGCAGATACGACAAGCTGGGTACTCTGGTTGCATCCGATGATTCCCCCGATATGTTCAGCGCAGCTGATATGGACGTATTCCCCAAGGGCGCAATCAAGGGTATGTTTGACCCGCTTGACCCGTACATTGATTTCAGCTCCGAGCTGTGGGCTCCCATGGCAAAGGTTAACGAGCAGTTTGCGTATGAGGGCAAGCACTATGTCGGCGGTATTGACACCGACTCACAGTGCATGATGTTCTACAATGCGCGCACAATCGAGGACAACAGCCTCGACGACCCCATGGAGCTTGCAAGACAGGGCAAGTGGACATGGGAAACCTTCCGGGATATGATGACCAAGTTCTGCGACAGAGACGAGGGCAGATGGGCTACCGACGGCTGGTGGTTCGAGGGCGGATTCTCGCAGACGTGCGGCTACCCCTACATCGGTATGGAAGACGGCAAGATTGTTCACAATCTCGACAACCCCATGATTGAAAAGGTTCAGGATTTCATGCTTGACATGAAGAACAATGATTTCCCGCTTCCCAAGTCCGAGTTTAACTGGACGCTCCAGCCCAAGCGCGTTGCGGAGGGCAAGACGCTGTTCTACCCCGTAGGCGCTTATGCGCTTTACCCCTACAACGGCTACATTCAGGACTTTGGCGATATGGCAGATGTTCGCATTGCTCCCATGCCCAAATGCCCCTACACCGATGAGTACTACCTGCCCGCAATCGTATCCGGCTTCTCGCTGTGCAAGGGTGCAAAGAACCCCGAGGGCGTTGCTGCATACCTTACCTGCGCAATGGCAAGCCGCGACAGCGAGGCTGCAAAGGAAATCGGTATGCGTCAGGCGTTTGACGACTACGGCTGGACACAGCAGCTGTGGGATGATTACCAGTACATCCTCGACCTTACAAACGAGCACCCTGTAATCGAGCTGTACAATGCTGTTACAGACAAGGTTGCCGACCTTGTAAACAACCCCATGAAGGAAGGCTACAACAGCGGCGCATCATGGACGCAGACCCGCGAGGGTATCCGAGCAGCTGTTCAGAACGAGCTTGACAAGGCTAACGCAGAGCTTGCAGCCGATTGATTGAATCATAAAGAAAAATTCTCCGTTATAGCTTACAGCCCCGTCGTCGGCGGGGCTGTAAGTCTAATGTGAGATATCAGAAATTTAGTTTTTGTATGATAAAAACGTATTGATAAATTTGATAAAATAGGTTAAAATATTGATATAAACTTTTAGGAGGATTATATGGAAGATATCAGCAGGGCTTTGGCGGGAGCAGAATTCAGAATGAGAGAAAACGAGCTTACACATTCCTCCGTGGAAAGCGAGATGAATTTCTACGAATACATCAAGCACGGCGACCTTGAAAACGCCAAGCGCGTAGCCACGCCTATCGGTACGGAGGGCTACGGCAGGCTTTCCGAGGACAATCTGCGTAACTTTAAGTATCATCTGGTAATAACCATTGCCTTTATTACCAGATTCTGCGTTGAGGGCGGCATGGAGCGTGAAACAGCGTACAATCTGTCTGACCTGTATATCAGAAGCACCGACGTCGCCGACAGCATAGATAAGCTGCGTGAAATTCACGAAAAGGTAATTGAGGACTTTGCGGGGCGCATGGCGAGAATCCGCAAGGGGAACACCTATTCCATGCAGGTTGTAAAGGCGCAGGAGTATATCTACAATCACCTGAACGAGCATTTCACCGTTGCGGATATCGCACAGCACCTTAATTTAAGCACACAGTATCTTTCCAAGCTGTTTCACAAGGAAACGGGCATGACCTTCAATAAATACATTACCAAAAAGCGTATTGATACCGCCTGCCAGATGCTTAAATACACCGAGTACGACGCGGCGGATATCGGCAATTATCTTGCGTTCAGCTCGCACAGCCATTTTATTCAGCGTTTTCGCGAGGAAACCGGGCTCACCCCCAAGCAGTACCGCGATAAATACTACCATTCTGCAGACGGAATGAGAGCTCCGCAGAAAAATGATAAGTAAGATTAAAAATCTGATATTCGGTTGTTAAATATTGTATCAAAATTCGCGCCGAGATGTTAAAATAAGAACAACAAAAAAACAAGAACACGCTGACGAAAGCGAAGCGTATCAGCGTGTCCACAACCGAAAGGAATTTACTGCCATGAAAAAAATCAAGCTGATATCCATTCTTGCTGCACTTGCCGCAGCGGTTTCAATGACAGGCTGCACAGGCTCAAATGAGAGCTCTGTTCCCGAGAGCACAACCTCTGCCGCTACTACCGCAGAAAGCAGCACCGCAACCGAGAGCGAGGCTCCCGAGCAGACGCCCGAAGAAAGCCCGTATCTCGCAGACCTCACACACGGCTTTACCGATAACGTAATGGAGAAATTTGAAAAGAGCGACGGCTGGAGCAACGGCTCAATGTTCAACTGCACATGGCGCAAGAGAAATGTTGCGTTCGAGGACGGCGTGATGAAGCTCACCATTGATGACGACGCAGGCGCAATTCCGTACTCCGGCGCAGAGTTCCGTTCGATTGACTTTTACGGCTACGGCTACTACGAGGTTGAGATGAAGCCTATCAGGAATGACGGCGTGGTTTCCTCGTTCTTTACATACACCGGTCCTTCCGACAACAACCCGTGGGATGAAATTGATATTGAGTTCCTCGGCAAGGACACAACTATCGTACAGTTCAATTATTTCACAAACGGTCAGGGCGGTCACGAGTATATCTACGAGCTGGGCTTTGACGCCGCAGAGGAATTCCACACCTACGGCTTCGACTGGCAGCCCGACAGCATCACATGGTATGTTGACGGTGCTGCAGTTCACACAGCAGAGAAGAATCTCCCCTCAACTCCCAGCAAAATTATGATGAACACATGGCCCGGCACAGGCGTTGACGGCTGGCTTAAGGCTTACGACGGCACAACTCCCATTACTGCGGAATATCGCTATATAGACTACCGCGAGAGCTTTGACGCGGCTGAATAAATTACAAGGAGATTACGATAATGAAGGAATTTAAGGGATTCAAGCGCGGCGTTGACCTCGGCGGCTGGCTTTCGCAGAGCAATTACGAGAAGAATCACATTGAGACATTTATCAGCGAGGATGACATTGAGCTTATAAAGTCATGGGGCGCTGACCATGTAAGACTTCCGTTTGACTTTAACATTATTCTCAACGATAACGGCGAGGTAAAGGCAGACGCATTCACATATCTTGACCGCTGTGTTGAGTGGTGCATGAAGCGCGATATGAATATTGTGCTTGACCTGCACAAGACAATGGGCTATTCGTTTGACAAGGGCGAGGGCGAATCGGGCTTCTTTGAGAGCGCAAAGTATCAGGATATCTTTGTGAATATGTGGATTGAGATTGCAAAGCACTACGCAAGCTTTGAGGACAGCGTTGCATTCGAGCTGCTTAACGAGGTAACGGATATGCAGTTTGCGCAGCCATGGAATGCAATAGCGCGCCGCACGGTTGCCGAAATCAGAAAGTACGCGCCTGCAAATTATATTCTTATCGGCGGAATCTTCAACAACAGCATTTTCGGTCTTACGCTGCTTGACAAGCCCTACGATGACAGAATCGTGTACAATTTCCACTATTACAATCCGCTTATTTTCACCCACCAGAAGGCTTACTGGATTGATAATATGCCCGCTGACTTTGAAATTTCATATCCCGGCAGCGCAGAAGAATACTACAACAGAGCGACGGGTATTCTTGATGCGGGTCTCGTTGAGCCCTACAAGAATTACCCCGGCGACGTAATCGACATAAAGTTTATGGAGTGGGAATTCAAGCAGGCGCTTGATATTTCAAACAAGCTGGATGTGCCGCTTTACTGCGGCGAGTACGGCGTAATAGACGCCGCGCCTACGGCTGATACCATTCGCTGGCACGAGGACATTCACTCGCTGTTTGAGCTTTACGGCATAGGCAGGGCAATGTGGAATTTCCGCGGCAAGGATTTCGGAATCACCGACGAAAAGCGCAAGGCGGTTTCCAAGTATCTTACAGAGCTTCTATGACAATAATCCTACATCGGGAGTGCGTTGAAATCGGGCGCACTCCCGATTTTTGTCGAGATATTTTTAATCCTGCACTTGCAATTGCGAGGAAATGGTGATATAATGATTGTAGTGACAGCGCAGTTCTGACAGTCGGCGCAGGCTGACCGGCGCGGCGAGCACATATTTTGAGGGTTTACAGTATTGAAAACGGAATTGTATATTACAGGAGGCGGGTGTAATGTCGGACAATATGGATTCAATTTTATCGGCTCTGGAAAAGGAGTTGCCCGAGATGGATATTGCAACGGGAATGATGTACTGCATTGATGACAAGGAATTTTTTGTATCAATGATTCAGGAGTACATAAGCGGTGACCGTCTGCAAAAGCTGAAAGAAGCGTATGCTGCTTCGGACTGGGACAACTACAAGATTACCGCGCACAGCTCCAAAAGCACCTCAAGAACAATCGGGCTGACAGCGCTTTCAGAGATGTTTCTGGGATTGGAAACAGCGGCAAAATCAGGCGATATCGCGTATATTCACGCCAATCACTCCGCCGCAGTCAACGAGCTGGAGCGTGTGCTTAATGTGCTGACAGCAATTGTGCCGCCGGAACAATAATGCTATTTATCAGAAAATCGGACTGCCCCTTTGTACTGACAGTGCAAAGCAGGGCAGTTTGTTTTATTTTACCATAGGAGGGATATTTTAGAGGTGACGATTTCACACGGTGGCTGTATTACGGCGGGTTTTGGTCTGCCTGACAATCCTTTTCTCGCTTGCTTTGTTTAACATCTATTGCAGCGCTGCATTTATTTTCAAAAAAATTTGAAAATAATGCTTGACAAATCGAATCTTGCGTGATATAATATATGAGTGCTGATAAGCATGGTATGCGCCAGTAGCTCAGCTGGATAGAGTATCTGGCTACGAACCAGAGGGTCGGGGGTTCGAATCCCTCCTGGCGTGCCATAAGAAAACCGCTTAACCGTTAGGGTTGAGCGGTTTTTCTTTTTGTCTGAAATTCTTTGGGAACAGCGCCTTGGGTACAGTTTTGGGTACACTCCCGAAAAAATTCTGTTTCCATAGGTTAAAATTATCGAGCTAAAAAAATCTAAATCAATGCTGAAAATTACATATCTGCTCTCCTCAACGCCTCCGAACAGGGGCATTCAGAGATATGCTTTTACAATATTTTCAATATGTTCGACTAGCCTGTAGTAGTCCCCATACCCTTCTGCATACATGCTTCCATCAACATAGCTGACGGTATTCATGCCGAAGTGGATATGTACATTGTCCGTGTCTTCATGAACAGCATAGAAAATCTGATACTTGTCCGAATAGTATTTTGCAATCTCTCCTGCCAGCCAATAAGCAGTATAAGGATCTACATTCACTCCACCCTCAAAACTTACAACGAAATGCCTTAGCTGTCGCCGAGTTTCATCGTCCTTTCTGAAGAACTTCTTCACTGCTCTGAACTGATATGCCGCATCGGCAGGATTTACTCCAACACCTCCAATGAATCTCCAAGGCATATCCACATCTTTTCTGTGAAGTATATAGTGAATAACAGTATCAAGACTGTCGTGTTTATTAAGGTCAACGCTCTTATAGGTTTCGTCTACAAGTTTAATGACTTCCATAACTCATTTACCTCCTGCGTGAATCTGTCTTTGCATTCCTGATTTACGCCCGGTGCTACTTCGTTAAGTATCGACCTGATGTTCTCAAGCCGAATCATTGTCATAGGATTATAGTACCTTCCTCTATAAACCAATA
>JBJESB010000088.1:0-3065 GCA_051882575.1 Oscillospiraceae bacterium
CCTGCTCCGGAGGCACATGGTACAGCTGGCGCGATATCGCAGACGGCGGAAATGCGGCAAGCGTTGGTGCTTACACAGAATCGAAAATAGCAGCACTGGAAGCGAGAATAGCAGCGCTTGAAGGAGGTACAACATGAGGTGGGACACAATCATAAAATCTGTCAGCGGAGCGATAGGCGCGGTTGTAGGGTTCATGTTTGGCGAGGTTAACGGGCTTTTCGTTGCGATTATTGCGCTTATGGTGCTGGACTACATAACCGGTATACTTTGTGCAATTATCACCAAAACGCTGTCCTCGGAGGTTGGATTCAGGGGGCTGGTGAAAAAGTTCGTTATTCTTATAGTAATCGCCGTAGGTCACCTTGTGGACGCTTATGTAGTCGGCACGGGTTCGGCTGTAATGTCAGCGGTAATGCTGTTCTTTGCGGCGAACGAGGGCATAAGCATACTCGAAAACGCCGCAATACTCGGTCTGCCGATACCCAAAAAGCTCAAGGATGTGCTGGAACAGCTTAAGGATAAGGATGGTGAGGAGTAATGCCCAAGTATGCAGGTATTGATATTAGCTATTGTCAGCCTGATGTTGATTATGCCGCCCTGAAATCGGGAAAAATTCTCGGATATCCCGTCAAGTTCGTTATGGTTCGAGCCGCATACGGCACAACAATGGACAAGCATTTTATTCAGCATATTCGCGGCTGTCTGGCTGCGGGACTGTATGTGGGTATCTACCTATTCAGCACTGCCAAAAGCGCGTCGCAGGCAAAGGCAGAGGCAGAGTGGCTTATCAGTACAATTAAGGCAAACAAGCTGGATGGTAAGATAACTTACCCGATAGCATACGACCTTGAAATGGAATCACAATACAAGCTAGGCAAGACAGTCTGCACAGCAATGTGTAAAGCGTTTATGGAAACTATTGCCGCGTACAATTACCAGCCTATGTTGTACACCAATATCAACTGGATATGCTGTCACCTCAATTATGATGAGCTGAAAGATTATCCTCTTTGGCTTGCAGCATACATATCCGAGACAAAGGTCAAGAAGTATATCGACAAATACGATATGTGGCAGCACTCTGTTGCAGGACATAAGTTTTATGATATACAGAAGGTCGGCGCTGTTCCCGGCATAATCGGGCAATGTGACTGCAACTGGGGGTACAGCGGATTTGCAGCACAAATACGCAAGAAAGGCAAGAACAAGCTACCTGAATCAAAATTCCGCGTAACAGGTACAAAGGTGGTAACGAAATCCAACCTCGCTCCTACTACCGGACCGTTACAGGCAATGGGATTCACCGTCAAAACAGAAGAAATATAATTGCACCGCCCTCGGGGTTTCTCGGGGGCGGTGGTTTTCTGTTTTGTTGACAAAATTGGCTATATGATATAGCAAACAAAGGAAAATAATGTAAAAATGTCATATCTTTAAGGAATATGGCGGACCCGACGGAGAGTTGACAGCATCTCTACGTTATCTTTCGCAGAGGTTCACCATGCCCGATAATATGGGCAAGGCGTTATTGACAGATATTGGCACAGAGGAACTGGCTCATCTGGAGATTATTGGCAGCATTGTTGGGCAGCTGACCGAAGGTGAAGGAGCGAAGAGCTTTGATAAGTACGGCAGGGCAGATTATTATGTAGACCATGCGAATGGAGTATATACGGTAAACGCCTCGGGCGTGCCGTTTACGGCGTCGTATTTTCAGGTTAAAGCCGACCCGATTGCTGATTTAACGGAAAATCTTGCTGCGGAACAGAAAGCGCGTGCTACCTATGACAATATTCTGCGGCTTTCTGACGACCCCGACGTTAATGAGGTAATTAAATTCCTGCGTGAGCGTGAGGTAGTACATTTCCAGCGCTTCGGCGATGCGAAGCATACTAATTTAAGCAGAAAAAAGGCGAGTTATGAGTGTGATCTCATACCCCGCCGAATTACTGATTATGCAGATTTTTAGTTGTGTTCACTCAGCCATTGAAATAGTTGTTCAAATCCTATTGAACCGTCAGCCAGCCCCAATCCAACATTGATAAGCTCATCTTGCGTGCAGATGATTTCCACTCCATTCAGTGCAAGGAAAACAAGCATTGCGTGTACTCCTATTCGCTTGTTCCCATCAACAAAGGGGTGATTTGAAACAAGCGAGAATCCCAGACGTGCCGCTTTTTGGAGCAACGCAGGATAGATGTCAATCCCGTCAAATGTCTGAAACGGTGATTCCAGCGCAGAATCTAAAAGAGCCATATCACGGACGCCATCTGAGCCGCCTGTTGCTTTTATGAGCGAGCTGTGAATACTTATTATCTGCTTTTCGGTCAATCGTATCATTTCGCAAGTTCCTTGTAAGCTTTTAAGTTCTGAGCAATAAGTTTGTTGGAAATAGCTTCGACATCTTCATCAGAAGCAGACGAGAGCTGTTCAGCCTCGGGAAATTCCATTATTATATACCGCGGCACATTGTTTTTCAGTATTATTGCAGAGCCGTTTTCGTCTACCAAACGAGCGACTTTAGAGAAATTCTGGTTAGCTTCGGTTATTGATACGAGTGTATTTGTATTTATCATCATAGCGAGTCCCTCCATTCTGTATATATTATACACCATTTCTAGGAGAAATTCAACCTATTTTCTCCTTGGGTTGGTGATTTTACTTGATTTTTTCGCATGAATATGCTATAATTTATTAAAGGAAAGGTGATTCCAATGGCAGATGAACAAGAGTTATTCGATGACCGCAAGGAGAAAGAGGAGCTTATCAAGAATTTCCGGCTGATTGACGATACGTTCATGAGCAAGGTGTTTGAGGATAAGGCTTGTGCGGAGCTGCTGCTCAGGATAATCCTCGGTCGTGACGACCTTGCGGTACAGGAAACATCAACGCAGTACGAACTGAAAAACATTCAGGGTCGTTCGGCAAAGCTTGATATTTACGCTGTTGACAGCACAGGCGCAAAGTATGATGTTGAGGTACAGCGCAGCGACAAGGGCGCATTACCAAAGCGCGGACGGTATAACAGCAGCCTTATGGACGCGAATACCCTTGATACCGGCGTG
>JBJESB010000089.1:0-12320 GCA_051882575.1 Oscillospiraceae bacterium
GTTCTTGCATTGCGTTTGCCGATACTGAATTGCGTGACAGAACCCACAAAATTATTTTGCTAAGTTCAAGACTGCTTTTGTCCTCAATTATGGGCTGTGGAGCTCCTAACGAATCCTGGAAAAACTGTACAGCGCAATCCTTAATAGGAATGCTGAATCTACCTGAAATGTCAGGGTGCGCAGACTTGAGTTTATGCACCCATTCCTGAAGTTCTTCATCAGATACATATGCGCCCTGCAAGTACATTGCGTTTGTCATGCAAGATGATCTATAGAGCATAGCGCCTCTTCCCGGAAGTTTCTCTGCACCTGTTTCGCCAATTATGAACTTTGAGGATTGGGATGATGACAAGCGAAACACAAGCCGGGTCGTAATATTTCCAATATCTACCTGCATTGCTTCCTGAGTAGCGTTTTGTGTTGCAAGAACCATGTGTATATTGGCTTTTCTTCCACGCCGGAGAAGGTTGTTGATTGCATTTTTATACTGTTCAGACAGCTCCTTGTCACCCAGATTTGATATAAGCGATGTAAATTCATCAATAACACAAACCAGAGCAGGGAGTGAGTTCACCTCGTTTGGTGGAAGATTTATTCTTCTTTCCATTTCCTTAGTAAGCTCTTTCAGCACATAAATACCGACTATCTTATCCTTGACGATAGGGTGAGCCAGATGAGGTACATCTTCAAATTCTTGCAATGATGTCGCACCTACATCGAAGATAATTAGATTGAGGGCACTGACCTTCTGTGTCAGAATCAGGCAGAGTATCATGGAAATAAGTCCGGTGCTTTTTCCAGAATTTGTGCTGCCAACATATAGTACATGAGTCATATTAGCCAGACCATCAATAACCGGCACACCAAATTCATCATATCCGATGGCAATAGGGAGCTTGTATAATGTATTATGAAACTGCGGACTAGTGAGAATTGGCATAAGTTTGTTTGATACTGGTTTTCTCATTGCTACAACCAGATATATCTCATTATTCATAACAAATGGTCTGAACACAGGGACTCCCAAGCATGCCTGAATATTTTGAGCTTGATTGAATATATTCTCCACCTTTGTGCCAGGCAGTACCTTTATGCTGAAGATAAGTGCGCCTTGTTGTATTCCGCACTTAAGCAACTTAGCTTCGATGTTTGTATTGAAGCTGCGATAGGCGTTTTCTAAATGTCTCTGAAATCTTCTGTATTTCATAGTGATTTCCTTTCCGTACATTTCGTTTGTTCGTTCGTTCATTTGTCAGGTGCTTAAATAAAGTATAGTATGTACGCTGCTTAGCTGTCTGAGAATAAACAAATAAACGAACAAACGAAGCAATTATCATGTGATTCGGAGAATGATCTGCTGAGATGGAGCTACATTTCAGCGATTATTTCTCTCTATAATCAGAGTCAGATAGAACAATGTAATCTTCATGATATGGCAGTGCCTTTGCGTTCTTGGACGGGTTCTTCTTAGCAGTGGATATCTCACTTACAATATAATGAGCAACATCAAACACCTTTGGAGCGTACTCCAAAACAAAGTCCAGGATGGGATGACGATGATTGTTCGGGCACATTCTGCAAGCATCTATAATCTTATGTTTCTTGCCTGCAATGCATTTCTTGCAAGCCTTTGGAATCTTATGCTTCTTGTGCTTACTGTCCTTTTTATGCTTCTTGCCCTTCTTGTGCTTCTTACCCTTCTTATGTTTCTTTGGTTCATCAAAAACATCGAAGCGTTTGTCCAACTCGTCCAGTGCAGACATACCATAAGTACACTGAACCATTGGAGAATTGGAAAGGGACGATTCAGCGAAGTTGAATTCGCCGAAGGGTATGGGGGTGTTACCGCCAGGCTGAATATAATCCTTAGTATACATACTAGGACCTCCTTTAAGAAATGAAGTAACCATTGACCGTCTTTTTCATAAAGTGATTTGTGAAAAATCTGATAAGGTTCTGAATACATCATATCATTTTAGGACGCTTTAGTATATGACAAGAAAAAGCCATAAATATTGTCTTTGACTTTTTTGATAAATAGTGGTATAATATAAAATTTATTTATTGTAACCAAAAACACAGAAAATCCTGACCAATTACGGTCAGGATTTTACTTAGCACATATAATTAGATGCGATTGCTTTCTGTTGTTTCGAGTTTGTTGTTCAATATATACATAATTAGAAAAGAAAATTTAGGTAGTTTTGAGCATTGGTTTTTATCTTATCTATAGCTTAGTTGCTGTCATAACAAAAAATTTCTTCGGCTTTTTTACCCAAACTCTTTTCAATGTATTCTCTTAGTAGTACATCTTCTTGAATGAGAGCAATAATATGAGAATCTCGTTCTACATATTCTAATCTAAGTTCATCAGATAAATAGTCACATTCAGTGTATTTCAATACATCTTCTTTATTATATTGGTCCATGTTATTGTCAAGAATTTCTGATATCATTCTTATATCTATCGCTTGATTAACAAATCGATGAGCAAATTCGCTTTTTAATATGTTATATAGAGTATAAGAATATTCGAATTGCTGATTAAAAGTAAGTGATGCAAATGTGTTTTTTATGTTATCCAGTAAAACATGACATGAATCGATAATTGAAAGTGGAAACGCCCTATATATGTTTGAAATTCCCGAAACAAAGTTTTTTATTTGTTCTTCGGTAAAATCACCTTTTTTATCAATCTCATCTATCAACAACTGAACATAATCATGGAATTTATCGGTCTTTATTATTCCGTGGTCATTCTTGTTCATACGAATAAATTTTGCTATATTGTCAGATAAATACATTGATATTAAAAGCGATTTTACAAAAGGGGCGTTTTCTTCCGTGATTTCATACTGCCTCTTTTGGTTTTTGATATAGTCGCTAATTATCCCAATGGATTTCAAAAATGTATCAAAGTATCTGGATAGATTTCGAGAAATGTTTTCTTCATCCATTAATCCTCTAGTAGCAATGATTTCTTTCAAGCATTGTGAAATAATTTGTTTCAGTGTATATGTATTCATAGAATTGTATACTCCTTTGTAGGTTTTACAAAAGTATTATATAAAAAAACTATGATATTGTCAATAAGTAATTGGATATGTCGTTAAAAAAGTTTATATAGACTGCGGAGTTTATTTATGGCTCCTCTTTTGCTGATAGTCACCGGAGAAACCCCAATCCTGGCAAATTCCTCCATAACCTCATCGACCCTACGGCTGTTCAAAGCCTTCTGTGCAAGGAGCAGGGACTTTTTCTCCGGTATAAGGGCTATCAGTTTTAGCATAAGCCTGCTGAGTCTGGCGTCTGTTACTTTCCGACGAACCAAATCGCAGGCTTCTTTCTTTTTATAGAAATCGCCGTATGGGACTATGTGCGAAAAAACCTCAAGGAAGATACCACCTGCGTTTTCCGCTATACAACCGATTTGCAAGGCGGTATCAGATGTCCCTGTTATTTGAGAGATAGCTTTCTGCTTTACCAAATGCACCTCTGATCTGAGTATACCTTTGTACTGCTCATGACATTTGCTGATTTCAGAAAGACAGTATTCCAAGTCATATATTGTAAACTCCGCACCATTGCTGTTTCCTTTCAGGCAAAGCCCCTTGCTGTCAGGTATCCTATCATAATAAGTTGGGGAGTACCCTTTTACCTGTCTGATTCGCTTTAGTACCCCGAGGTATGAAGATACCATTTCTCTTCCACCAACGTTGAAGTCGTTAATTATTGTCGCATGTGACAGACTAAAGTCCTCAATAGTGAACCGGTTGTCAAAGTACTTAGCTATCCGCTTCTTGATTTTGCGGTTCAGTTTGTCAGAATCTATGTCAGATTGACCAATGAGGTTTCGGACATCTATTATCAGCGTGATTTTCTTTTTGTAAAGGCTATCCCGATACCTGACTAACATTCCTTTGGATATCATTGAAGTATCAAGGAACTCGTCGTCGCTGTCACTTATTTGCTCTAAATCATCTGATGCATAGCGGATTATTTCTGAAAAGGCTCGGCTATCAAGGTGCATTGAAAGCTCAAAGATAATGTTTGTACACATATTATTGATCCCCTTTTGTAAATTTATTTTACAAATATGTTATCAATAATTCGAATACTATCGGTTTGTCACGAAGCGTTGGGCTATGTAAACCATACCGCTGAAAATCAATGGTATTATACAAATCAATATTTGAAGTCACCCATCATTATTGCCTGACTAAGCGGAAAGTTGGAGAACAAATGAACCGTACAATCTTTTCTTAAAAGCCGAGCTCTGCCAACAGCCTGTTCAAGCTCGCTTTCCAGCATCCAGAACTGTATTTCTCGGAGCTCCTTATTCTTGAACGTGGTGAATTCAGTACGGTAGCCATTATGTTCTATAAGCTGCATTTCTGCCTTTTCGTCCTCGTCAAAATCAATATCAAGAGAAAAAGCAACCAGCTTGTACAGAAAATCCGCATGGTATGGCGTACCAATGACTAGAATATCCTCACCCTCAAGTGAGTTGCTGCCCTCGGTATTTCCAAAATGAAGTGAACCAATATCCTGCTTCTTGAAAGTAATGACATGTTCGTCATCAATGTCAAGCTTTTGCTGAAGTTCATCAACAATATCAGGGTTATTCTCAATACAGCTTCTGCTCATAGATTTTTTATAATACTGGCGAAGCTGACCTTTGTACTGTGCGCGCTTGCATTCATAGAAGCGCACTCTGTCAGCCCCGAAGAAAGTGCTATAGATGTTTTCATCAGCTGTTGCAGATACGATTATGTGCTTCCTTTCTGACAGAGAAACCGGTTTAATGAACGATACCACATCTTCTGAAATACTGGGGTCTTCTTTTGCGCTCCGATAGTAGAAATACTCAGCCGAGCAGAATGCCGGAATGTCAATTTCCAGCTTCTTTGGAATGTTTTCTGTTGAATCCCATTCAAATCCCTTGCTTAATATACAAGATTGTATCTCTGCACTGTCAAGAATATCGGTTATCTTATCAATGACCCGTTCATCGGATATTTTTTTCCTGAGCTTTTTTAGATCTGATACCGTGATTTCACCCTGATTTGAAATCATGCTTTTGAATATAATGTCCTCGTCAACTATAATACAGTCGAACTTGTCTAATCGTTCATCGTCCATAGACAGAAGATAGCGGTGTGTGGTTATCAGATTTCCGTTATATTTATAAAGCCGTTTTCTTGCTTTCATATACTCTGCAAGCTCAGGTATATCATCTTTCATGAGCGCTCTTTTTATCACCTCATGTACTTCATTGGCACGCCCGGTATTGTAAAGATGATTTATTTTTATTTGCAGATGAAATGGAAGGTCGCTCATGATAGGTTCAAGTGATGGCGTGACCTCCATTGGAATACCCATTCTCTGAGCTTTGAGGTGCATTTCGTCTTTCAACAGATTTGTTGGAACAGCGATCAGGAAATGACAGTCGGGGTTTTCTTTAACGATCTTCAGGAAACTTGTGCTTTTTCCGATAGCAGTCTGCGCCTTGATAACGTGTATCATGTCATCGTTGGCTAGAAATGCCTTGTAAATGGCGTTATATGTATCGCTTTCGACTACGTTCAGAGGGAAATAATGCTCCTCCGGTGCTATTCTTTCCATTTGACGGCAGCTTTTGTGGACTGTTGCCAATATACTGCTTCCATGCTCGCAGCTATTGCAATATTGGCAATACTTAGAACACCTTGATGGATAATAACCCTGCTTCTTGTTATAATCAGCATGTTCCTTCCATCTTTCGATTTTAGAGCCATATAGTTCCGGTAATTTGCTTATAATATTTTTAAATTCAGATATTCCGGTTTCTATATTTATCATATTATTCAGAATATGAAATATTTCATCATGAGATAATTTTCTAGTACCACTAATAAAATCCCTGAATAATCTGCAATTCATCAATTCATTAATTACATTTGACCTGTATAACTTGTGGTTTGCAGCAGGATTTACTGACGTAATCCTGCTGACAGAAGAATTACTGGTGCCATTACAATTATCATTGAATTTGATTTGATAGAAAAGTGGGGGATTCTCGCCATCGTCTTTTACATAATTATATATAATAGGGGTTGGCGAGTTTCCCCCATTTTTTGTAACTGGTGTAGTTGTTGCACCAGCGTTTTCTTCGGTCAGATGAGTCTTGTCAAAAGGCTCATCTGATATGGTTATATCAAATAAGCCATTATTGTTAAGAGAAATACCTGATTTATTTGAAAATCTCTTTATCTTCTCCTTATAATGCTTACTTCCTTTAGTATTTCTAATAGAAAAGGTAAGACTGCGAAATATAGTATCAAGATTTATCTCAGGTAATGAATCGTTAAAATATAGACTATCAGTTTGATTGCCACCAAAGTACATCTTGGAAACATCATTACAACAGGAAGTATCTGCTTCGGGAAATATCTCCGACAAGGCATACTGCATAGCCTCAGCAACAGGTCTGTCGGTTATCGGAACATCGTTGAGGAATACAACACGGAATTTGTCGTGCTTGGTACTGGAGAATGTTTCATAAGCAAAAAGGATAGGCAGGTCATAATCATCGGCGCGTTGCTTTACATCATCAAAGCTTACAAAATTGCTCTCGTCCTTATTATCAAAATCCAGGGCGAATAACTGCTGTTGCCGGAAGTTCTCCTTGCAGCGTCTGCCATCTTTGAATGTAGCAGGGCAGAAAGTCTGTCCTTTAATTGCTATGCTCTGAGCGAAAGAACGTATGCTGCTTGCTGAATTAAGAGCGGTTTCGTTGTGGGCTATTCTGGAGCTGATTTTGGCAATGTCAGTTCCACTGGGCTTGTGGTTAAAGATTCCTTTGTCAAGACTTGCAATAATTGTTTTCATAATAGTTTCCTCCATATGATGAAATTTTGTTACTCATATAGTTAGTATTAACTACAAAAAATAATTGCAGATTTGAGAGTACATAATCAAGCAATACCTCAAAATGGTTAAGGAGGAAAACAAATTATTATTCCCGCTGATTATTCAGAGGAAGGAATACCCCTTGAAAGTACAAGGGGTATCCGCATAATTTACTGGTATGGCGATTACTATACTATATATTAACAGCCTTATCAGGAACTGCATTATCTGAATCCATCACAGACATGAATTTCCTTGCGAACTCTCTGACATTCTCCGCTTCCTCCGGCTCAAGCTCATCAACCGCCTCAAAGATATAAACCGCATAAGGCTGTCCTGTCCTGCTTGTTTTCTTCTCAAGTGTGATTTTGGTGACAACGCTTGAAATACGCAGCATTCTTCCAATAAGCCGTGTAACATACCTCTGAAAAGCTCTCTTGCTTGAAGCAGGAACACGCACCACAAGCGGCATAATGCTCCCGGGTCGAAGCAGGAACAGCACCACGGATTCCTTACAGGCTTTGGCGCAGCTTTCGCCGTCCTTTGAGCCGAAATCGTTGTAGGGGCAATCGCGGCAGGACTTTCCGTCGTGAGAAATAATGCTGTCCTCGCTGTAACATATCGGCGGTGTACCCTCAACCGGGTCGGGGGTATTCCAGTAAGCACGGGGCATTGTGTAATCCAGAATTATGCCGGTCAGCGACTTTTCGACTTCATCGCCGGAAATGCCCGGAACAATGAACACGGTTGAGCCGCCCGAGGGTGATTTCACTATATCGAAAAGCTGCAAAGACATCGGCTGATTTTTCAGGTTTTCTTCGATAATTTCGAGAGCGTTGCCGTTAAGAGCGGCGTATTCGGTGCTGTTAGGAAGCAGGGTATTGGTAGTAAGGTCGTTAGCTTCAACTTCAGTTGCTTTGCTTGCTAAACGATTTTTCAGGGTTGTTGTACTCATGATGTACCTCCATCTTATTATGTTGATTGGATTGAAAATCTGCGGTAGGTGGTTTTGTTTGCGTACTGCTTGTAGAGCAGAGGTTGTTCGGTTTTTAGTGCTTTAGTGTCCAGCCGCTCCTGTGAAACGGCTTTCCAAGTAACAACGCTGTTGCCGACCGTGCCGCATTCGTTATTGCCTAGCATTTCTTTAAGCTGGTTTTCCGCAAGCCGTTTCTGTTCGGTCAGTTCCGCTAACCTAGCGCTCACAGTATCATACTGCGCTATTATCTCTGCGGCAGAATCGGGCAAGGTAATAACCCCGCCCTTACATTCAGCGAATTTTTCGGCGAGATATTTCGCAGTAGCCTCCGAGCCGTCAACGGGCGGGGAAGTGTTGTTCTGAACATGACTCCAGAAATCCGACTCCAGCCTTATCAGCATTGAAATCAGTTCCTCGTCACGCTCCACAAATTTCCACTTGAACGAATTACCGCCGATAAGCACCGCAATATAAGCGCCCTTGTACCCCGTGACCGCCATGTAATGCTGAATTTGCAGCATATACTCATCGGGGATTGTATTCACCCACTCGCTTGCTTTGTAGGCAGAAGCGGTTTTTGCTTCAAATACGCAGGTTCCAAGTTCGGGGTGTTCGCAGATACCGTCAAGATTTGCAAGCATGAACGGGTATTCCTCGCTTTGCAGCAACTGTTTTGGCGTTGTTACCTCAATACCAGTTCGTTTCTGAAACTCATTCCTGACGACCGGCTCAAGCAGAGTACCCCAGTAAGCCGGTTCGCCTGCATCCTGTTCCGGTAACTGACCTGTCTTATCAAGCCACAGCTCAAACGGGGACTTGTAGCGACTGATACCGCATACCACCGCAGCGTCCGAACCGCCTATACCATGCCTGCGGTATTCCAGCCATTCTGCGTATGGAAGATTTTCCGTTGATACAATTATCTTTGCCATTTGCTCATTCCTTTCTGTTTGGTGTAAGAAACAGAGCCTCCCCAATGCGGGGAAGCTCCGATTCTCTGTTTACAGCATTTCTTTGATGTCCTGCTGTTCCGTGGGGATTTTGTTGGCGTTCTCAATCAGCTTCTGCTCGACTACAATCTTAGCTATGCCAAGCAGGGTAGAGAGCACCATTACCGTAATAGTAAGCGCCAGTTTTTCCGACATAAGAATCACTCCTTTCATTGTATTGCAAGGAGATAATATATAATCGAATAAGAGTGAAATGCCGAGTTTGTAATTGTATAATTCTGGATTCTATTGTTTGAAATTGATAATATTTCTTTTTTGAGTAACAGGGCGGTTTGTGTATGGTCCACTTACACATTTATATGAAAATATAAAAGGAGCAGCCAAAAAGCTGCTCCAATGTCAAATTTACTTGAGGTTTCAACAATTGGTGATATTCAGCGAACAATACTGAATTGGTGTCAATTATCAGGCATTCTCGGAACATCGTTATTCGGCATACCTATTCCGCTCTTATCAGGGAAACCTTTGTTCATATTCATTCCGCCGAGTGCGTTCAAATCAAGAGCGGATGCATCGATTAAAGCCGAGCTGTTTTTCTGCGCTTCGGAGGTGGACGGGATTGAGCCGTCAAGCTGCCCGAGGACGCTTTCGGCGCGAAGTTTCCCGAATTTCTTCAGCGCTTCAACACCTTTTTCGTATTCATCGTAGGTGCAGAATGATGTACTGTCGGTTTGTACATAATCATTGATGACCGATACTGCGTTGTTTATTGTTTTCTCAAAAATTCCCGACTGAACATATTCCTCGCAAATCTGTTTCAGATACGAGTGATACAAATCAACATATTCCTGCTTTTCAAGCAGTTTTCCTATAAGCGGTCTTTCATCGGCGGAAACTCCCGAAAAAACGGTATCAATAGCGTAGTTTACCGCGTCGGACGCGCTTGTACATTGATAAGTGCCGAACGACAGATTGTAATCCCACGGGAGCATAGACAGCTTTCCGCTGTCCTCAGTGAGAATGTAGTTGTGGCAGTTTGAGCCGAGATAGCTGTCAAGATTTGTAAGGAAAACGTTGCAGGCAAGATAACGCAGAACCTCGTCCACATTGATATAATCCTCGAGATTTTCCCCATCGGAAATGCCCTTGAGTGACTTAATCAGCCGATTCTCGTCGTCCTCGTCAACCTTTGTGATGTTGTTGTCGAAAATGTTGCTGTAGCTTGAAATTTCATCGTCCTTGTACACCAGATTAACGCCGCCAGTGCCGCCGTTCATTCCGTTTTTGCCGTTTTCTCGGTTGAAATCACCCTGCGGGAGCTGCGGAGCATCGCCGTTTTCGGGCAATGCGGGAAATCCTCCGTTTTCGGGCATTTGCGGAAGTTCACCGTTTTGCGGGAACTGCGGTGCCTCGCCGTCTGCGGGCATTTGGGGAAGCTCGCCGTTAAAATCGGGTTTATCACCGTTCGTTTCGGGCATTTCTTCTCTGTTTGGTGGAGCAAACTGCCCATTGCCGTTTCCTATTCCATCAGGCATTTGCCCTGCTTTCGGCATTTCGCCGTTCATCTCCATAGATTCGGGCTTGTAGGCGGAAACATCGTTGCCCTCGCCATAGTTCCTGTCAAGAAAACTGTCATCGGTATCTTCAAGCGCAAGGAAAAAACCGTAGTATTCGCCGTTAACCGTGATTTTTGCAAAGGTGTGTAAAGAACACGGCACATTCATATACTCAAACAGCTCATACGACATATACTCCTTGAGGTAAGTGTTATCCGAATAAATGTTGTTCAGAACAAGCTTGTCAAGACCATAGCAGCTTTGATCTTTATCGTATTTCTCGAAATTCACTTTCAGGCTGAAACGCTTGTTATCGCTTTGAGAAATCTGCGTGAGGGAAGTGTTGCCTTTTGTTTTTATCCCTACATTCTCAAATGTTTCGCCATTTATTTCAATATTGCAGGAAATCCATGGCTTTGAAACAGCGTTTTCAATAAGGTAATTCCAGTTTTCTTCATCGGCTGTGATATTGATATTTAGCACCTCCTGACCGAAGAGCATGGTAGTGTAATCAGCGTCCTGATCCATATTCTGCATCTCCAAACCACTTTCGGCGGTCGAGTTACTATCCAACTCCGATGAACTATCTGACAAATTGCTGTTGTTACAGCTTGTACTTGAAAAGCAGATTGCTGTTGCTGTAATTATTGCAAGTAGTCTATTAAACCTCATATACCATTCCTCCCAATTTTTTTCATTATATCACTCTTGTATGAAAAGTATATGTGCAAATTAAGGAAGAATTATGTATTCTCTGAAAAACCTCAATAATATCTCCCCTAATTTATAAAACGAACGTTTTTCACACAAAAAAATAAGCCCCGGATTATATGAAAATTCGGGGCTGAAAATGTGCGAAAACTCCTGCGAAAATCTATGTGCGGAAAACCACCGTTTTATGAAGAGCGCAGATGTTTATAAAGTGTCGAGGGCTTTACTCCGGTCAGCTCGGTTATTTCTTTCACCGAATACTGACCGGTATGATACATCTTGATTGCCTTTCGGACTGCCTCTTGATTTACCGGAGGTCGTCCGCCTTTTCTGCCTCTGGCACGAGCGGCGGCTAGACCCTCTCTTGTTCTGTCGGCAAGAACATCACGCTCAAACTGAGCCAGCGCGGACATCAGCGTGAAAAGGAGTTTGCCTGTGCTAGTCGTTGTGTCTATGGATTCTTTCAGCGAAACGAGATTCACGCCCTTTGTGTTGAAAGTTTCCATTAACCAGATGAGGTCTTTGGTGCTTCTGCCGAGTCTGGAGAGTGATTCCACAACTATGGTATCGCCCTCTGTAAGCCGTTCGAGCAGTTTCTCCAACTCGGGGCGGTTGCGCTTCGTGCCGGTCATCTTTTCGTTGTAGATGTGGTCTACTCCGTATTTCTGGAGCATATCAAGCTGGCGGTCGAGGTTCTGTTGCTCTGTTGAAACACGGGCGTATCCGAATACAAAATTTTTCATCACCACTCACCGCAATAATCGTAAGCGCACTCATCGAGGATTTCTGCAAGCGCCTGTTCAAACTCGCCGGGGTGATAGAGCATTTCCTCGATTTCCTCCACGAAGTAGCCGTAACACAGCAACAAATCTATGTCCTCTCGGGATATACCGATACTGGCAGCGAAGTCTTTTAGCTGTTTCACATCTTGTGGTTCGTGTTCGCTCGGGTCGGGATAATCCCAGTAGCTGCTGCGGAGAAATCGGTAATTGTAGCCATATAAGTTTGAGGTGTCAAACAAACCTCGCTCCATTGCACCTGTATGGTCGATTTTGATTATGTCACCGCAGTTGGTATTTATCTCGGTATGCTCAAAACCGAGTATTCCGAGGCGAGTAAGGGAGCGGTCGAGAATTGACTCCGTGCTTGCGTAGATGTAGAAGCCGTATTTCTCATAGTGGTACAGCGCAAGCGGATTGTCGCCCTTTACAAAGTAGATATTATTTCTGTCGTCCA
>JBJESB010000090.1:0-3019 GCA_051882575.1 Oscillospiraceae bacterium
TCCTTGTTCTCATAAGGTGTATGCAGGCGTTTCGGATATGCTCCTCGGTGATAAGCCCCTTGTTAAGTGCGGCAAGGAGATAAACATAAGTACAGCCGCAGTTTACATCGCAGCCCGTCTTTATCGCAAGTGCCGCAGATTCAACCGGATTTAATGTAAGACCGTGATGCTCATGGAAATCGCGTATTGCCCAGCAATCGGACACAAAATATCCGTCAAAGCCCCACTCGTTCAGCTTGGACATAAGAAAATTGCTAGCGCAGGCAGCTTCGCCGTTTACACAGTTATATGCGCCCATTACGCCCTCAACGTGAGCGTCCTTGACGAGCGCTTCAAATGCAGGGAGATAGGTTTCTTCAATATCCTTTTTGGAAACCTCGGCATTAAACTCGTGACGCACCGCTTCGGGACCGCTGTGTACAGCAAAATGCTTGGCGCAAGCGGCAGCTTTCATTGTTTTTCCGTCACCCTGCAAGCCCTTTACAAAGGCTTTGCCGTTTTCGGCGGTCAGATACGGGTCTTCGCCGTAGGTTTCGTGTCCTCTGCCCCAGCGAGGGTCACGGAAAATATTGATATTGGGCGCCCAGAAGGTCAGCCCCTTGTATATATCTCTGTCGCCGTGTTTTGTATATGCATTATACTTTGCACGAGCTTCCTCGGCGGTTATCTCTGCAGCCTTACGGGTAAGCTCCGTATCAAACATAGCCGCCAGACCGATAGCCTGCGGAAACATTGTGGCTATGCCCGAACGCGCCAGACCATGAAGTGCCTCGTTCCACCAGTTGTATGCAGGAATGCCCAGCCTTTTTATGGCAGGAGCGTCGTATCTGAGCTGAGATGCCTGCTCCTCTACCGTCATTGCGTCGGTCAGCGCAATTGCTCTTTCTTCTGCACTGAGGGTGCTGTCAAGATATTTTTCCATAGTGATTTTCCTTTCATATTTATATCATTTTAGCCTGTAACTCCTTTTAGTTTGCTTTCATTATACACTAATACTTATTGCTTTACTAACCGTTTTTTGCGCTTTACATTTCAACTATTGCGATAATTTTACTCTCATTTGGGCATTTACGCAAAAAATATATTGCTCTTTTTTGCAGGATATGATATTATATATCATATATTAAAATACATCATGTAATCTCAAGACAATTTTTGATTATATCATTATGTAGGATAAATACGAAAGGAAGCTTGTCATGATTGAACATCTTAACGGTGATTTTGAAACGATTGACTATGTTCAGAACAGAAGTGTGCTTTTATACGACAATACCGAAAATGAAGAATACCCTCTGCACTGGCATAATGCTATCGAAATAATAATGCCGCTTACAAACGGCTTTGAGGCTATTTGCGCAGGCACGGATTATCACCTTGATGAACGTGATATACTCATTATTCCCGCAGGCACGCTCCATAATCTTAAAGCTCAGTCAGGCAGACGCCTTATCCTTCTTATAGACAACCGTTCGTTTGCAAATAATCCTGCGCTGTCGGAGCTGTACTCTGTTTTTTCCGAGCCTTTGCTGATAAATTCAAGCTTTGACAAAGAATTTCTGCGGTCAATGAACCAAATTATGAAAGACATATATATTTTTTATTCCAATTTTGGCGATGTTACCGAAGTATACATATATATGAAGGTTTTAGCTTTTTTCGCCAAAATAAAGGAATATCAGCTTAACGAGATACAATATTACGACGGCGGACAGTATGCGGGCAAATTCCGTATGATACTGAAATTTATTGAACAGAATTATATGAATGATATTACTCTGGAGGAGCTTGCTCGGCTCGCGGGCTACAGCACCTATCATTTTTCAAGGATATTCAAAAAATACAGTAATACCACATTTATCAATTTTCTTAATCGCCGCAGGGTAAAAGCCGCAGAGCTTCTTTTGCTTGAAAACGGCTGTTCAATCACCGATGTGGCTATGCAGGCAGGATTTACAAGCCTTACAACATTCAACAGAGTATTCAAAAGTATAACCGGTTGTACTCCCTCGGACTACAAAAAGCTATATCGGACATAGCAGATATTTTTTCATTCGGATTTTTGAGAATCAATTTCCGTATGGGTCGCCATAAGCGCAGCTCACATTTGGCTTAGCAAAGCCTTATGTGAGCTTCTCCTTTTGCCGGAATTTCGAATTGTCCGCAATTTGTCCGCAATCAAAACGCACACCGCAAAAAGTCGAAAACTATACAAGTCATAAAACGACAAAAACCGTTTTTAAATTTATCTTCAAAAAGCTAGAGGATAGTTTTTCTTAAAATCAAGCATAGCACCTTTTGGCAAAGCGGCATATTGTACGAGCCGGCGTTATCTTCGTTCCGGATTCGCTCGCTGCAGTGTTCGCAGGTTGCGGTTTCGTTGCGGTAGCAGTCGGAGCAAAGCAATTCGCCCTGCATTTCATAATAGTCCTCGGCGTTAAGTTCCGCGCCGCAGCAGCTGCAAACAAGACGCTCGTTTTCGTTGTTGTTCATGGTTTGTCCTCCTAAATCAGTATTCTTCTGCCAAAAGCATGGTTGAATGGTCGCCGTCATCAATGACATAGATTTTCGCTGTGATTGGGTTCTCCGTGCGGAATTCGTGGGTTCTTAATAATACGAAAGATATACTGACGCTAAAGGAGTTGCAGGAACTGATGCATATTGGCAAGAACACCGCCCTGCGGTTGGTGCAGAGCGGTTATAATGAGGTCTTCACATCAGGAAAAACAGTGCAACTTAACCTCTTTTCTTTTCGGTAAGCTCCTGATACTTCTTGAACAGGAACGCCACGCAATCCGCTTCGGTTGTGTCCTTGACAGGCAGACCGTATGCTGCCATAACTGCATGGTCATTATCTTGTTTGTATTCACACTACCGAGGACAATATCCCCGCACAGAGGCTATATGAAAAATGCGGGTATGTTATTTCAGAACGCTGTGAATTGACAATAGGAGATAGTGTAAAGAGAACAGGATACACATTCTCAAAGCAGATTTGAATACAGGAAGCCGCTCTATT
>JBJESB010000091.1:0-12150 GCA_051882575.1 Oscillospiraceae bacterium
GAGCACCTGACTTTTAATCAGGGTGTCCCGGGTTCGATTCCCGGGTGGGTCACCAAATATGTAAAGTCTCTTGAATCGCATATAAATGCGGTTTAGGAGGCTTTTTAGTATCTATTTGTTTTGGAGGTAAAAAATGACTTTCAGTGAATTGATGAACTCTGACCGACATATTATTCTTGACGGAGCAATGGGAACAATGCTGCAGGCAAGCGGATTGAAGCTGGGCGGACTGCCCGAAGAGCTGAACTTTACCAATCCCGACCTTATAGTCAGCATTCACCGCGCATATATTGAGGCGGGAGCTATGGCTGTGTACACCAACACCTTCGGTGCAAACCGCCACAAGCTTCAGAACAGCAAGTACAGTGTTACCGAGGTTGTGCAGCAGGCAATAATGCTCGCGCGCAAGGCTTGCGAGGGTACGCAGACGCTGGTTTCGCTGGATATCGGCGCATTGGGCAGAATGCTGCGCCCGACCGGTGATATGCCCATTGACGAGGCTTATGATTACTTTAAGGAGATTGTTACCGCGGGCAAAGACGCAGATTTTATCGCTATCGAGACAATCACAGACCTTATGGAGATAAAAACCGCTCTGCTTGCGGCAAAGGAAAACACCAATCTTCCCGTTGTATGCACAATGAGCTTTGAGCAGGACAAGCGTACTTTCACAGGATGCAGCGCAGCTTCAATGGCGCTGACTCTATCGTCACTGGGCGCAGACGCTGTTGGAATGAACTGCTCGTTAGGTCCTGCTGAAGCAATTCCGATTGTGGATGAGATTCTGAAATGGTCGTCTGTTCCCGTTGTGGTAAGACCGAATGCCGGCTTGCCTGACCCCGCCACAAATCAATACAACATTACTCCCGACGAGTACGGAGATATAATGGCTGAGCTTGCCGCAAAGGGCGTAAAGCTGCTTGGCGGTTGCTGCGGTACAAATCCCGACTTTATCAGGGCAGTTTCAAAGCGCATTGCAGGAACGCCCTGCCCCAAACGTGAAATTCATCAGCCGTGCGCAGTTTGCAGCGCTTCAGCGGTTGTTGAGATTGATACCGCAAGAATCATAGGCGAGAGAATCAATCCCACAGGTAAAAAGCTATTCAAAGAAGCGCTCAAGCGCCGCGATTTGGATTACATCATGCGTCAGGCTATTGAGCAGACCTCTGCGGGAGCGGAAATTCTTGACGTTAACGTGGGACTTCCCGATATTGACGAAAAGGACATGATGCTGGCGGCAATCGACAGCATTCAGTCCGTGTGCGAGGCGCCGCTGCAGATTGATACAACCGAGACGGATGTGCTGGAAGCAGCACTTCGTGTTGTAGCGGGAAAGCCTATTGTAAACTCCGTAAACGGCGAGGATGAAAAGCTGGAAACAGTACTGCCGCTTGTAAAGAAATACGGCGCTGCTGTTGTGGGACTTACTCTTGACGAGAACGGAATACCCAAAACCGCGCAGGGCAGATTTGCAATCGCCGAGAAAATTATGAAACGCGCAATGGAATACGGTATTCCCAAAAAGGATATTTTCATTGACTGCCTTACTCTGACAGCTTCAGCCGAGCAGGAAGGAGTTATGCAGACGCTTACCGCGCTTAACCGCGTAAAGAATGAGCTTGGCTTGAAAACTGTTCTGGGAGTTTCAAATATCTCCTTTGGCTTGCCTAACCGAGAGCTTATTAACTCCACTTTTCTTACTATGGCAATGATGCAGGGTCTTGACCTTGCAATAATCAACCCGAACATTGCTTCAATGTCGGGCGCGGTCAGAGCATTTCGCCTGCTTTCCGGTCACGATATGCACGGAAAGGCTTATATTGAGCAATACAGCGCAGAAACCGAAAGCACACCCAAGCCCGCCGCTGCTTCGGAATACACCATTGCTTACGCAGTTGCAAACGGGCTGAAATCCGAATGTGCAGCAGCGGCGGATAAGCTGCTTGCCGACGGAAAAGACCCGATGGACATTATCAACGGCGAGCTTATCACCGCGCTTGATACCGCAGGAGAAAAGTTTGAAAAAGGCTCAATTTTCCTGCCGCAGCTGATTCAGTCGGCCGCAGCGGCACAGGCTGCATTTGATGTTATTAAAAAGCACATTTCTGCCAAGGGCGGCAGCAGCGAATCACGCGGAAGAGTTGTGCTTGCAACAGTTAAGGGCGACATCCACGACATAGGCAAGAATATTGTCAAAACCCTGCTTGAAAACTACGGCTTTGAGGTAATCGACCTCGGAAAGGATGTTGATTATCAGGCGGTTGTTGACGCTGCTGTAAAATATGACGTACGACTTGTGGGCTTAAGCGCGCTTATGACCACTACGCTTAAGAGTATGGAAGCAACGATTAAGCTTCTGCGCGAAAAACAGGTCAACTGTAAGATTGTCGTCGGCGGCGCGGTGCTTACGCCGGAATATGCAGAAAAAATCGGCGCTGATTTCTATGCAAAGGATGCCAAGGAAACGGTTGACATTGCCAAGAAAATTTACTCATAAATATGAAAAAGCAGCCATTATACAGGCTGCTTTTTCTATGTAGATAATTCACTCAAAGAACTTATCGAGACATTCCCTTAAAAGCGAGGGATTGTTCTTCATTTTAGCTTTAATGCGCTCCGCCTGCTCCTTGTCATCCAGTGAAACGCTCAGATAGTACTTCTGGTCGCGCGTGTTTTCATCTCGAATAGTTATTCCAATCGTGCAGATTCCATCCTCGCTTTCGGCATAGCGAACGGCATAAAGGCTGCTTTTGTGAGTTGCATCACGGGTAAACACGCGCACAGCTTCCTCGAACATTTTCTCGCGTATCGAAACCGGCAGAAGAACGCCAAATTCCTTTGCGGCAGCGTCGCCCAGCTTTGTATTGGCATAAACCGGCTCGCCGTCCTCCTCGGTAACGGTGCAAAGTCTCTCCCCTATTGTATCAAGAGCCTGTGACAAATCAAAATAATTTACCGCATCTTCAAGCGAGGTGATTTCAATCAGCTGCTTGCGATTGAGCGGAACGCCGATTGAGTATATCAAGTGGCATACAAGGATTCGTATTTTATCAATGTCTGTGACCTTTATTCTTGGAATATCCTGTTCTTTCACAGAATTTCTCCTCCTGTTATAATTCTGATTACTTCTTGCCGAAACAGCCCGCGTCTGCAAGTGCGGATACAAGCGCAATATTCATTGCAGACTCTACGCACGGAACTGCGCGCGGAACAACACACGGGTCATGTCTGCCCTTTATAACAAGCTGTTCTTCCGTAAGCTCCTTAAAATCAACACTTTTCTGTGGTCTTGAAATAGAGGGCGTCGGCTTGAACGCGGCTCTGAAAATGATAGGCATACCCGAGGAAATTCCGCCTAAAATACCGCCGTGATTATTTGTAAGCGTTACAACCTTTCCGTTTTGCAGCGCAAACTCGTCGTTGTTCTCGCTGCCGAAAATATTAGTGCAATCGAATCCGTTTCCGAACTCAATTCCCTTAACGGCGGGAATTGCAAACACAAGACGCGAGATTATATTCTCCAATCCATCCATCATAGGCGAGCCGATTCCTGCAGGGAATCCGACCGCTGCGCACTCTACAACGCCGCCAACACTGTCAAGATTCTCTCTTGCAGAATTTATCAGCTCACGCATTTCATTTTCAGCCTTATCGGAAATTGTCGGAAATACGCGCGCTTTTACCGTTTCCAGCTGTTCAGCGGTGATATTCATAGGGTCAAACGGGTCATCAGCAACATTTTTAACCGAAGCAATATGCGCTCCCGTTGTGATACCGCGGCGCTTAAGAATCTGTTCGCACACAGCGCCCGCAAATACCAGCGGTGCAGTGATTCTGCCCGAAAAATGACCGCCGCCGCGCGGGTCGTTTGAACCATTATATCGCAGATAACCGGTATAATCCGCATGAGCGGGTCTTGCAATATGCGATATATTGCCGTAATCCTGCGAATGCGCGTCGGTATTGAAAATTACTGCGGCAAGCGGAGTGCCTGTGGTTTTGCCGTTGAATAAACCCGAAAGAATCTCCGGCATATCCTTTTCATTGCGCATTGTGCTTGTTCCGTCTTTTTTCGGAGCGCGCCGCGCCATGAATGCGTAAATCCTATCAAGGTCAATTTCTTCGCCCGCAGGAAGATTATCAAGTACAACGCCGATTCCCCTGCCGTGCGACTCACCGAAAAGTGATACGGTAATCCCGCCGTTAAAGCATGATGACATCGTACTCACCCCCAATTTGTCTGAAATCCTCGAAGAATGTCGGATAGGATTTTGCAACGCAGTATGCGTCCTGAATTACAAGCGTATCGGTGCAGCGCTGCGACGCAACCGCAAGCGACATTGCAATTCTGTGGTCGTTAAAGCTGCTGCATACTCCGCCGTGAAGCTCTTTTACACCGATAATCTCAAGCTCATCATTAACAATAGTAACATTCGCACCCAGCGAATTAAGCACCGTTGAAATAGACTCAAGTCGGTCGCTTTCCTTTATTCGAAGACGCTTGCAGCCTCTGATATGAGATTCACCGTCAGCAAAGCAAGCAAGCACCGTTAAAATCGGAACAAGGTCGGGAATATCCGACGCGTCAACATCAAAGCCCGAATAATTGCTGCCAATTTTTATCATGCTGTCAATAATGTCAAAAATCGCGCGGTCGCCCTGAACAGAGTTACGATTGACATTTTTAAGCTCAATATTGCCGCCCAGCATATTGGCAACAGCAAAAAACGCAGCCTGCGAGCAATCGCCCTCGACTGTATAGGTTGTTGGCTTGTATTCCTGTATGCCTTTAACGGAATAATTACCATTAAATTCAAGCGTTTCAATACCAAAGCTTCTCATGCACTGCACGGTGATATCCGCATAGGGCTTGGATTGCAGCGGTGATGTCAGAACGATTGTACTGCTGCCCTCAATCAGCGGAAGCGCGAACAGCAGACCAGTGATAAACTGTGATGAAATATCGCCTGTTACGGGATACTGACCCGCAGTGAGCTTACCCTTTATATGATACGGCATAGTTTCCGAAAGAAACTCAACGCCATGCTTGCCAAATTCCTCAATGTATGGAGTAATCGGTCGGGTAGGCAGCTTGCCTGTTCCCGTAAAAACAGCTTCAACACCCAACGCTGCTGCAATCGGAATCATAAATCTGAGTGTTGAGCCCGATTCGCGGCAATCAATCTCTGCTTTTTCGGGAGGAGTTTCAATGCCGGTAACATAGGTTATGCCGTCCTCTGTTCTGAACTTTGCGCCTAAAGCCTCCAATGCGGAGCGCGTAGCGTCAAGGTCCTCACATTCAAGTACGCCATGTACCGCCGATTCGCCCTTTGAAAGCGCGGCGCAAATCAGCGCTCTGTGCGAAATACTTTTTGATGACGGGACTTCTATGCTGCCCGAAAGAAACGTTGGTGTTATTCTTATATTCATAAAAACTCCCTTTTCGTTGCAAAAATAAATAATAAAATGAGAACACAGCTCTCAAAAATCGGCGAAGCCGATAGCCGCAAGGCTACGCACATATTTTTCAGACTTCCCACAGAGGTCAGTAGATTTGTGCCTTGCATTTAATCAGCACAAAAATACGCACTACGACGTGAGGCTTATATAATATTATAACTCATAGAATGAAAAAAGTCAATATTTTTGCCCTGCAACTATAAAAAATCAGCCGTCGTGCAAATATGCAGACGGCTGTAATTCATTCCAGTGATATACTTCCCTCGTCAGATTCTGTGGTTTCTGCGCCGACGGATGCTTTGTTATTTTCCTGATTGCTGAAATACACCGAAAGCTTGTGATAAGGGCATTTCAGTGAGATAAGCCTGCCGCTGTTATCGGCAGTAACGGTGACGCGGCGGCTGTTCAGCTCGGTTTCAATGGTGAGTACGCCCTCGTTTTCGGTGATGCTTTCCGAATCAACCGCGGGCAGAGTATCCAGACTGTCCGCAATTATCTCGGGTATCGTTGTATATACCGACGACGGCTCGGCTGAAACATTCAGTCCGCCCAGCGTAGCCGACATTCCGTCGGCGGTTAGATTCAGTTTGATTCCGTTGAGCGCTTCGGGCTCGGAAAAGCAGAACTGCCAATCACCCGCAGAATTTCGTACAATCTCGGCTTTAGCGTCGTTTCCGTCATACTTTATCTGCGCGTCTGCCGAGTACGCCTTGTCAAAATCAGGCTTTGGCGAAGTGAACGGATTTCCCGACGCACAGCCGCACAGCAGTAATCCTAAAAAAGCTGCAACAGGTATTATTCTTTTCATGGCTCCTCCAATCATTTTATCAGATTAGAAAGAGCGATATACCTCCGGAAGCGTTTCAATCACATCACGCGCAAGAATACTCTGCGGCGGCAGTCGCTCTGCCAGTATATCGGCTGCAAGTCCATGACAGTACGCGCCGCTTGCCGCTGCTGTAAAGGTATCTATTCCCTGCGCCGCAAATGCCGCGATAATTCCCGTAAGAACATCACCGCTGCCGCCCTTGGCAAGCCCGCTGTTGCCTGTGGTGTTAATAATCACATCATCATTCGGTGAAGCAATGACCGTATTTGCACCCTTTAACAGCACCGTAACGCCGTACTTCTTTGCAAACGCTCTTGCATTTCCTATACGGTCAGCGAAGATTTCTGACGGCGCAAGTCCTGTGATTCGGCTGAATTCAAGCGGGTGAGGCGTAATGATTAGCTCTGTGTTTCGCTCTTTCAGTATATCTATATTGCCGGCAATGGAATTTATGCCGTCTGCATCTAATATTATCGGACAAGAAGCGTTTCTTATGACGAATTCTGTCAATCTGCGCGTGTTATCACTGCATCCAAGCCCGCAGCCGATACTGATTGCCGTTACCTTGTCAAGCTCCAGAAATTCTGCGGCGTTTTCAGCTGCAAAGCCGTCATCCGTTTCGGGCAGCGGGAGAAATGTACTCTCAAATATCGCAGAGCTAAGGCTATTTACCACGCATTCGGGAGCCGCAAGCGTACACAAGCCCACGCCCGAACGCAAAGCGGCATTGGTTGACATTGCAGCAGCGCCCATATAACGACGGCTTCCCGCAATATTCAACAGCCTGCCAAAGCTGCCCTTATGAGAATTGCGTCTGCGTTCGCCAAACGGTCTGCGAAAAGAATCGTCTGCGAGCCTCGCAAGGTGATTGTTCTCATAACAGCACTTCGGTATGCCTATATCCAACAGGGTGATTTCTCCGAGAATATCATTGCAGTCGGGCATTAGCAATCCGTATTTCATTGCGCCCAGAACAAGCGTATTTGTTGGTCTGAAGCAATTCTCATCAAACTCGCCGCTGTCGGAATTAACGCCGCTTGGAACATCGACTGCGATTCTTACGGGAACATGATTTGCAGCCGCAATAATTCGGGCAATGGATTCCGATAAAACTCCATGAAATCCCGTGCCGTAGACGCAGTCTATCACACAGCCTGCATTTTCAAGCCATGTAACACAGCTTGAATCAAGCGTATAATCGGCGTAGGAAACATTTTTCTGCTCAAACAGGAAATGAGCGTTGCTTTTTGCGCAATCGGATTTAGGCATTCCGTTTACAAAAATAACCCTGACATCATCGCGTGTTCTGCCAAGAATACCTGCAATTACCATGCCGTCGCCGCCGTTGTTTCCGCTGCCGCACAGGATTACCACACTACCGACTTTGGCAATAATCTGCGATATTTTTTCCGCGCAGGCAATTCCCGCGTTTATCATAAGCTGTTCAAGCGAAACAAAGCCTTGTGCGCAGCGCTGCTCTGCCTCACGCATCTGCGCGTTTGTAACTACATAATTCATCTTTATTCTCCGTCAGTGTTAAGCGGCATATAAAACGCAGTTTTTGTGTTTCTCTCATACCCTGCGCGCTCATAAAAATTCAGCGTGCTCTCCAGCTTTGAGCCGGTCATAAGAAAAATCTTATAGCAGCCGCACTGCTCCGCAATTTGCTTTGCCCTGTCAAGGCACATTGTCGCAAGCCCCCGCTTGCGATAATCTGCGTGAGTCACCACATTCTCAACAAAGGCGTAGGGCTTTGCGCCATGTGTCATATTCGGTATGATAATACAAGTGCATGACGCTGCGATTTTGCCGTCAATCTCGGCGACTATTATGTGATAATCGGGGTCGGAATTGATTCTTTTCCAATAATCTGCTGCCCTGCCCGCAAGCTTTGGCACTGTTGTTTCGTGAAGATGCGTGTACAGCACCATAAGCTGCTGATAATCGTTTTCGGTAATTTCTCGTATCATATTTCCTCCGTCAAAGACCATTCCACAAGTATTTGTCCAAATCTACCCTTCCGTTTTCATCAAGCAATACCCCGTCTGCTTGCAGCAGCTCTGCCTGCATATTTTTACCGCCGAATGCGAAAGCCTCCGAAAGCTCGCCCATTCGGTTTACAACACGATAACATGGTATTGATTCGGGGTCGGGATTGGCATGAAGCGCATAGCCCACCACTCTTGACCACCGCGGATTTCCCGCAAGCATCGCAATCTGACCGTAGGTTGCAACCTTACCGCGCGGGATTCGCTTTACCTGCTCGTATATAAGCTCAAACGGTGACATAATTACCTCCCTTTTAATCCTTTGGAGTTATACTGTGCAATGTCGGTGTAATTATAAGTCAAGTGCTTCATAATCGGCTGCGGTAAATCTGTGATATACTGCCCTGCCCATCTCAAACTCTATACAATAACGATAGCTGTCGGGCTTTCCGTCTGCAAAATATATCAGGTACTCAAACTCACCGTTATTCAGTTCCTCACAAACTACGCTGTCGGAATATCTGCCAAATACAGCAAGTATGTCCTCTATTGTGCAGCTGCCGCGAATTGTGCTTATAAAATCCTCAATAAAGCCTCGGTCGGTTATTTCGGTGTGAACATACTCAACGCCTTTGACAGGAATCAAAAAACGTACCCTGTCACGCTCAACAGACGCAGTGATTTCACCGAAAATATCCTTGCAGGCACCGCAAAACTCATCAAGCGTTTGTTTTAGATTCTCTGCGGAACATTCGCCAAGCAATCGCATGACAGACTCGGTCGGGTAATACAGGCTCATTTGAGTTTTTTCATAGCCTATCTTAACCTGAGATTCTACGATATTATCAATAATGTTGTTTTTCAGCTGTTCAAAATCCATTTTTAGCCTCCATTCTTACCAGATTATTATAGCGTTAATTTTGAGATTTGTCAACAAAAAAACTCCCCGAAATCAGGGAGTTTAGTATACTTTATGCGAGGTCTGCTTTCATGCGTGTTTTGAATACCAATGAAGCAATTACGGTTAAAACAACCGCATAACCCAATGTAATCAGCAGATGAACGGCATATCCTTCAAAATTGAGCGCAACCGCGCATCTTGCAGCCGCTGTACTATGCCAGAATGGCAGCACCTTGCAGATATCAAACAATATTCCGCCAGCGCCCTCTGCGTCAAAGAATATACCGCCAAGGAACGATGCAAGCGAGATAACTATTGAACATAATCCGGGTGACGCCTTTTCGTTGAACAACGAGCCAAACAGCAATCCGAATGCAATAAACAGAACAGCCGACGGAATCAGCGTAACAACCGCCAGAAGAATCCCTGCCAAATTAAGCTCAATTCCCACTATCAATGAAATGATATATGAGACAGCAAAGGTTATGATTATCTGTGCCACGGAAAGCACCACAACCGGAAGCATATAGCCAATGATGAAATCGGGCGAGCGCATCGGTGTTGCATACATTCTGACAAGGAAAGCGCCCGAGCGGTCTTTCGTTACGTTAAGGCAGGAAAACAGCATTACAAATGACAATCCGAATACCGCAATACCTGCGCACAAATTATCAATTCTGAAAGTCGTCATGTTTGCCTCGGGGGGAATCGTGTCGTTGACGAGCGTCATAACAACCAGCATTACCAGCGGGAAGCCAAGGCAGAATATGTAACTAAGCGGGTCGCGGAGCAGTTCCTTTATATTTCTGACTGCAAAAGCACTAATTCTGTTCATCAGATACACCCCCTGCAATTTTTACAAATGAATTTTCAAGTCCGCTCTCACCGGAAATCTCCTCAATTTGCGCCAGAGTACCGATAGCCTTAATTTTTCCGCCAACCATGATTGCTATGCGGTCAGACAGCTTTTCGGCTTCTTCCATGTAATGAGTTGTAAGTATAATGGTGATTTTGCCCTTAAGACTAGAAATCGCTGTCCACAGCTCACGGCGCGCAAGTACGTCAAGACCCAGAGTAGGTTCATCCAAAAAGAGTACACGGGGCTCGGCTATCATTGCCATTGCAATGCTTAATTTACGTTTCCAGCCGCCCGAAAGCGTCTTGGCACGGGAATTTTCAACCTCTGCCATACCGAAAAGCTCAATCATCTCCAACACGCGTTTTTCGGTTTTCTGCTTGTCAAAGCCGTAGATTCTCGCGGTCATAACCAGATTTTCGCGTACAGTAAGGTTTTCCGCAACCGCCGTATCCTGCGGCGAAAGACCAATAACCGCCTTTACCGCGTCACTTTCCGATGCGGTATTGTGACCGCATACATAAGCTTCTCCGGATGTCGGCTTTGAAAGACACGCCAGCATCTTAATCGTGGTAGATTTGCCCGCGCCGTTTACGCCAAGCAATGAGAACAGCTCGCCCTCCTCAACCACAAGGTCAAGTGAATCAACGGCTGTTTTTGACTTGAATTTTTTAGTCAGAGCCTTTGTCTGAACAGCATACATAATTACCCCTCCGGTCAGATTATTTTACCAAGCTTTATCAGCGCAATTCCTTTATCGGTATCGCCAAGGAACAGTATCGAATCGCCTGTCTGAATGTCGAAAACCTCGCGGCATTTCTTGGGCAGTGTAATCTGACCCTTATCGGTGACTCTCGATACTCCGAAAATGTGCTTCTTGCCCTCACCGTCGTCCGAAGTGGGAAGATTCTGCAAATTCCGCACAAGCGAGTCAACGGAAACCTCGTACATATCAGCCATTGCTATGCAGTTTTCAATATCGGGCAGAGATTCGCCCCGCTCCCACTTTGCAACTGCCTGACGCGAAACGCCAAGACGCTCCGCAACCTGTTCCTGTGTGAATTTGTTTTGTTTGCGATACATTTTCAGATTGTTAAATTCTATTCCCATATTAACCTCTTTTCAAGAATTGCGCTTTATGATGTAATTATACAACTCGTCCGCGGGAATTACAACCAACCGGCGATTACATTTTTGTTATTTTGCGTTAACATTTTATGATTTTGTACACAATTCTTACAATATTTCAAAAAAGGAAACCTGTCATAGAAATATCAGATTCCATATTGCATTATATCACATTTGATTATATATTACAATCAAATGCTTTTGTGATTGTCAAAAATGCACAAAATCCGATTGATAAATTGTATTAAGTTTTATGATAAAATTTAGTCAAACATCTTGATAATTCAACTTTTTTTTAGTATAATATTTATGATATATTTATATCCGGCGTTATGGCTTGTCCAAATGCTGAAACTTATAATTTTCAGGAGGATAAATCCAATGGCAGTTAAAGTTGCAATTAACGGCTTCGGTCGTATCGGCCGCCTTGCATTCAGACAGATGTTCGGCGCAGAAGGTTATGAGGTAGTTGCTATCAACGACCTGACCAAGCCCTCCATGCTCGCACAGCTTCTCAAGTACGATACCGCACAGGGCGGCTACTGCGGCAGAATCGGTGAGAATCTTCACACAGTAACAGCTGATGACGAGGCTGGTACAATCACAGTTGACGGCAAGACACTTAAGATTTACGCTATGGCTAAGGCTAATGAGCTTCCCTGGGGCGAAATCGGTGTTGATGTAGTTCTCGAGTGTACAGGCTTCTACTGCTCCAAGGAGAAGAGCCAGGCTCACATTGATGCAGGCGCTAAGAAGGTTGTAATTTCTGCTCCCGCAGGCAACGACCTTCCCACAATTGTTTACTCTGTAAACGAGAAGACACTTACAAAGGATGACACAATCATCTCTGCTGCTTCCTGCACAACAAACTGCCTCGCTCCTATGGCTAAGGCACTTAACGACTATGCTCCTATCCAGTCCGGTATCATGAGCACAATCCACGCTTACACAGGCGACCAGATGATTCTTGACGGTCCTCACAGAAAGG
>JBJESB010000092.1:0-99541 GCA_051882575.1 Oscillospiraceae bacterium
GTCTGGAGGGTCATCTGGCTGTTCAGATAAATATTATCGGCGAGGGCGAGGGCGCATTCTACATAGAGCTGCTGGATGGCAAGGTATATGTTGAGCCGTATGAATACTATGACCGTGACTGCATCTTCATTGTTACCGCGGATGATTTTCTCAAGATAATGAGCGGTGAGATGAATCCCGTTTGGGCATTCACCAGCGGCAAGCTGAAGGTTCAGGGCAGCATTGAAAAGGCACTTGAGTTTCAGAAGATATCCGACCGTGTGAAAAGCAATTCCGCGAAGAAGTAAAAAGCCATCGGAAATATAACTGCGATACATCGGAAAGATGAACACACAGGCGTATTGATGAATAACGACGAGCGACCGGAGTGATAAATTCCGGTCGTGTTTTCTATGTGTAATACTGTCGGCGGATTTGGCAGGTGTTCGGTGAATATCCACGCTGAAAAGGGCGGCAATGTTATTCTTTTGGGAAGAATCCCCGAGAAGCTTGAAGCGCAGGCGTGTACAGAAACCCCACCGCCTGCCTTGCTCACCGTCTGTCCACCATACGCAACGCAGATATGATACTAGTTATGAAAAACGGATAAATTACGGAACGGGGCAGTCATGAGGATTTGATATTGAAAAACGGATTATACGCAGAGCTGTATAACTGCCGGTTTGAGCAGGCAAAGTAAATCATACGATTTTTCCGTCCCGCCACTCAATATTAACAACCTCACCGCCCCTTGCCCGAAGCCCGGTGACTTTGCCGTTTTTCCACGCTTTGGGCAGGGCAGGGAGAAGTTCAATTTTCCCGTTGTGACTTTGCAAAAGCATTTCGGCGATTCCCGAAACCAGTCCGAAATTACCGTCTATCTGGAACGGCGGGTGGTTGTCGAACATATTCGGCAGCATTGAATTACTTAAAAGTGTCATGATGTTTTCGTGGCACTTTTCGCCGTCGCCAAGCCTTGCCCACATATTTATTATCCAAGCCCTTGACCAGCCTGTGTGACCGCCGCCGTGCGATAATCTGCGTTCAAGCGTTTCCCTTGCGGCGTAAAGAAGCTCGGCGCTGTTGTCGCAGTCAAAAAGCTGCTTACCGGGGTAGAGCGCAAACAGGTGAGAGATGTGGCGGTGTCCTATCTCTATCTCCTCGTAAGGCTCCGCCCATTCCTGTATGGTGCCGTTTGCTTCAATCTGTGGTTGTGGGAGTTTTTCGAGGATAGCAGTATAGTGGATTCGTTCCTCCTCGGATATCATCCCTGTTTCAATAAGCCCGCTGAAAAGCTCGTACAGAATCTGTGCGTCCATTGATGCACCCTCGCAGAGATTTCCGCGCTCGCCGTTAGGCAGAATATAGGGATTTTCGGGGGAAACCGTAGGCGAAACCACAAGCTGACCTTTGTTGTTTTCAATAAGCGTGTCCTCAAAGAACAGCGCGGCTTCCTTGACTATGGGCAGATACTCGGAGAGAAAAACCTTGTCCTGCGTGTAGCGGTAATGCTCGAAAATATGCAGGCATAGCCACGCTGCGCCCATTTGCCAATAGGTAGATGAGGGCCATGTATCCTGCGGCGCGCAGTCGCCCCAGATATCGGTGTTGTGATGTGCCATCCAGCCCCTTGCGCCGTACATTCTTTCGGCAACATTCCGCCCATTGTCCACCATGCGCTTAATGTGGTCGAAAAGCGGCTTGTGAAGCTCCGAAAGCCCCGTATTTTCGGCGCACCAGTAGTTCATCTGCGTATTTATGTTTATAGTAAATTTGCTGTCCCATACCGGAGTAAAGCTGTCGTTCCAGATTCCTTGCAGATTTGCAGGCAGACTGCCCTCACGGCTTGAAGAGATAAGCAGGTATCTTCCGTAGGCAAAAGCGAGGTTGATAAGTCCTATGTCCTCAACGCCGTTTTGAATATTTTTCAGCCTTTCATCCGTTGGAATACCGCTTTTGTCCTCGCACTCTATCGAAAGCACACAGCGGTTCATAAGCTCCGAAACATCTGCAATATGCCGCTTTTTAAGTTCCTCATAGCCCAGCTTTTCCGCTTTGTCAAGCGCCTTTACCGCTTCTTCAACATAGCTTTCGCAGTAGAAGCTTGTCTGCGAAGCCATAATGATTTCCGCGTTACCGTCACAGTGGAGCGTTCGACCCTTTATGAATGGGTTTCCGCTTATCGCGCGGACAGCAAGGCAGAATTTCACGCCATTTGCTCCTGCCTGACCCTCCATACAAAGAGTGTTCTCGGAAAGCCTGTACACCTTTTCGCAGTAAACACCCCGCTCCATAATCACCCGCAGTGGTGTACCGCTGCATTTTACCGCCATAACTCTGTCGGGGTATGAGATAAAGCTTTCGCGGCGAAATGCTGTGCCGTTTTTGGTGTAGCTTACGGTATGTATGCCGCTGTTTATGTCAAGCTCGCGGCGGTAGTCGGGCAGTGGTTCGGTGCGGTTAAGCTGCTCGCTCCAATAATCACGCAGACCGAGAAAGTAAATACGCTCCTCACTTTCGGGGATAAGAAAAACGTCCGCAAGCGGCTCGTAATGGCTCTGATAATCGGGAACAGCCGCAACGGTTTCGTTAGCAAGCTCCTCTGCCGCGCGGATTTTTCCTTCACTAATAAGCTTTCGGATAATCGGGAGGTTTTCCTTTGCGTCGGGATTTATCCTGTCTCGAAAGCCACCCCACCACACGCTGTCGCTGTTGAGCTGAAAACGGTCTATTACCGTGCCGCCGAAGCACATTGCTCCCATAAAACCGTTTCCGAGCGGGAGAGCCTTGTTCCAGTCGGTTGCCGACGAGGTGTACCATAGTTTGTTCATAGGAGATATCCTTTCATAAGTTGATTTCAATTTAGTGGAGCCCGGAATATTCTTGCCGTTTTTTTACTGTATTATATCATGTTCTCCGTGAAAAAGCAACCGTCGGGCTATATAGTCATTGTATGTCAGCAGTCTTGTCAAGCGCAGTAGCCGGACCCTACGAAAAATACACCTGCCGCTTAATCAGAAACAGCAGGTGCATACTTTAACAAAGCAAGAAGCCTATGAATGAATTATTCTTTGCGGAACTTTTTATCATACCAAAGCTTCATGCGGCGGCAGGCGGATTCGCAATGGCACCGGATGCTGCGGTTCATCACACGGAAAATTCCCCACATTCCCGATTCCACATCCCAGCGCAGCGAGCCCGAGCGGTACAGATAGTCGCCGCGGCATTTTGTGCGTTCAGGCTCGATGTTGAATACATTTCCTACGCTCATCGCTCCCTGCACAGTAATATCATTTGACAGCGGGTCGTCAGGCTGTGCCCTCCAGCGGTGTCCGTGCAGAACAAAGCTGATGTTCCTCGGCTTATCCGCAGGCATCAGCAAACGGATTTTAACCCGCTCTCCGACGTATGAGCAAAACAGCGGCGTTGACGGGTCGCCGTGAGCTTTGGAATCGAACACCTTTGAAATCATGGGAATGCGCTTTAATCGGTTGAAGAACCGCTCCGAGCGATAGTTGTAGCCCTTTTCACCGGTGTCCTCGTGGTCGGGCGCTTCGTGACCACCCGGTTCGCCGCCTTCCATATCCTGTTCGGTTGTCTTTATCAGTATTCCATCCTTGTCAATCAGTCGTATTCCGTTGTGTGCGAACAGCACAAACTCTCGGAATGTTTCTTCACCGGGTGCGGTAATTACTGCACATTCGTTGTGGCTATCGTCTGTGCGGTGTATTCCGTTATAATATTTCGCGCCGGTGGGTTCGATTATTATTGCTCCGAAAAGCCCGTGATAGCGGTGATTTCGCAGGTCGCCGAAGGAGCTTAACAGCACTGTTCCGTACTCGCGGTCGGCGTGCCAGAGATATTTTCTGCTTTCACCGGGGCCTGCTGTCTGTTCCACAGGATTATACCCAACATTTACTCCCGATGAGGTAACAGGGTTATATTTCAGAAACTGCGGATTGAGCGATACACGGTTTCCGGGAGTGTGCGATAAATCAAGCGGCACCGATGGGTAGTCGTGATATAATATCGGTACGTCAGGGTCGAACAGGTTGTGCAGAGTAACCTCTATCCAGTCACCTGCATTTGCCCGCAGAATAAGCGGAATCGGCTCTTTCTTTCCGCTCATCACATCCTTTGCCTGCTCCAGCGGAACAAATATCAGTCCCTCGGGGTCGTGGTCGCCAAAGCGATTATACAGAATATTTTTCTGAATAGCTGCAACCTCAAACCTGCGGATAACAGCGCCCTCCGGCGGAGCTTGCGGCGGGCATATCGGGTGGAATCCGCACAGCGGCAGCAGATTTTCCTGCGGAGTTGCATAAGCACGAATAATTCCCCACAAGCCAAGCCATAAATCGTCTATGCCGCCTGAATAATACAGGTAATCGCCGGCAGAATATGGTTGGTCGATGTGCAGATTGAACGCCTCCGAAATGCCTATCGTCTGGGACTGCACAAGCGGTGAGGTTACGTCGGTTATCTCTTTTCGCCACGGCATTCCCTCAATATTAAAGACGTGCTGTTCCTCATGCGCGCCATCCAGCAGACGTATACGAATCGGCTCGCCAGGGTAGGTTTCGAGTATCGGCGTGCAGGGGTCGCCGTATTCAAAGGAGCTGAAAATATGCGCGGGGTCATTTTTGATTTTCAGTCGCTCGCGCATAGGCTCGCAGCGATAGTTTATTCCCATTACGCCGGGGTCGTCATGCGAACCGGGATGTTCGGGCGGGTTAAGCGGCTTGCCGTGCCTGTCAAACAGCAGGGCGAAATCGTGCAGGAACAACGTAAATTCTCGGAACGACTTGCCGTCGGCAGTACGAATGACCGCCTTTGTGCCGCATTTGAGTTCTTCGCCTGTTTTCGGGTCTATGAACACCGACCCCGCAGGCTCTACGATTAGCGCTCCGAACATACCGTGCTGCTGGTGCATATTCGCGAACAGGTGGTCGTGGAAGAACACTGTGTTAAGCTCCTCGTTGGCGAAAAAGCGTTCAACCAGTGTTTCGTATTTCCTCGCGCCTGCCAGGTTGTTCCAGCCGTTTGCCGCGCCGTCGGAAACTATCGTGTCGAACTTCACCAGATGAATGTGATAGCCCACGATATCGGTCAGTGTTTTAAGCTGAAAAGCGTTTCCACCGATAAATTCGGGCAGTAGATTTGTCAGCCGTATTTCTATGCATTCCCCTGCATTTACGCGGATAACAAGCGGCTCGGGGCGGATTTCTCCGCACTCAACCCTACGAATATACTCATCAAGCGAGCCCGCCTTTTCAATGTCCTCCCTCAGAACGAAGAATCGTCCCTCAGGGTCGTGCCAGCCGTATTTGTTGTAGACAAGCTTCGCCTGTACTGCTGCTATCTCAAACACCTTGATGTCTGTATCGGTACAGCAGGGGCAGGTGTCGGTGTATAATGCCCCCGGCGCATAATTATCAACAAAGTTCGCTTCCTCGGTGGGAGTAGGCTCTCTTTCGATTTCTCCGTTTTCGGTAATGATACCCAGCGGTGGCTGGAGCGGCTCTTCGCCGAATTTTCCCGCCACAAAAATGGGGTAGCCGGGGTGAAGACTATCCTTTAACGGCGGAAGCGGACGGTCACGCAGCGGCATAAGCGGCTCAATGGTAGTTCCGTCAGGATAAGTCCCGCTGCCATCCTGCAATCGGTCAAACACTCTCCACAGCGTCCACATTCCCTCGTGGAAATGCGGGTAAAGGTGACAATGGAAAATAGCGTCGCCTATCATTCCGTTAAAGCTGCCCGCACCGTACAGTATATCCAGCGTATAGCACTCTTGCGGACTTATCGAAATGGAATCAATTATCGTGGATTTCGGGTCGTCAGGCTCCAGCCGCCACTGGTGATTGTGCAGGTGGAATACATGGGTTTCCTTGACGCCGCCGTGTATCAACCGTATTTTCGACGGGTCTCCGACATACGCTTTCAGAATAGGCGGGGCAGGGTCGCCGTATGCCCATGAGCTCATTGAAATATCCTCGGCGGTGTCGGTGTGGTCGGCATGAGGGTCGAGGGGCAGGCGGTTGCGCATCGGCTCGGAACGGTAGCTTATCGCTGTTGTCGCGCTGGGAAGTCCCGTATGCGGGTCAACGGGCGTCTGACCATCCTTTGTTTTTATTTCCAGCTCATCATGGAAGAACACCGCATATTCACGGAACGCTGGTTTTGCGGGATTGTAGATATCCGCGAACAAGCCGCTGTCAAGCGGATTTCCTGTCACAGGGTCAAGCCATGTGGAGCCTGCGGCTTCTATGATTATCGCTCCGAACAGTCCATGGACATTCGTACCCTGTTCGTTGCTTCGCGTGTCCGCCATATCCGAGAACAGGTATACTCCCTCTTTGTCCGCATGCCAAGTGTAACTGATATACCTGTTTGTTGTAGTGTCGGGATTATAGCCGACATTTGAGCCGTCCGACGTTAACACGTTATAGCAGAGTCCCTGCACATGAATAGACGCGCGTCGGTTCAGCTTGTTTTCAAAATTTATCTGAACGGTATCCCCGACATTCGCTCTGATAACAAGAGGGCGCACCTCCTCGTAGGGCTGTGGTACGGGTTGGTTGAACAGTTCCTGCGCTGTTCTGCGTATCCGTTCGGAATCCTGTTTCAATACATATATCATTCCATTGGGGTCATAATCCCCATATTTGTTATAAACCACAGGCAGTGAGATTGCCTCAATATCATAAACCCGAATCTGTCCGGTATCCGGGTATTCAGTTAATTCTGTCAAAAAAATCTCCCCTTAAAAATGATATGCACAGTTTTAGCACTGTACATTTCATTTTATGAAAGAACCGCGACAGAGGTGTTAATAAGTTGACATTAGGTCTGACCCGCGATGAAAAAATCGCATTATTTTATGAGTCTTCGTTCTTGGCTTATTCTGTTATTGTAAAATTGTCCGATATACACGGAGCAAAGACAGCAGAATGTATTCAAACCGGAGCATATCAGAAAAGGCGCACCCATGATACAAGGTGCGCCTGCTTTGTTAAAACCGTTCAGCTTTTGAGAAGCCTGAGGTAATGATTTGATTCCCTCAGGACATGGTCTGCGAGAAGCGGCAGAATTATCGAGCGTATCTTGTTTTGCTCGATTCCTTGTGTTCCCGCAGCTTTGAAATCTCTGAACCGCTTTGTTATCTCCAGCGAGTTTGCGGTCATGGCGGAATCATGCGCACTGCGGCACTTTTCCAGCAGTACGCAGTACTCATCGGCAAACTTATCCGCTGAATTAAGCAGCTCGGATTCGCACGGGTCAAGAAGTCCACGAATAAACATTGCGTGTTCCATCATGATACGATTCCAGAAGCATTCTGTTTCCCTCATAGAGCTCTCCGGCAGTGAACCTTGCTTTTCCAGACATTCAACATACTCTCTGTACAGCTTAGCTTCTCTGATGATATGCTCAATAAGAAGCGGGTAGTTCATTGTAAACATTTCCCCACAGAGAACATTGTGCAAAATCGTCTCCTTGAACGAGATAAGTCCGTCCAGCAGAGAGAGCGCCTTTTGATTAAGCTTTCTCACTATGCCGCGCATTTCAGGATTATCGCTGCACTTTCCGCAGCCACTTCTTAAGCGAAGTTCCATGTTTGTTATGTCGTTGTCGATGGAAATTCCGGTGAATTTCTCGGTCTGCTTTTCGGCAATGGCGGTGAACTCCGTTACGATTTCATGTGAACGAAGCACCTGCTGGCTGACGATGCCGTTTGCAAGCTTCACAGCTTCACACAGCAGCATTTCAAACTCGCATTTGAAATGCTCTGCTTTCTCCGAAAATGCGGCGTTTGCAGGGGTAAATCCGGCTTCAAGGAACAGAGAATGTTCCTTCATTATCCGCCCGAAAAACAGGTGTAGCTCCAATGACCTCTCAACATAATTATTGCTGTGCATAAAATTACCTCCGTGACATACAGCTTTGTTATCATCAAATCTATTATATGCAAGAGTTCGGGAACAGTTGCCTGCTTCACATTATTCATTCATTGCTCAGCTTATTATAGAATAATCTTAAGAAAAGTCAACGGCAAAGAAAACTGAAATCAGCTTTTGACTTATCATCAAAAGCTGATTTTATGTTATTCATTCAAAAATGTGCAGGGCAGCTCGCAGGCGATTTTTCCGTTTGCAAGCACCACCAGCACCTCGGTGGTGTTTCCAAAGCCGTCGTTCCATGGTATCTTGCTTGTGGAGGTTTCAACATTATTCGAAAATGACGAGGTTAGGGGCAGTGAGCGGGTCGGCTCATAGCTTCCGAAGCTTTTAGGATTCGGACAGGAAACGCCTTCCCATACGCGATACAGCGAACCGTCCTGTTCAACGAAACAATTGATGTACGGCTCATACAGCTTTGCTGCCTCATCGGTAAAATTCTCCCGCAGGAATCCGCGCATTTCCTCAATGGTCATGAACGGTTCGACAGGGTAGTACCAACAGTCGTTGATTATGGTTCCCTGTTCGCTTGTTTGTGTTACGGTGCCGCAAATTTTGCCAAGGGTGGAAAGGTTGTCGCTGTTAAGCCTTTTGGATAGTAATTTACCCATGTAGTTCGCAGTGCGCCAAGCAAAGGAATCTGTTTTCCAGACGCCGTTATCTTTTATCAGAACAAACTCGCCGATTTTCCAGTTGTCATAGGAAAGGCTGGTTCCCGCAACGGAAACACAGACTTCATCCGCAGTCGCAGAGGTAATAACAAGCTCGTCGTAGCGTGGCTTCAGCGGAACGCCATTGTAGGTGTAATATGCAAGCAGCTTTCCGTTCATTTCCTTGAAGTAGGGAACATTAACAAACTCGCCCTCGTCTGTGTAAAGCTGTGCGATATCTCCGAAAAGCTGTTCCTCAAGCGGTGGGTCAAGCTGTGAAAGGTATTTCTCGGTGAACGCTTCGCGGAAAAGTGCCAGCAGCGCTTCCTTATCAGAAACGCCCTTGACCTCATAGTATGCACCGTCGCCTTTGGGCGCTGCATCGGGAACGCTATCACCGAAAAAATCCTCATCCTCCACGTAGCAGGCACCGTATTTCAGCATTTCCATGAAATAGGAATGCCTTATGACATCGGTAATCTCTGCTTTCAGCGCTTCGTCAGCCATCGCAGCCTCGTCTGCGTCGGGCATGGCAGGGTAGTAGTCATCGGCGGTCAGGGGGAACTCGGGAACGGATATTTCTTCTTCGGCAGTTGTTTTTGTTGCTTCGGTTTCGGTTGTTGTATCTGCCTTTGAAGAAGTTTCCTCGGCGGGATTTTCGCTGTAATCGGACGACTGATTCTCGGAGGCAACGGCAGTGTCGGTGAGATTTTCGGAGCTTGATGAGTTACTTGTTTGAGCGCAGCCTGTCAGCAGCATTGCTGCCGCGAGAACTGCGTATAGTCTTTTTTTCATGGTAGCATTCCTCCTTTTTATTAGATTATACCATTTTATATCAAAATTTGCAATTACGGGGCGATTACAATTTGATTACAATTTGATTACAATACGATTACAGCATATTTAACACATTACCATTCCGCAATAAAATACCCTCCCATAGAATAACTGCCCACAAATCAATGAGCAATCTTAATTCCATAAGAGGGTATATTATATTGCTTTACAGCTTTTGATAATTATACAGGCTCAATGCTCCAGAGCTGGTTGTTAGCGCCGCAGTAATCCCACTGAAGAACATTTGCGTTATCTGCGGTGGAACGACCCGATACATCAAGTGCCTTGCCGCTTCTGCGGTTGATTATCTTATAATAACCGTTGACATTTTCGATTTTCCATTCCTGATTGTCGCCGCCCTTGTATTCCCACTGAAGAACATTGCCGCCGTTTGACATTGAGCGCGCTTCTACATCAAGAACCTTGCCGCTGGTGTTGCTCTTTATTATGTAGTAGCCGTTGGACTGCTTTTCGATATACCACTTCTGGTTTGCATAGCCATTATAGGTGTACTGAAGCACATTTGCGCCATTGTCCTTGCTTCCCCATGAAACATCAAGAGCCTTTCCGCTGTTCTTGGACTTGATTACATACAGCTGACCTGCCTTGAAATCGCCGTTGTTATTCCATGAATTGTTATTGTTGTTATTATTGTTTGACGGAGTCTGTGAAGAAGGCTTTGTATAGGAAATCCAGTCATACTGTGCGGTAAGGGGCGCTACCCCGTTATAGCGGTTGAGCCATTCGTCTACGCCCTTGCCGTTCCACGCATTCATCATAATCTTGCCGGGAGTCTGCGGAATATTCTGTGTTGCGGTATAAACGGGCTTCTTGTCAACATACCATGTAATGCTGCTGCTGTCCCAATAGAAGCCATACTGATGGAAGCTCTGCGATGCGTCAAAGCCGAGGTCATAAACATATTCGTGATTTCCAACGCCGTTGGTGTAGTAGTTAAACTGTACCTTTGTGGTATCCTTACCGAGAAATTCGATGTCGATTTCATCCCAGACTGTGCCGTCAGAGGGTCCGGTATAGGTGAAGAACGAGGATACAACGCCGTCGTTCTTTATCGGCTTCATGCTTACATCGTACATTCCGAAGCCGAAAGCCTGCTGTGTGCGGTATTCCGCAGCAGTGTAGCCGCTCCAGCTGTTTCCTTTGATAGAAAGATTCATCTTGCCGCCCGAGAATGAAACGTTATCCTTGCTCCAAGTGCAATCAAACATACCGCCGTTAGACCAGCCGTCGGCAATCTCCATTTTGTCGCTCTCATGCCAGTCAAATCCAACGCCGAAATAGTCGCCTGTAAACTGTGACGCGGCAGATACCTGTACTGCGCACATTAGCATTGCGGAAGCGGCTGCTGCCATAGATACTGCTTTTGTGAAAAAGCTCTTCTTCATTGTTGTTCCTCCTAAAAAAATTGTTTTTTGAGTTATATAGCTACTGTATTATTTTGAATCTATCCCTCCTGACTGTTAACTTTGTTGTCAATACTGCCGTTGAATTATCAACTTGGTTAATATATTTTGTGCATTTATCATTACATTTCATATTTTAGCCGAAAATCTTTGATTCGTATATCACATTTATGGCTTTCATAACAAAATATTGCACTTTTACTTAATTACTTTTTTAACAATCTTATTTTTACTCTACATTTTATAATAATCTGCGGCTTTTAGCATTTTGTTAATCGGTATTGAATTATAACGAATAATTTGATATAATAGTTTTAAGCTCTCTCAATAGAATAAGAGTGTGATGAAAATTTGTATAAGAATATAAATGCGAGGATGCAAGAAAGGAAACGAAGTTGAAGAAACCTGCCTATAATCCTTATTTACCCAGCTGGGAGTATATTCCCGACGGAGAACCGTATGTGTTTGGCGACAGAGTATACATATATGGCTCACATGACTTTTACAACGGATATGTATTTTGTTTGGGCGATTATGTTTGCTGGTCTGCACCGATAAACGACCTTGGCGATTGGCGCTATGAGGGTGTAATTTATGGGCGCTGTGATGACCCGATGAATAAATCCGGCAAAATGTGCCTTTACGCGCCTGATGTTACTGTCGGCGCTGATGGCAGATATTATCTGTATTATGTGCTTGACAAAACCTCTGTGGTTTCGGTGGCTGTGTGTGATTCTCCTGCGGGCAGGTATGAATTTTACGGATATGTTCATTACCCTGACGGAACTCGTCTGGGCGAGCGCAAGGGTGACGAGCCGCAGTTTGACCCGGGTGTTCTCACCGAGGGCGAAAAGACTTACCTTTACTGCGGATTCTGCGCCGGGGGTGATAAGAGCAGAACAGGCTCACGCGTTGCTGTGCTTGATAAGGATATGCTCACGGTTATCAGAGAGCCTGTAACTGTAATACCCGGATGTGAATACAGCCGAGGTACCGACTTTGAGGGTCACGCATTTTTCGAGGCTTCTTCAATTCGTAAGTTAGGGGAAAAGTACGCGTTGATTTATTCGTCAGAGGTAATGCATGAGCTTTGCTATGCGATAAGCGACAGCCCGCTGGGCGGCTTTGAGTACAAAGGTGTGCTGATAAGCAACTCCGATATTCATATCGACAGCTACAAGCCCGCGGAGCTTCCAATGGCATACGGCGCAAATAACCATGGCAGTATTATGGAAATAGACGGAAACTGGTACATTTTTTATCACCGCCACACAAACGGTACATGGTACAGCAGGCAGGCTTGCGCGGAGAAGCTAATCCGAAAAGATGACGGGTCTTTTGTTCAGGCAGAGTTAACATCCTGCGGGCTTAACGGCGGACCGCTTCAGGGCAGGGGCGAATATCCCGCGTATCTTGCGTGTAATCTGTTCACCGAAAAGCATTCACTGTATGTCGGCGAAGAAAACGCGCCGAGGATTATACAGGATGGCAGGGACGGCGATATGGAAACGGGATATATAGGAAATATCACCAACGGCGCAACAGCAGGCTTTAAGTATTTTGATTGTAAGGGCATAAGCAGATTTTCGGTTACAACCAGAGGCTACGCTAAAGGAAAATACCTGATTCGTACGCATTGGAACGGCGAGGTTCTTGGCGAGATTATGATTGAATTCAGCAATGTTTGGGAAACCTACACCGCACCAATCCATATACCCGACGGTGTGAATGCAATCTATCTGACATTTGTGGGCGAAGGAAATGGTATGCTGAAGTCCTTTGCTATGGAATAGAGATTTTCGCCGCAGCTATTTCATGTTAGCAGGATTGTCCAATACCTTTCCGCTTTTATCAAAACGAGAGCCATGGCAGGAGCAATCCCATGAATGCTCCGCGGGGTTCCATTTAAGTGCGCAGCCGAGGTGAGGACAGCGTTTTGTTGTCGGTGTCAGCAGACCGGCTGCTGCCTCAAAGCCATTCACTGCAAGCTGCGGCTTGATTATGCTTCTTGACGGATTGAACAAATCCTCATATTCATTTTGCTTACCGTTAATAAGGTCGCAGAGCAGCATAGCCGATATCATTGCGCCTGTCATTCCCCACTTGTTAAAGCCTGTTGCTGTGAAAAGCCGATTTGTTCTTGCAGAGTATTGTCCGATATATGGAATCACGTCAAGACTCATGCAGTCTTGCGCCACCCATTGACAAACAACGGTAGACCGAGGATAGTATAGCCTTGCAATTCTTTTTATCTCTGTCCAATTACCGCCGCTTTTTCCCGTGCGGTGTCCGCCGCCGCCAAGTAATAGCAGTTCCTTGTAATTGCGAAAGGAAAGACCGGTTTTGTCCTCATCAACATACATTCCGTTAAGAACCTGTGCATTTTCCAATGCAATAACATACGAACGATGCTGATAAAGCTTCAGAAAATAGCTGCCATGCTTGTTGATAAAAGGAAAATGTGTTGTAACAATAACCGAATTTGCTGTAATATTCCCGTTTTCGGTAATAGCTGTATTCCCGCGCATTTCTTTTACAAAAGTATTCTCATAAATAGATAAATCCTTTGAAATTCCCAAAATAAATCTTAACGGGTTAAACTGCGCTTGCTCGGGAAATTTTACTGCTCCCGCTGTGCTGAAGGGCAGCGGGAGCTTTTCGCAGAGTTCAGCGTTGTAACCCAGCTTTTCCAGCGCCGAAATTTCACACTCCGGTTTTCTCCTGTTGTCAACGGAGTAGACATAGCTGTCTTTTTTCTCGTAGTCACAGTCTATTTCGGAGCAAAGCTCCTCGTATTTTGCCAGCGCTTGCAGATTTGCAGCCAGATATTTCTGCGCTGTTTCCAACCCTCCGCTTTGCAGCAGCTTATGATAGATTAGCCCGTGCTGGGCTGTAAGCTTTGCGGTTGTATTGCCGGTTGTACCGCTGCATATTTTCCGTTTTTCCGCAACAATACAATCCACTCCGCTTTGCTTTAAGAAATACGCTGTCAATATTCCCGCAATACCACCTCCTATAATCAGCACATCGGTCTTGATATCGCCGTTTAACTGCGGAAAAGCGGGTAGATTTGATTCTCTTTGCCAAATTGATTCCATAATACCTCCTGCAAAACGCCGCCCGATTATTTCACAGACGGCGCATTCCTGTGATTGAATTACAGCGCTTATTCAAATGGGTCGCTTTTGATGCTGTGCTTTTCGGCAGGATACAGAACAAGGGAATCCTTAACTGTATCTACACAGCCTAAAAAAACCTCTTTCGCGTTATGGTAGTTTTGATTATTCAGCTGCTTCTCCAACCACACAGAATCCTTTCCTGCTTTTTTCAGATTAACCTCATTGATATGCCCGTCAAGAATTACATTCACAAGAACATTCTGCTGCACAGGGTTCAAATTCATATCCGAGGGCTCCAATGGTCGATTGGTTTCAACGGGAAGAATGCTCAACGAGCCGTTGTATTCAAACACCGCAGTCTGCACCTGTGACAAATCAAAATAACCCTGATTGCGGCAGTGAGTAAGAAAATCGCTGACATCAATTCTGGCTTTTTTCATGTTGTTGAGATAGAACTTGCCCTTGTCGAATAAAATCAATGGTCTGCCGTTGATAATTTTTCGCAGGTGAGGAGATTTTCCTGTAATAACCGAGACAAGAAAAGCGCTTGCGGCGTATATCACCATTGCAATAAGCGTTCGCTCGGGATTTTCAAGCTCGGTTGCAAATTCAGCGGCAATAGAGCCGATTGAAATGCCTATAATATAATCAAACATACTAAGCTGTGAAATCTGCTTGTTGCCCATAAGCTTTGAAAGAAGAAATAAAGTTATGACGCTTGCCACAGAGGTAAGCGCCACTTGTAATAATTCCATAACAACACCCCTTTGGACTAGGGTTTGCAGTCAAATGAAATTTATTCTGTAATTCAGAAATTATTTTACGGATTGATTCTGCCGTTCCCGACAAAGAACCTGTTGAGCGGAAATCGCGGCTAATGTGTCGCCAAGCAGTGTAAACAGTGAACCCGCAGCGGCAACTTCTTCGGGTGATTCAAGCTCTGCTGCAATTGCATTAGCAAGCGCTGTAACAGTCAGGGTCATTTCGCATGGATTCATACATACACCTCCGATTCAGTATATGATACGCTGTGTGATGACGTGATTTGCCATAAAATAACAGAGCCTGTCGATAAACAGGCTCTTTAAATATTATACAGAAAAGATTACTGGTTAAGTCTGAAATGCACGGGAATACCGTTTCTGTATTCAAGCTCCGGCTCGCCCTGAATAAGCGGCAGGAAATAGTTCAGCGCGTCAACCGTAACATTGTTACCCTCCGGACTAATCCATTCAACGGGGAATTTACGTTCCTTGTTTGCAATATTTTCTATGTTCGCAGGCAGTACCTCAACACGATAAGGATTATTGCTGATTCTTCTGAATGTCATCATAACGCCCGAGTAGCCGTCGTTAAGAGCTGCCGAAACAGCCTCTCTGCCAATTCTTTCCGCTTCCATAATATCGGTAAGTGAAGCTATATGCGAGCTGCATCTTTGCATAACGTTCAGTTCAATTGAGCGAACCTTGCAGCCAATATGCGCCGAGGTGTATTTTTCAAGGTATTTTCCTATTCCCGAAAGGTACTTATGACCAAAAGCGTCGGTAAGCTCCGAAGAGAAGCCGCCTTCCGTAAACTCCTCGCTGTCGCACTTTATGCCCTCCGAAACCGCTACGATAACTGCTTTGTATCTCAATTGAGCAGCCTTGACATCCTCCAGATACTTTTTCAGTGAGAAGCTGCTTTCGGGCAGATAAATAAGGTGCGGAGCGGGCTCTCCGTTTGCTCGCAGAACACAAGAGGAAGCAGCAAGCCAGCCTGCGTCACGACCCATAATCTCAACAATTGTAACCGAGGGGATTGAATATACGCGGCTGTCGCGGATTATTTCCTGCAAAGACGTTGCAACATATTTTGCCGCCGAGCCAAAGCCGGGAGTGTGGTCTGTTTCGGTAACATCATTATCAATTGTTTTCGGAACGCCGATTACCTTGATATTGATATTATTTGCCGAAAAATATCGGTGCAGCTTCATAACAGTATCCATGGAGTCATTACCGCCGATGTAGAAAAATGCTTTAATATTGTGACGTCTGAAAGTTTCTACTATACGAAGATATGTTTCCTCGTCTTCCTCGTAATCTTTAAGCTTAAAGCGGCATGAGCCGAGAATGGTAGAGGGTGTTTTCATCAAGAGCTGCTTATCGTGTTCATCCATAATGATGTTACGCAGATTTAGCAGCCTGTCGTGAAGAATGCCCTCGATACCGTTTTCCGAACCGAATATTTCATCAACCTCGCTGCAAGCCTCTGCGCCCGAAAATACACCTGCAAGCGAAGCGTTAATTGCGGCGGTAGGTCCGCCCGATTGTGCCACGGCGATATTAAACATAGCTTTCCTCCAAAATATGAATATAACAATATTATATGATTTTACTGCGCAAAAATCAATAGCAATAAGCAAATGGAAACCGTTGTAATCGTTAGCATGAAAAAAATCTCGGGTTTGCACAAATTATGTTGACAAATAGCAGAAATTGTTATATAATAAACATAGCAATTTATTTGCTTTACGGAATATTTTACATGAAAGGACTTGAACACAATGGGAAAATTCGTAATCAAAAAGACGAACACAGGCTTCACCTTCAGCCTTAAGGCTTCAAACGGTGAAGTGGTAGCAGTAGGCGGAGAGGTTTACAATACTCTCGCAAGCTGCAAGAACGGCACGGCAAGCGTAGCTAAGAATGCGCCGGTTGCAGGCGTTGAAGACCAGACAGTTGAGGGCTTTGAGGTTCAGAAGCACCCCAAGTTTGAAATCTACACCGACAAGACGGGCGAGTTCAGATTCCGTCTTAAGGCAACCAATGGTCAGGTTATCTGCGCAAGCGAGGGCTACAAAAAGCTTGCAAGCTGCAAGAACGGTATTGAAAGCGTTCGCAAGAATGCAGCAGACGCTACGGTTGAGCTTCCCGAGTAATTACATAATCCCCCATTCAAACGAGTGGGGGATTTTTCAGTATTCGGAATAAAAACTATACAAGAACCGGGTTCTCGGCTTCTGCAAAAGAGCAGCCGTCCTTGCCCGTTTCTTTGGTTTTGTATAATGCGTTATCGGCTGAAAGAAACAGCTCGTCGATTGTATTACCGCAGGCAGGGCAGGGTGCGATTCCTATACTTAAAGATGCACGGCATTCGGGCGCGGAGGCGAATCTAAGGTTTCTTACCGCTTCGCACACCTGTTTGCCTATACCGATATATTCCTCGCGGGTAAGACCCGAGTTAACGTATGCGGTAAATTCATCTCCGCCAAAACGGCTGACGTAATTGTCAGCGCCGAAAATATCTTTCAGCGTATCTGCAATAGCGATTATTACCTCATCACCGACAGAATGACCGTAGCTGTCATTTATATGCTTAAAATCGTCGATGTCAATTACAAACAGAGCGCCTTTATCACCGCTCTCAATGGCGTCATAAATCAGCTCGTTCATAAAATTTTTGGTGTAGATTCTTGTCATGGGGTCGAGCCTTAGCTGTTCGTTGAGTACCTTAATCTCGGTGTTATAAAGGTAATCCGCATAGCAGCTGTTTACAACCAGACTGACCATTCTGCGCAGCATAGACGCCGAAACGCTCATATCCTCATGTGAGCGCTCTGTTATGGGGCTGTCCTCGTGAATCGGCAGAACTCTGCCGCCGATAATTTTTCCCACAACAGTGCCGTTTTCAAGCGTAATATCCAGACTAAAATCCGTGCAGCACTGAATAGCCGATTCTTCTATCGGAGAAAAAGAACTGTTGCGGCGTCTTACTACACCCGGTTGAGTAAGCTGAACACCGTCTGAATCTACCGCATAAGCCAACAGACCGGTGGAATGTGACCACTCGCTGATGATAGCGTCAATTCTTGAAATATCGGTAAAGGAACGAATTTTAATTTTACTCACAGCCTTTCGTAATCCATAAAAAACAATCTTTTTATATTATCGACAGTAAGGTAAAAAACTTTAGCTTTTTTGCTAAAAAATGATAATCAAATGCGCAGAATTTATGCAAAATATGATTATATTGGCTTGATAGCGAAAACTGACAAAAAGAACTTGCATTTTTTAAAGAAAAGGTGTATAATATTAAATGGCATTTTGTACTTTTGTAACCCTGAATCAATTTATGAGGTGAAATATGAAGGCAGATTTACATTGTCACACAACAATTTCAGACGGTTCACTGGGCATTTCGGATATAATAAGACACGCTGACCGAGATGATGTCAGATATCTTGCGATTACCGACCATGACAGCCTTGCTTCGATATCAAGGTCTGCGGTGCTGGGAAAGCGCTATAATGTTAATGTAATACCTGCCGTTGAGTTTTCCGCATTTGACGGCGTAAGCGGCAGAAAGGTACATATTCTTTGTTATCTTCCTACAAAGCCCGACAGGCTTGAGGGTCTTTGCCTGCGCACCAGCGAGGGCAGAATGAATCTTGGCAAGCAGATGGCGCTTAAGGTTCTGGAGAAGTACCCGATTACGCTTGAAAGCATTCTGCGATATTCCGCAGGAAGCAAAGCAATTTACAAATGCCATATTATGCACGCGCTTATGGATTACGGCTACACCACAGACCTTTACGGCAAGGTGTATGACGAACTGTTCGACGCAAAAACGGGAATTTGCTGCAAGGAGGTTACAAGCGAGGCTGATTTCTACCCCGATGTAAAGTTTGTACTAACGCTGATTAAGGCGTCGGGTGGAATCTCGGTGATGGCTCACCCCAAGGTTTACGACAGCTTTGAATTGCTGGAGCGGCTTGCGGCAGCGGGTGATATAGACGGCGTAGAGGTATGGCACAGCTCTGCGAGTGATGAGGACAAGGCTAAACTGCTTGAAATCGCAGATAAGTATGACCTGATTACAACGGGCGGCTCGGATTTTCACGGCTTCTATAATCATTATCCCTTACAGATAGGCTCAAATCTTACTCCTGAGGAGTCTTTGAACAGAATATTAAATTATAACAGCAAAGGAAAGTAATAACATGGATATCAAACAAGAGGCACTAAAAAAACACTATGAATGGGAGGGCAAGCTTGAGGTAGTATCCCGCGCAAAAATCGAAACCCGCGAGGACCTTTCGCTTGCATATACCCCCGGAGTTGCCCAGCCCTGTCTGGAAATAGCCCGTGACCCCGAGCTTTCGTACAAGCTTACCCGCAGAAGCAATCTTGTAGCGGTAATTACCGACGGCACGGCTGTATTAGGTCTGGGTGATATCGGAGGACTTGCAGGTATGCCCGTTATGGAAGGCAAATGCTGCCTTTTCAAGGAGTTTGGCGGCGTTGACGCTTTCCCGTTGTGTGTTAAGAGCAAGGACCCCGACGAAATTGTGCGTACGATTGAACTTATTTCCGACAGCTTCGGCGGAATCAATCTGGAGGATATTTCTGCTCCTCGCTGCTTTGAGATAGAGGCAAAGCTGAAGGAAAGACTTGATATTCCCGTATTCCACGATGACCAGCATGGTACGGCAATAGTAGTGGGCGCGGCTATGATAAATGCCGTTAAGCTTACCGGAAAACGACTGAATGAGATTACCGTTGTAATTAACGGCGCGGGCTCGGCAGGCATAGCGATAGGAAAATTCCTGCTGAAGCTTGGTATCGGCGACCTTATCATGGTTGACCTGTGCGGTATTCTCAACCGTGATGAAGAGTATGCAAATCCCGCTCATGCGGAGATGGCAAAGATATCGAACAAAAACAACAGAAAGGGCAATCTTGCAGACGCTCTTAAAGGTGCTGATGTTTTCGTTGGAGTTTCAAAGCCGAATCTGGTAACGCCCGAAATGGTTAAGTCCATGGCAGAGAAGCCAATCCTGTTCCCCATGGCAAATCCCGAGCCCGAGATTACATACGACCTTGCAAAGCAGAGCGGCGCGTATATTGTCGGTACAGGCAGAAGCGATTACCCGAATCAGATAAACAACGTACTTGTTTTCCCGGGTGTATTCAAGGGCGCACTATCTGTGCGCGCCAAAGCAATCACCGAGGAAATGAAGCTTGCAGCGGCTTATGCTATTGCGGGATTGATTCCCGAGGATAAACTGTCGGTTGATTACATCATACCTAGCGCGCTTGACAAATCTGTTGCAGCAGCTGTTGCCAAGGCAGTTGCCGACGAGTGGACTAAATCACAGAATTGAGGTATATCATGCAATACGTTTATTATCCGCGCGGCGTTTGCTCGCGTCAAATGAATATTGAAATTGAAGATGGCAAAATTACACAGCTGGAAGTAATCGGCGGATGTAACGGCAATCTGAAAGGAATCGGCGCGCTTGTTAAGGGCATGGCGGTTGAAGATGTCATTGAGCGTCTTGACGGAATTCGCTGCAACGGCAAGCCCACAAGCTGTCCTGCGCAGCTGGCGCAGGCTTTGAAGAATTATCTTTCGGAAAAATAAAATAATGAGGTATCTATGAAAATAGCAGATATGTTCAAGGATGGAAAAACTGTATTCTCTTTTGAGATATTTCCTCCGAAAAAGGACAACTCTTTTGAGAATATCATTTCTGTTCTTGAAGAATTAAGCAAGCTCAATCCTGATTTTATCAGTGTTACATACGGTGCGGGAGGTACTGCGGCAGGTTGCTCAACACATGAGCTGGTAAAGCTGATTAAAGAGAAATACCACACCGAGTCAATTGCGCACCTTACCTGCGTAAATTCCTCAAGGGACGAGATTGACAGAATCATTGGAGAGTTCCATGATGCGGGAGTTGAGAATATTCTTGCGCTGCGAGGCGATATAAACCCGAATGTTCCTCCGAAAGAGGATTTCAAGCACGCAAGTGATTTGATATCATATATAAGGCAGAAGACCGACGAGTTTGGCTTTTCGGGCGCTTGTTATCCCGAGGGTCATCTGGAATCCGCGTCGGTTATAGATGATATCAGAAATCTGAAAATCAAGGTTGACGCCGGCGCCAGCCACCTTATAACACAGCTTTTCTTTGATAATTCGCTCTTTTATGAGTTTATAGAGAAAGCAAGAATTGCGGGTATTACTGTTCCGATTGAAGCAGGAATAATGCCGTGTACGAATGCAAATTCCATTCGTCGCATGATATCAATGTGCGGAGCAAGCCTGCCTGCAAAGTTTACAAAGATGATACAGCGTTATGAGAACAACGATGAAGCCATGCGTGATGCAGGCATTGCTTATGCTGTTGACCAGATAATTGACTTGGTATCGAACGGAGTTCAGGGCATTCATCTTTATACGATGAACAATCCTTACATTGCAAAAAGAATTGCTGAAAGCGTTGAAAAGGTGATACGGTTATGATTTGTGAGATTCGAAAGATAAACAGGGGCGAAGCGCTTCGCTATATGGGTTATTCGGAAGAGCCCGATGCCAGAATCAGCGCAATCATTGATGAGTGTGAGGAAACACTTATCAAAGAAGCTCGCCCGCAGTATGTATGGCGGGTGTTCAATTTACAGCGCACAGGTTCCTCGCTGATTCTGTCAGATTGTGAGTTTGAGCTTGAGGGCAGGGACATTGCAAATCATCTTCGCGGCTGTGATAAGGCGGCTGTAATCTGCGCTACACTTTCGTCGGATACCGACCGTTACCTTAAAAAGCTTGATGTCAGCGACTCTATGAAAGCGGTTGTGTCTGATGCTCTTGCAAATGCAATGATAGAGCAGGTTGTTGAGGAAGCACGAAAGGACATTTTGCAGAATCTTACGGGATATTCCACAACATGGTGCTATGGCGCGGGCTACGGTGATTTCCCGCTTGAAGCCGCTTCGCTGCTGATTGCTTCCGTTGACGCAGTGCGTAAAATCGGCGTATGCTCAACAGCGACAAAAATGCTGACCCCCCGCAAGACAATTGTCGGAATAGTAGGTCTTTACAAGGGTGAGTTAGAGCGCACACGCCGCAGCTGTGAGGATTGCAGCATGAAAGCCACCTGCAAGTTCAAAGAATATGGCATACGCTGCACATAAGATAAAAACAATCCCTGCGGAAAATTGAAATCCGCAGGGAATTTTTATATTATCTTTTCGATATCCTTCGGCAGGGAAATATCATTGCCGCCCTTTGCTGCATAACCTAAGATTTTCACGCCGGTTAGCTGCTCAATCATGTACATATTATCTCGCTGCATGGTATCGGATTCATCAAACATATTCAGAATAAATCCACGTACATTTATACCCTTAGCGCGAGCGTATTCGCAGGTCAGCACCGCCGAGTTGATTGACCCCAGAGCAGCATTGCTTACGATAATGATATCAAGCCCAAGTGTCTTTATTATATCGGTAAGCATAATTTTTTGATTGTCATACCTAATCGGGCAAACTATCCCGCCGCTTCCCTCAGCCACAACGAAATCATGCTTTTTGCTAATACAGTCAAAATGCGCCTTAATTTTGTAAAGCTCTGCGGGATTTCCCTCAATTTTTGCGGCAAGGTGAGGTGAAACCGCAGTGTTGTAAATATACGAAACATAATCATTCGGGTCGCCCGAAATATCGGCGGTTTTGCAGACATACTGTGCGTCACCGGCAATCAGCCTGCCGTCTATCTCTTCAGCGCCGCTTAACGCAGCTTTGTAATACACCGCATCCATTCGCTGTCGGAGCTTTTTCAGCAGCAGCGCGGTGATGTAGGTTTTGCCGACATCTGTGCCGGTACCCGTTACAAAAATACCATTGTTCATGAACGCTTCACCTCATAACCAAGCTTTGCAGCAAGCTTCATATCATCTGCAATTGTTATGCCCGAGGTAGTCAGCATATCACCCGTAATCGCAGCGTTTGCGCCGCTTTTGAAAATCCTCTCGCCCTTGTCTGCAAACAATCCTCTGCCGCCCGCAAGCCTAATCCTTGCATCCGGAAGAATAAATCTCCATACGGCGGCTATTCTGCAAACCTCATCCTCCGAAAGGATACGCGAATTTTCCAGCGGCGTACCCTTAATCGGATTCAGCACGTTCAAAGGCACGGATTTGATACCCAAGCTGCAAAGCTCCAAAGCCATATCAATTCTATCCTCCCATGATTCGCCAAGCCCCATAATTCCGCCCGAGCAGACCTCAAGCCCTGCTTTTTGTGCTGCGCGAATTGCATTCAGCTTGTCGTCGTAGGTATGAGTGGTACAGATATTTCCGAAATTTCTGCGTGAAGTCTCAAGATTGTTGTGTATGCGTGAAACTCCCGATTCTTTCAGCTTAATATAGTCCTCGTAATCCAATAATCCATGCGAGGCGCACAGCGAGATTCCGCATTTTGCCGAAATAGCCTTGTAGCTTTCGCAGACCGACTTGACCTCATCGTGAGAAAGTCTTTTTCCCGAGGTTACAACCGAGAATCTCCCCACGCCGCGCTGTTCATTATATTCAGCGCCCTGCATAAGCTCTGAGGTGCTCATCAGAGGGTATTCATCAGAGTTTCCGCAATAGTGTGCTGATTGCGCACAATATCGGCAGTTTTCCGAGCAATGCTCGCTTTTTCCGTTGATAATAGAGCACATATCAAAGCTGTTGCCGCAAAAACGCTCTCGTATTTCATCAGCAGCGCTGCATAAAGCGTCAAGCGGAGCTTCAACCAACTGCGTTGCTTCTTCTTTTGAAATGTCCCCGCCGCTTATCACACGATTCTTTAACTCAATGAGATTTTCAGTATTCAATCTTAATAAACCTCCTTCTGATTCCCTCGGTGCGCTTGCCGATGAATGCAGCTATTGCGCAAAGTACAAGGTCGCCGGGCATATCAATAGGGAAGCAGTCAAGAAAGATTACCCACAGAGTGGTTTCTTCACCCAGATACAGTGTCGCCATAAAGTATTCATATACCAGTCCGATTGCGTAAGTAACAACAAAACCGCCCAGCGCCGCAAGCAGATATTTCCGGAATTTATCAGCCTTTAGTTTCTTGCAGAGAAGCCCCGTAACTGCGCTAGCTCCAATAAATGCCGCAAGATAGCCGAAGCTGGGGCGCAGAACATAGGCGATTCCGCCGCCTGCTGCGAATATGGGAACACCCGCAAGCCCAAGCAGAACATATACCGCAACAGAAATTGCACCGAGCTTTGGACCGAGGATAATTCCCGAAAGGATTACGAACAGAAACTGCAGCGTAAAGTAGTCAAGATGGGGCAGGGGAATCTGAATGAATGCGCCAACTGCAATAAGCGCAGCGAACAGCGCACACATTACCAGAGCAAGCACGTTTACTTTTTTCTTGCTGATTGTATTTTCGTTTGTCATATTGTCCTCCTGATTGATATTTCTCCCGATTTCAGCACCTCGGTGCCGGCGGGCGTTTGTACAATAAGATTACCCTCGTCGTTGATATCTGTTGCAAGAGCGGTTATTGTCTCGCCGTTTCGTGTAAACGAGACAGTTTCCCCCAGCGCAGCCGAACGTTTCCGATAATCTTCAAGTAATTTTCTGCTGTCGGTTTCTGTCGTATAGTCCAGCAGCCTTGAAATAATACCCGCAGCAAGCCGGTTTCTTGTTACAGAGGATTTCAGTGAACCCGCGGTATCAGCGATATCAGGCGGGAAATCGCGCGTAGTAATATTCACTCCTGCGCCTACGATTATTGCTTCTGCCATACCGCTTTCAATGTCGCTGATTGCCTCGGTAAGAATCCCGCAAACCTTACGCCCGTTTACCAGAATATCGTTTACCCATTTTATCTCGGTCTTGCAGTCGGTAAGCTCTTCAATTGTGTCCGCCAGAGCGTCAGCGGCGGCGATAGTTGTCAAAGTGCAGTCTGCAAGCGGCTTCTCGGGCTTTAGCACCACACTTAAATATAATCCTGTTCCTGCGGGCGAATAAAACGAGTGACCATGACGACCTCTGCCGCACGTTTGTGTATCAGCTGCTATAACAGTACCATGCGTCGCTCCCAGCATAACAGAGCGTTTGGCTTCAGTGTTGGTTGAGTCAATGCTTTTGTAAACGGTGATGCTGTTGGAGCAGTATTTCTCACCTAGCATTGCGTGAATGCCCTCTGCAGAAAGCACATCAGTGCTTTCATCCAGAATGTAGCCCTTGTTTGTGGCAGCTGAAATGCAGTACCCTTCATCACGGAGCTGCTTTACAGCCTTACAGACCGCCGCGCGAGTAACTCCAAGCCTGTCGGCAAGCTCTTGACCGGAAACCACACATCCGCGATTTTTTTCCAGTATCAGCGCAATATCACTGCGTAATGACATACTATCCCTCCGAAATCAGATTACCTATTTATTATACATCAAGATTTTTAATTTGTCAACTAATATTTCAAATATGGTTAACAATCTGCGTAAAAAGAAAGCAGGGCGAAAACCGCCCTGCAAAGAATCAGTAATTTCCGTTAAACTTTTTGAAATGATAATAGATGCCGAATCCTAAGCCAAATAGACCGCCCATAATATGACCGAATTGCGATATGCCGTCATTGGGATAAGCAATCGCATTCCATACTTCCTGACCGAGATAAATTGCCGAAACGAGAATTAACGATAAGGGAATTTCACCGCGTTTCATGTTGGTGAATGCGCTGAGAATAATCATCAGGAATACAATACCGCTTGCGCCTATAACGCCTGAGCTGAAGAAAATGCTGTTAAGTATTCCCGATGCCAGACCGGTAATAAGAATCATAACCGCGGTGTTCCAGCTGCCGTATTTTTCTTCTACAACAGGACCTACCAGCAAGAGCATAATCATGTTGTTAGCAAAATGCTGAACTCCCGAGTGACCGAAAATATACAGCAGGGTACGCACATAGGTAAGCGGGTCAAGCAGTGACGGATGACCGTAGCACACAAGAAACATCTTGTGAAACCAACCTGAGGTAATCATGTCAATTATAAGAAATACCAGACAGATTCCCGCAAATGTAAGTATAACCGGTGAGTTGTAGCTGAGTTTGTATTTTTGTTTGGTCATTTTCTGCCTCCTTTATTTTTTAGAATTATATCACATTTGAAATAATATTGCAAGCTAATTTTCTGAATTTTGTTTTCTTGTTTTCTTCTTCAGTATCGCTCTGATAATCACATAGCAGACAATATGCGCTAAAATAGTTACAAACCATGATACAGGATAGGAGGCGTAAACGGTGAACGGCGTGTGATACTCTTCAATATTGAACACAGTTGCAAGCCATACCAGTCTTAAACCGCAAGCGCCCAGCAGCGATACAATCATAGGCATAACCGAGTAACCAAGACCTCGTATTCCGCCAACCAACACATCCATTATCCCGCAAAGCGCGTACGTTCCCGAAACCACCAAAAGTCTCTGGGCGCCTGCGTCTATTGCTTCCGCTCCCGAGGTGTAGATGCCAAGCAGAGGTTTGCTTAGTGCAACAACGCCCAATCCCAGAACAGCCCATGTTACAGTTACGCAGAGCAAGCCTGAAAGCAGAATTTTGGTAATTCGCTCATATCTGCAAGCGCCGATATTCTGGCTTGTGAACGAAAGTGTAGACTGATACCATGAGTTCATTGCAATGTATACAAAGCCCTCAATGCTGGAAGCAGCGGAATTACCCGCAACAACCGTTTCGCCGAACAGGTTTATCGAGGATTGAATTACAACATTAGACAATGAAAAAATCGTGCCCTGAAAACCCGCAGGCAGCCCTATTCTGGCGATAAGAATAAGCTTGGAACGGTAGATTTTCAGCTTGCGAAGATACAGAGTTATTCCGCTGTCCTCGGGTTCATTTATAAGTATGCGCACAATCAGAAACGCCGACACACCCTGTGAAATAACCGTAGCAAGCGCAACTCCGCTGACGCTCATCTTAAACAGGATAACAAAAATCAGGTTGAGAATAACATTGACAATACCCGATATTACCAGAATAATTAACGGTCGCCGCGTGTCGCCTATCGCGCGCAGAATTGCGTTGCCGAAGTTGAATATCATCATAAATGTCATGCCGCAGAAATAAATTGTGAGATAGTCGGTTGCAAGCCCAAGAATTGTATCGGGAGTCTGCATAAGCGTCAGCAGAAGCCTTGCCATGGGAATGCCGGCTGCTGTAAGAACCAATCCGCAAATGACGCTAAGCAGCATTGATGTATGTACGGTGTGAGACAGTTCTTCTTTCTGACCTGCGCCTGCGTATCTGGCAGCGGCGACATTTGCTCCTACCGAAAGACCGATAAACAGATTTGTAATTAGGTTAATCAGAGCCGTAGTAGAGCCTACTGCTCCCAGCGCAGCGTTGCCCGCAAATTTACCTACAACGATTATATCCGCTGCGTTGAACAGCAGCTGCAGCACACCCGAAGCCATAAGCGGCAGGGTATAGATAATCATTTTGCGAAGAATCGGTCCGCTGCACATATCCATTGAAAATGCCGAACTCAAAATTATCTCCCTTTCATTATGAAAGGGCTGCTATCATGCAGCCCTTATCTTTAATGCTTAATATTATTTTCCACGCATACCTCGTTAAGTGCGGGTACTGTCTGTAATCCCAGTATTACGGCGTTGAAAATGATTACACCCAGAATTACGGTCTAAAAATGTGCTTTCTACAAAATTTTTAAATTTCTGCATAATTGTGCTCCTTTTAAAATCACATTATATATTTTATCACTATTGATAATTTTTGTCAATAATTTTGTTGCTTATATTTTTGCATTTTGCGCAGAATATCCACTTTTCTTTCAAAATTTATTGAGTTTTCTGCGTTTACGTTTTACTTTGACATATAGTAATTTTTTTTATGAAGGAAGGTAATATTTTTCTTGCTTTATTATATATTTTGCGGAATTATATAGTATATTGTATAAAACTATTGTTAATATTTACAAAAAGCACTTGCAATTGTAGAAAAATTATGTTATAATAATAACATAGATATTGGAAATGAGGTGAAAGCATGGGTATGACAGCTGACGATTGCCAAAAGCTGATGGATATGCTTGCAAGCGATTCTGATTGTGTGCATTTTATGTGGAATTGCAAAACCGGCACTGTTAATTGCATAGGCAACAATTATATTCCCGACGGTGTTGAGGACCCGCTGGACTATATTCGTGCAAGTGGATATATCAATGAAAAATCGCTTTCGGTTTTTGATGTTTTTGCATCTCAAATTGAGCAGGGAATTATCTCGGGAATTGACCGCAGTAATCTTTCTTCCGATATCTTAATTCGCCTGAATCCAGACAGTGAATATCGCAAGTGCCATGTATTCGCTCTGTTTATGCGCGGCAATGATAACAAAATCACTGATGTGCATTTTAACATCAGACCTTTCACCAAAAAAGAAGAGTTTGACAGCAATGTTTTAAGCGAGTTTTCATCCGACCGCGCACCAAAGCATTTCGGCAACAGGGTATCGGCACTGATGGCTGCCAATACCGACTGTGAAATTGCTTTTATTCAGTTTGATGTTGAACGCTTCAAGATTGTTAACGATACCTATGGAGTAGAAACAGGCGACGAGATACTTAAGTTCTTTTCGGAGTCATTAAACGTAATTTGCAGTGATAATCAGCCATTCTGCCGTCTGACTGCGGATGTTTTTATGATAGTAACCCCTTTTGAATCCTACAACGATTTGATTGAGTTCATCCGCAGAATTGAAAGCTGCCTTACAGGCTACAAGGGAATTGAATACAGACTCATTTTCGGTGTTGCAATCGCAGAGGAAAGAGCTGTTCATAGCCGACAATACGGAGATAATGCATCTATTGCCAGAAAGTCGATAAAGGGTAATGCTCTTAACAATATAGGTTTCTATAACGGCGAAATGAAGAGCGAGCTGCAAAAGAAGCACACGCTTGAAGATTATATGTATAAAGCGCTGCTTAATAACGAGTTCGTGATGTATCTTCAGCCCAAGTACTCCATTTCCAGCGGCAGAATAATCGGCGCAGAGGCTCTTGCAAGGTGGCTTCATCCCGAAAAGGGAATGATAGCACCCGCAGATTTTATACCGTTGTTTGAGCAGAACGGCTTTATTGTAAAGCTTGACCAGCTAATTTGGGAGAGTGCCTGCAAGAAAATCAGAAGCTGGATTGACAACGGGCTTGAGCCTGTTCCGATATCGGTAAATGTATCGCGTGAGTACCTCAACAGCTTTGATGCTGTCGGTAAACTGAAATCGCTTGTGAATAAATATTCTATACCGATTCATCTGCTGGAGCTTGAAATAACCGAAACTATTGACACCGAAGGTGTTCAGGCTGTAGTACGGGATATGAAGGAAGCGGGCTTCACTATGCTGATGGATGATTTCGGCTCGGGTTATTCATCACTTAATATGCTTAAGACTACTCAATTTGACGTGCTGAAAATTGACCGAAGCTTTTTGTCGGAGTTCATGGAAAGCTCGCGTGGAAGAAAGATTATTTCACACACGATTTCCATGTCACAGGACATTGGACTTGATATAATAGCCGAGGGCGTTGAAACCTATGAGCAGGCTCAATTCCTGAAAAATTGCGGCTGTGATTCCGCACAGGGCTTTTACTATTCCAAGCCCGTTCCTGCCGAAGAGTTTGATGCTATTCTTGCATAAATAAAAGCGGCTGTTTTAGCCGCTTTTTGCTTTTAATCGGAATAATAAAAATTTGAAGGGGACGTATTGACAAAACCGAATGATTGTAGTATAATGATGTAGGTTTTGATATAAATCGGGGTGTGGCGCAGTTGGTAGCGCGCGACTTTTGGGAAGTTGAGGCCGCAGGTTCGAATCCTGTCACTCCGACCATTCGAGTAGCCTCGACACGCATTTCGCGCGTTGAGGCTCTTTTCTTTTGCGTGTTTTCGCCCGCGTTAAAAAATCTATTTTGTATATCGACAGATTATGATGAGCTTTCTGCTCAGCTTTTTTATTTTACGCCCACGACAGTTAATGTATTACCATCAACCGTAAAGCTGATTTGATACTCCGCAAAGCTCATGGTGTACATTCTGCTGTCGCTCTGGTACTGAGGGCGTGGGTCTTGAGACAGAACTTCAATAACTCCGCTTTGTTTTTCCTTCGGAATGCGTTCCAACAGTTCGGGCGAAAATTCTACATTTAATGAACCTTTCTTTTGTGCGAGTGCAAATCCGTTGTTAGCTTCGGGTATGCTGTCGGTATATTGCAAATAGGGCTTTATGTCAAATATTGGCGTACCGTTAAGCAAATCGGCGCCTGTAACATACAGAACATCTCCCTTTGTTGTACCTCGCTCAATTTTCTCAAGCTTAACCACACTCAACCCCAGCGGATTTGGTCTGAAAGGGGAACGGGTAGCGAATACTCCCATGCGGGTGTTCCCGCCAAGTCTTGGCGGGCGAACAGTTGGCTGCCATTCGTCGCGCAAGGATTCGGAAAAATGCCAGATAAGCCATAAATGCGAAAATTGTTCAATGCCCCTGATTGCGTCGGGATTACGATATTCGGGAGTGAAAATAATCTGCGATATAACATTGTTTACCAGCCCGCTCTGCCGAGGTATTCCGAATTTTTCGGCATAATCGTTATAAATATGAGCTATAATTTTCAGTTCCATATCCGCTCTTATTAACCTCCGATTATCTCGCGTATTGTTTTCTCAACCAGCTTAACCTCGTCATAAAACTCGCTTGCGGAAACTCGCAGCGCACCGCTTCCCATAATAATAATTTGCTCAATATTATCTGATGTTGCAACGCGAACACGATATTTTTTTGAGAGGTCATGCGCAGTCTTTTCAATGTACATATCAGCGGTTTCCGCTTCTTTTGTATATACCACCGTGATATTTTGCTCCTTTTCGATTTCCCTGTGATTTCCTTTCACCTTGTAGGCGTCAAATACAAGAATGAGATTGCACTGCCTGAATCCCTGATAGTTGCACAGAATATTTATCAGCCGATTTCTCGCGGCATCCAAGCCGGACTTTGCAAGCTCTTTCAGCTCATCCCATGCAAATATGATATTGTAGCCGTCAACAAGCAGGTATTCCGGACCTGTTAGGATAGGCACACATTTTGGAATCTTGTGTGATTCAGCTTGCTTTTCCCGACGCATTGCCGCATGGGGGTCGCGATTGATTTTACCGTAGGTTCGCTCAAAAATTGCCATAAGCTCATTATCATCGGCGATTCTCTGCTTATAGCTTGAGATTCTTTCGGGAGTAACAGGCGAGCTTTCGGTTTCCGATACATCAGAGCCAAAGCTGATACCGGGGTCTGTGTGCATTCGCTGACGTGCAACGTCCCATTTAACAAGCTCACCCGAGCCGTGAGAACAGAATACGCTGTCAGCAGAGTTTTCGGTGTCCGAGTCGCAGTCGTAACCTATTGCAGCAATAACCTTATCTGTTTCGTGACACGGAAAAAATCCGCACGGGGTGCAGTTCAGACGACCCTTGCCCTTTGTATAACCAAGCATCTCCGACTGATACCCGCGAAACTCCGAAACAGGAACCTTACCGTTAATTATCGCAGTTTCCATCCCCTCGGGCTGTGAAAATTCCGCGCCCATTCGCTGTAAGTCGGTCATTGCTCTGCCAACATTTTCCGCGGGTATTTCCAGCGTGAAGCTGTACCACGGCTCTAACAGTACCGATTCGGCGCTGCGAAGTCCTTGCCTTACAGCTCGATACGTTGCCTGTCGAAAATCGCCGCCCTCGGTATGCTTAAGATGTGCTTTTCCGGCAACGAGTGTGATTTTCATATCGGTTATCGGTGAGCCCGTGAGCACTCCGATATGTGTCTTTTCCTCTAGATGAGTCAGAATCAATCTCTGCCAGTTCCTGTCAAGCTTGTCCTCGCTGACATCAGACGAAAAATGCAAGCCTGTGCCACGCTCGGCGGGCTCCATCAGCAGCTGTACCTCGGCGTAGTGTCTTAACGGCTCATAGTGGCCCGCGCCGATTACAGGCGCCTCAATGGTTTCCTTATATGCAATACTGCCGCTGTCAAATTCTACATCAAGCGCAAAGCGCTCCTTGATAATGGTTTTCAGCACCTCAAGCTGAATGTCGCCCATAAGACTTACAGTTATCTCGCGCAAACGAGAATTCCATGTAATATGAAGCTGCGGGTCTTCCTCCTCAAGCGTTCTGAACTGTTCCAGCACAGTGTGCTCGTCCGCTCCCTGCGGTAGAATTACACGATAGCTTAGTACCGGCTCAAGTACGGGTGAAGAGGCGTCCTTTTCTGCTCCCAGACACTCTCCCGCAAATGATTTTGTAAGACCGGTAACAGCGCAGATTGTCCCGGCGGGCGCTTCTTCGGTAAGTCGGTATTTCATACCCGAGTATATTCGTATCTGATTCACTTTTTCGGATAATCCGCCCGCATCAATAAGCGATTTTACCTTCAGCGTTCCGCCTGTGACCTTCAGATGAGTAAGTCTTGCGCCTTGCTCATCCTGTGTAATTTTGAAAATTTTTGCCGCAAATTCATTATAATACTGTCTTGATGAGGAATAAGCACAGATAAGCGAAATCAGCTCGTCAATGCCGTTGATTTTAAGTGCAGAGCCGAATAGGCAGGGAAATACGGTTCTCTTTCGCACAGCCCTCGAAATAATATCATCGGAGATTTTCCCACTATCAAGGAACGCATTCATTGCATCCTCGTCGCACTCGGCGATTCTTTCCTCCAACGTCTCTTTGTCCGAAAAATCAATACAGCCCGCCGAAAGCCGCTTTTTTAATTCATTCAGCAGGCTTTCCTTGCCGAGGTACGAGATATCCATTTTGTTTACAAAAATAAAGGTTGGAATATCATAACGCGCAAGCAATCTCCACAGCGTTTCGGTATGGCTTTGCACACCGTCTGTTCCGCTGATTACAAGTACTGCCGCATCCAGCACATTAAGGGTGCGCTCCGTTTCAGCTGAAAAATCAACGTGACCCGGAGTATCAAGCAGCGTAAGCTCTGTATCACCCAGATTGATTATTGCTTGCTTTGAGAATATTGTGATACCGCGGTTTCGTTCAATGCTGTTGGTATCAAGAAAGGCGTCGGCATGGTCAACTCTGCCCGGTTTTCGGATGGTGCCGGTGCGGAAAAGCAAGGCTTCTGAAAGTGTTGTTTTTCCTGCGTCAACATGAGCAACCATTCCCAGAGCAATTCGTTTCATTACTATCAGTCCGTTTCATAATCAAAATTCATATACTATTTTAGCATAAACCTCTGTTTTTTGCAACTTAATAATAAATTTAGTCAAAATGATAAAAAAGTTGAAAACCTACTTGAAAAAATGATATATATGTGATAAAATATACACAAGGCAACGAAACTATGCTGACGTTACGCTCACCGTTTGATTGTAAGACTATTACAAAACGCGGAGGCTCGCGAAGCCGGTTCGCTAACCAAACTATTTCGGAGGATTATTTCTATGAGAATTCTTTACGCAGCCAGCGAAGCATTACCCTTTGCCGCATCGGGCGGACTTGCAGATGTTGCGGGCTCTCTGCCCAAGGCACTCTGCGATGCAGGCCATGAGGCTTGTGTTGTTATGCCTTATTATGTAAATTCGTTTAAGCCCGAGCAGAAGGAGAAGCTGAATTACATCACAAACTTCACAGTACCTGTCGGATGGCGTCACCAGTATTGCGGTTTGTTTTCGCAGCAGGTTAACGGCGTTACATATTTCTTCATTGATAACGAGTATTATTTCAAGCGCGACAACGGTCTTTACGGCTATTATGACGATGCTGAAAGATATGTTTTCTTCAGCCGCGCTGTGCTTGAAATGCTCAAATACATTCAGTTCAAGCCGCAGATTATCAACTCTAACGACTGGCAGTGTGCGCTTATCCCTGTGTATTATAACCTGTTCTATAAGAATGTATGGGGTTATGAGAATATCAAGCACGTATTTACAATACACAATATCGGTTATCAGGGACAGTATGGTCTTGACCTTGTAAGGGATATTGTCGGTATTCCTCCGCAGAATGTAAATATTATCGAATACGATGGCGATATCAACTTTATGAAGGGCGCTATCGAGGTTTCGGATAAGGTTACAACCGTTTCTCCCACTTACGCAAAGGAGATTCTTAACCCGTGGTTCTCGCATGGTCTTGACAGAATCCTTGTTAACAAGCAGTATAAGACCTGCGGCTTCCTCAACGGTATTGATACTGTGCTTTATAATCCCGAAACCGACCCGAACATTGCCGCAAAATTCAGCGCAAGAAATCACAAGGGCAAGGCTGCCTGCAAGAGTGCGCTGTTTGAGGAGTTCGGTATGCCCGAGTACAACATCCCTCTGCTTGTAATGATTTCCCGCTTTGCCGACCACAAGGGCTTTGACCTTGTAAGAGCTGTATTCGACGAAATCATAGCAACCGATATGCAGGTAATGATTCTCGGCTCGGGTGAAAAGCAGTATGAGGATTTCTTCCAGAATATGCACTGGAGATATCCCGATAAGGTTGGTTTCTACCGCGGATATAATCCGCAGCTTGCAAAACGTCTTTATGCAGGCGCTGATATGTTCCTTATGCCCAGTAAGAGTGAGCCGTGCGGACTTGCGCAGATGATTGCTGCGCGCTACGGAACAGTTCCGATTGTACGCGCAACAGGCGGTCTTAAGGACAGCATTATCGACTACGGCGACGACGGAATCGGCTTCACATTCCAGAGCTACAATGCACACGATATGCTGAATGCAATTCGTCGTGCAAAGGGCGTATACGATAACAAGTCCGAGTGGAGCAAGCTGGTTACCAGAGCAATGAAGGCAGACTTCACATGGGACACTTCGGCTAAACTGTATATTGGCTTGTATAAAGAGCTTTGCGGTGAGTAATCAATAATTTTATGCCGAAGCTGCGCTTATCCGACACAGCTTCGGCGTATTTGTGCATAAGCGAGGTGTTTTGGTGGCACTGAAATATCCGATTCTCCTTGTTCATGGGATGGGCTTTCGCGACGGCAAGCTGTTCAATTACTGGGGCAGGATTCCAAAATATTTGGAGGAATGCGGCTGTAAGATATTTTACGGCTTTCAGGACAGCAACGGAACGATTGAGAATAATGCGGCTTTTTTGAAACAGCGTATTGAAGAAATACTGGAAAACACCGGCGCTGAAAAGCTGAACGTTATTGCGCATTCCAAGGGTGGGCTTGATATGCGATATGCACTTTCGGTACTGAATGCTCGGGGCATTGCCTCGCTCACCACCGTTCAGACACCTCACCATGGCTCAAAAACAATGGACGCAGTTTGCAGATTGCCTGCGCCGATTCTTAAATTTGCAGGCTTGTGTACCGATATTTGCCTGAAGCTTCAAGGCGATAAAAGACCGGAGGGTTATAAGGTTTTTCTGTCATTTTCGGCAAAAAACGCAGAGATTTTCAATAAAAAAGTACCTGACAGAGAAGATGTGTATTATCAGAGCTACGCTTTCGCTATGAAAAATCCGTTCAGCGATGTTTTTATGATGTTCACTAACATTATCGTGAGCATATTTGATGGTCAAAATGACGGCTTGCTTTCTCCCGCGTCTGCTATGTGGGGTGATTTTCGCGGTACTTTTATGGGCAATTCGCTGCGCGGAATATCGCATTGCGATGAAGTTGATATGTACCGCTTCAGGCTAACACGCAAAAAAGGAAACGGAATCTCTGACATAACGGAGATTTACGGCGATATAATCACGCAGCTTGAGAGAAAAGGATTTTGAGGGATTATTTTGCCTTACGGCGAATAGTATAATGGTTCAAAATTCTGCGCCCGTTGTGCAGGGCTTTTGTGTTGGAGGGGAAGCATGGAAATTTGGGACGGCTATACTGCTGACAGAGCATTGGCAGGTGTAGATATGGTTCGAGAGCGAGAGTGTGAATACCCTAAATGGCTGTACCACATAGTAGCTGATGTTGTGGTACACCATGCAGACGGAACATATCTTGCAATGCAGCGTGATTTCAATAAAATCGGTTATCCCGGCGAGTGGGAGCTTGGCGCGGGAGGTTCTGTTGTCAAAGGCGAAACTCCCAATGACGGCGCACTGCGCGAGCTGTATGAGGAAACAGGAATCATAGCCGAATCGTTGATTTTGGCTGATGTAGTTACCAAAGAATATGAAAACGGTTGCAATACACATTATTATGTCTATATCTGTGAAACAGACATGGATAAAAGCAAAATAACCTTACAGAAAGGCGAAACGATTGCATTTAGGTGGGTTACCGCAGATGAAATCCGAAAAGGGGATTATATTCACGACAGAAAATATAATGTAATTCTTGAGCAAAAATAGTTTTTTTCTGCCCGACCCGAAATCCTCTTGACAAAACAACGATTTTGTATTAAACTTTATTATGTAAAAACGTTTTCATTATATAAAGGAGAGAAATTTATGGCATACATTTTAGGCGTTGATATCGGAACCTCCGGCACAAAAACAGTGCTCTTCTGCGAGGACGGCAATCCCGTTGCTTCTGCAACCTACGAGTACCCGCTCTATACCCCGCAGAACGGTTACGCAGAGCAGGAGCCGCTTGATTGGTGGAACGCTTCGGTAAACGGAATCAAGGATGTACTTGAGCAGAGCGGCGTAAATCCCGAGGACATCAAGGGCGTGGGACTTTCGGGACAGATGCACGGACTTGTTATGCTGGACGCAGAGAACAAGCCTATTCGCAAGAGCATAATCTGGTGCGACCAGCGTACGTCGAAGGAAGTTGTGGAAATCACCGAGAAGGTTGGCGCAGACAGGCTGATTGAAATTACCGCAAATCCTGCAATCACCGGATTTACCGCTGCAAAAATCATGTGGGTGAAGAACAACGAGCCGCAGAATTACGAGCGCTGCAAGCATATTCTTCTGCCTAAGGATTACATCCGCTTTATGCTTACGGGCGAGTACGCAACCGAGGTTTCCGACGCAAGCGGAATGCAGCTTCTTGACATTCCGAAGCGCGATTGGTCTGATGAGGTTCTTACAAAGCTTGGAATTGACAAGGCGCTTCTTGCAAAGGTCTACGAATCACCCGAAATCACGGGAACAATCACCAAAAAGGCAGCAGAGCTGACAGGTCTTAAAGAGGGCACTCCTGTTGTCGGCGGCGCGGGCGATAATGCTGCGGCGGCTGTGGGAACGGGTGTTGTCGAGGACGGCAAGGCGTTCACTACAATTGGCTCAAGCGGCGTAGTGTTCGCTCATACATCCGATATTGCGATTGATAAAAAGGGCAGAGTTCACACGTTCTGCTGTGCTGTTCCCGGCTGCTGGCACGTAATGGGAGTTACACAATCCGCAGGACTTTCGCTGAAATGGTTCAGAGATAATTTTGCGTGGGCTGAAATGGAAACAGCAGTAAATATGGGCGTTGACCCCTATTATCTTATGGATAAGGAAGCGGGCAGTGTGCCTATTGGTGCAAACAGGCTGCTTTATATGCCTTACCTCAACGGCGAAAGAACTCCGCACCTTGACCCTAACGCAAGAGGCGTATTCTTCGGACTTTCCACCATGCACAAGAAAAAGGATATGCTCCGCGCGGTAATGGAGGGCGTTTCATACTCTCTGCGTGACTGTGTTGAGGTTATGCGTGAAATGGATATCAATGTAAGCGATATGATGGCATGCGGCGGCGGCGGTACTTCTCCGCTGTGGCGTCAGATGCTTGCTGACCTTTATGGCTGTCCCGTTAAGACCACACTTAATAAGGAAGGTCCTGCGCTTGGCGTTGCGCTGCTTGCAGCAGTAGGCGCCGGGATTTACAGCAGCGTACCCGAGGCTTGCCGCGCAGTAATTAAGCCCGAGAAGATACAGGAGCCTGTTGCTGAAAATACAAGACAGTACGATAAGGTTTATGAGATGTACCGCAAGCTGTATCCAGCAATGAAACAGACATTTGCCGAACTTGCTGAACTTTAAGAATATTGCCCCTGCGTGGCTCTACCGTGCAGGGGCTTTTGATGTACAAGGAGGAATGAATATGTACACACCGAATGAACATAGATATGATAAAATGATATATAACCGCTGCGGCAGAAGCGGTCTCAAGCTGCCTGCAGTTTCGCTTGGATTGTGGCAGAATTTTGGCTATCTTGACAATTTCGCAAACATGGAAAATATGTGCCATACTGCATTTGACCTCGGAATAACTCATTTCGACCTTGCCAATAATTACGGTAGTCCGTATAACGGTTCTGCCGAGGAGAATTTCGGTTTGATTCTTGACCGCGGCATGAGAGCATATCGTGATGAGCTTTGTATTTCCACAAAAGCGGGGTATGATATGTGGCCCGGACCATACGGCGACAAAAACGGCTCGCGCAAATACCTGATTTCCTCGCTTGACCAATCCCTCAAACGCATGAAGCTTGATTATGTCGATATTTTCTACCACCATGTATTCGACCCTAACACGCCGTTAGAAGAAACAGCCGTCGCACTTGACAGCATTGTAAGAGCGGGCAAAGCGCTGTATGTAGGCATTTCAAACTACAACAAACAGCAGACGGAAGAAATTCTTTCAATATTCCGTGAGCTGAAAACGCCGTTTGTTGTAAATCAGCCTTCTTATTCCATGCTTAACCGCTGGATTGAGCGAGACGGGCTTGATGATTATGCAGTAGAGCAGGGCTTTGGACTTTCTGTTTTCTCGCCGCTGTATCAGGGCTTGCTCACCGACAGATATCTCAACGGCGTACCTGAAGATTCCCGAATCGGCAAGGGCAGAACGTGGATTGCAAACGAGCTGAATGACGCTATGCTCTGCAAGCTTCGTAAGCTTAATGATATTGCTTCGGCGCGCGGTCAGAAGCTTTCACAGCTTGCGCTTTCTTGGGTACTTCGCAACGGTAAGGTGACTACTGTGCTTATCGGCGCTTCAAAACCCGAGCAGATTATCGAGAATGTTGAAGCTGTATATAAGACCGGCTTCACCGATGAAGAAATTTCGCAGATTGAAGCCGTTCTGGCGGAATGATAACAGAATTTTTACAAGTAATTAAAAAACACTTGAAAAATATACCGAATTGTGCTATAATATTTAAGATATAATTATGTATTAAAGAACGGTTCGGAGAACAGTTCCAGGAAAGGAAGAAAAAGTAATGACAAAAATTGCGGTATTGGGCTACGGAGTGGTAGGTTCAGGTACGGTGGAGGTTTTCTATAAAAATAAGGAGAGCCTTGAAAGAAAAGCCGGACAGGAGCTTGATATCAAATATATTCTTGACGTAAGGGATTTTCCCGACAGCCCCTATGCGGATAAGTTTGTAAAGGATTTTGACATAATACTCAACGACCCCGAGGTAAGCGTTGTCAGCGAGGTAATCGGCGGACTTAAGCCCGCATACGATTTCGTGAAATCTTCGCTTATGGCAGGCAAGAGTGTTGTAACATCCAATAAAGAGCTTGTTGCTGCAAAGGGCGCAGAGCTTCTTGCAATTGCAAAGGAGAAGAATGTCAATTTCTTCTTTGAGGCGTCGGTCGGCGGCGGCATTCCTATCATCAAGCCGCTTCATGCCTGCCTTTCCGCAAATGAAATTGACGAGATTGCAGGCATTCTCAACGGAACAACAAATTTCATCCTGACGAAGATGATTCGCGACGGAATGGACTTTGATTCTGCACTGAAGCTTGCTCAGCAGCTCGGTTATGCCGAGAGAAACCCCTCTGCTGATGTAGACGGTCACGACGCTTGCCGCAAGATTTGCATACTTGCTTCTCTGGCGTTCGGAAAGCATGTATACCCCGAAAGTGTCCACACCGAGGGTATCACAAAAATCACGCTTGAGGATGTTGAGTACTGCGATACATTCGACTCCAAGATTAAGCTGATTGGCTGCGCAAAGCGTGAAGAGGGCGGCGAGATTTCCATAGGCGTATTCCCTGCAATCATAAAGGATGAAAGCCAGCTTGCAGGCGTTAATGACGTATTTAATGCTATTCTTGTACGCGGTGATGCAACGGGTGACGTTGTGTTCTATGGCAAGGGCGCAGGCAAGCTTCCCACTGCAAGCGCTGTTGTATCGGATATTGTATCTGCTGTAAAGCATGCCGGCACCAGCCGCTCGCTGACATGGACTGACAGCGAGCAGAGCTTTATCAGAAGCTTTGACAGATTTAACTGCGCAAGCTATGTTCGTATAAAGGCAAAGAATATTGATGTAAGCAAGGCAGTAATCAAGGCTGTATTCGGTGATGTTGAGTTCCTCTCAAGAAAGAACAGCCCTGCTGACGAGCTTGCATTTATCACGCCCGTTATGCCTGAAAAGGAAGCTCTCAGCGCAGTAGAAAAGGTTGCTGACGGAGCGGAGATACTCGGCAGAATCAGAGTTCTCGATTATTGATTTGCTCTTAATGTAAGAAATAAACAATATATGGAGGTAACTATGGCAGACGAGGAAACGCTCAAGTATAAGAGAGTACTGCTGAAATTAAGCGGCGAGGCTTTGGCAGGACCCAAGGAAAGCGGATTGGATATTCCTACCATTGAGAATATCTGCAAAAGTATAAAGAAATGCGTTGATGCCGGCGCAGAAATCGGTATTGTAGTCGGCGGCGGAAATTTCTGGCGCGGCAGAAGCTCCGAGGGTATGGACAGAGCCCGCGCAGACCATATCGGAATGCTTGCAACCACTATGAACGCTCTTGCTGTTGCGGATGTGCTGGAAAAGCAGGGTTGTATTGTAAGAGTGCAGACGGCAATAACCATGCAGCAGGTTGCCGAGCCGTTTATTCTGGGCAAGGCTATAAGACATCTTGAAAAGGGCAGGGTTGTAATTTTCGGCTGCGGAACCGGCAATCCGTTCTTCTCAACTGACAGCGCAGCTTCACTTCGTGCGGCAGAGCTTGGCGCAGACATTTTGCTTAAGGCTACAATGGTAGACGGAATCTACGACAAAGACCCGAAGAAGTTTACCGATGCAGTTAAGTATGATGTTATCACTCACCATGATATTCTTGTAAAGAAGCTTCAGGTAATGGACAGCGCTGCAGCAGCTATCTGCACTGAAAATAATATTCCGATAATAGTATTTGACCTTAAGCGTCCCGATAATATTCTCGATGCAATAATGGGCAAGAATGTTGGTACGCTTGTTACAAAGCACAGACATGATATTACATGAAATGAGGTATGAGCTATGAAAGAAATTCTTGACAGAACTAAGGAAAAGATGACTAAGTGTATCGCTGCTTTGGAAAGTGAGCTTGGCACTATTCGTGCGGGCAGAGCAAATCCGGGTGTGCTTGACAAGATAACCGTAGATTATTACGGAACGCCTACACCTATCAACCAGATGGCGTCTATTTCTGTTGCCGAGGCAAGAATCCTTGTTGTACAGCCGTATGACGCTTCCACACTCGGAAAGATTGAAAAGGCTATTCAGGCAAGTGACCTCGGAATCAATCCTACAAACGACGGACGTGTGCTGCGTATAGTATTCCCGCAGCTTACCGAGGAGCGCAGAAAGGAACTGTGCAAAACTGTAAGCAAAACGGTTGAGGAAAGCAAGGTAGCTTTGAGAAACGTGCGCCGTGACGCGATGGATAAGATTAAGGCAAAGAAGAAGAACAACGAAATCACAGAGGATGATGTTAAGGACGCAGAGAAGAATATTCAGAAGCTGACTGACAAATACTGTGATGAGGCTGACAGCGTCGGAGCTGCAAAAGAAAAGGAAATCATGTCTATCTGATGGAGAATGTATCCGTTCCGAAGCACGTCGGAATCATTATGGACGGCAACGGCAGGTGGGCAAAAAAGCGCGGCTTGCCGCGTAATCTTGGGCACAAGCAGGGCGCTGCCGTATTTAAGAAAACCATTAACTGGGCGAGAGAGCTTGGAATCTCCTGCGTTACATTCTATGCGTTTTCAACCGAGAACTGGAAGCGCCCGCAAAGCGAAATCGACGGGATAATATCGCTTTTGCGGCAGTATATTAAGGATATAAAAGCTGCCGCGAAAGAGAATATCCGCATTATCATTCTCGGAGACTATTCGGCATTTGGTGAGGATATTGCGGCGGAGCTGCTGAATATTGAGCAGACTTCAAAGAATAACACCGGTTTCAAAGCAGCAATTGCGCTGAATTACGGCGGCAGAGCCGAGATACTCCGAGCAGCGCAGAAGCTTGCGCAGAGATGCTGCGACGGGGCTTTGAATCCAGCCGAGATTACGGAGGAAATGCTGGAACACGAGCTTTTCACCGCAGAAATGCCTCCGCTTGACCTTGTGGTTCGACCCAGCGGCGAGCAAAGACTTTCAAATTTTATGATTTGGCAGGCTGCTTATGCGGAGTTTGTCTTTATGGATGTACTCTGGCCTGACTTTAATAAATCTCATCTTGAAGCCGCTATTGAGGAATACTCAAGGCGAAACCGCAGGTATGGCGGGGTTTAGCGGCTGATAAGAGAAAGGACACACCTTATGGCTGTTCGAATTCTTTCTGCATTTATTGGAATAGTGATAGGTGTTGCTGTTCTGATTATTGATAATGTGTGGGTCTATACGGCAGTGATGTCTGTTATCAGCGCAATTGCGATTTATGAAATGACCCGCGCGGTAAAATGCGATAAGCATAAGCTTCTGCGGTGGTTTTGCATAATCACCGGAGCTGTGATGCCTTTTATCAGAATTATTGAGCAGCTTCGTTTCCTTGATTCGCTTGTTACAACGCTGTTTATTCTTGTGTTATTCGGAATCAGGCTGAAGAATCATAAGACTATTACCTATGAACAGCTTGCAATGTGTGGATTTTCAACGATTGCGCTTTCGTTTTCACTGAGCAGCCTGATACTACTCAGATATTATTACCCTGACGGAAAGCTTGGCGTGTTCTTGATTCTTTTCACGCTTTTCAGCGCATGGTTCGGTGATTCCGGAGCTTACTTTGTGGGAACATTCCTTGGAAAGCACAAATTGTGTCCGAATGTCAGCCCAAAGAAAACGGTCGAGGGTTTGATTGGCGGAGTTGTAACTGTTGGTATTGTTACAGTGATTACCTGCATAATATATAATGCGATTGCCATGTACAAGGTTGAGTTGTTTGTAATGGTACCTGTTTCAATGGTTGCCTCGCTTGTCGGTGTTCTTGGCGACCTATCCGCTTCGGTTATAAAACGCGAGTTTGATGTGAAGGATTTCGGCAACATTATGCCGGGTCACGGCGGCGTAATAGACAGATTTGACAGTGTGTTTTTCGTAGCGCCTGTCGTATATTTCCTGTTTACTTTCTTCCCGCCTTCGCTTGGTCTATGATTTTTTGAGAATATCTGCCCATTCACAAATGCGACAGCTGATGTGGGTGGGTGGTTTTGTTAGAGGGATATTATGAGTGGAATAGTATTGCTTGGTTCAACGGGCTCAATCGGAGCGCAGACGCTGGAAGTATGCAGAGCAAACAATATCGGCGTTAAGGCGATTTCTGCAAACAAAAATACCGCCTTGCTTGAAGAACAGGCGCGTGAATTCAGCCCCGAATATGTTTGTGTTTACGACGAAGGGTATTATTCCGATATAAAATCTCGGCTTGCAGATACTGAAATCAAAATTGTCTGCGGAATGGCAGGGCTTTGTGAATTAGCGAGCCTTGATTGCGACAAGGTGGTCAATTCTGTTGTTGGAATGGTCGGCTTACAGCCGACGCTTGCCGCAGCAGAGCACGGAAATGATATCGCACTTGCCAACAAGGAAACGCTGGTTGCAGGCGGAAAAATTGTGCTGGACGCGGTAAAGAGAAACAATGTTGAGCTGCTGCCGATTGACAGCGAGCATTCCGCGATTTTTCAGTGCCTTATGGGAGCAATGGGCAATCCTGTCAGCAAAATTCTGCTTACTGCATCGGGCGGACCTTTTTACGGGATGACATCAGAACAGCTTAAGAATGTAACGCGCGAGCAAGCGTTAAAGCATCCCAACTGGAGCATGGGCGCAAAAATCACCATTGACAGCGCCACACTTATGAATAAAGGCTTGGAGCTTATCGAGGCTGTTCGGCTTTTTGGTGTATCTCCCGAGCGGATTGAAATTGTAGTACACAGGCAGAGCATTGTTCATTCTGCGGTTGAGTTTGAAGACGGAGCTGTGATTGCTCAGCTTGGAACAGCAGATATGCGCATACCGATACAGCTAGCACTGACATATCCTAAACGATTGCCTTCGCCTGCAAAAAGATTGTCGTTATTTGAGGTTGGCAAGCTGACCTTTGAAAGACCCGATGAAAAAACATTTGTTTGTCTTGGCGCTGCCAAAAAAGCGATTACCAAAGAGGGCAATGCGCCTTGTATCGTAAACAGTGCAAATGAAGCGGCGGTTGCGCTGTTCTTAAACGGGCGCATTCGTTTCTGTGAAATAGGCGAGGCAGTATGTTCAGCGCTGGAAAATATAAAGTATATATCCGACCCGTCGTTGGAAGACATTCTTGACACGCAACAGGCGGCAGAGGAGTATGTAAGGAATAGTATTGGCTGATTTATCGGAGGTTGTATGGAGATAGTAATTGCAATACTCGTTTTTTGCGTAATAATAATCATACATGAGCTTGGGCATTTTACTGCGGCAAAGCTTTGTGGTATACAGGTCAATGAGTTTGCGCTTGGTATGGGTCCTGTTATTCTGCGAAAGCAGCACGGTGAAACGGAATATGTGCTGAGATTGTTTCCGATTGGCGGTTCGGTTTCTATGGAGGGTGAAAACGGCGATTCCGATGAAGATAACCCTCGTGCATTCAACCGCAAGCCGGTATGGCAAAGAATGATAGTAATTCTTGCAGGTCCAATAATGAATCTTATTCTTGGTTTGATAGTTGTGATTATTTCTACCTGCACAGCAGACCTTGTGGCTACTACGACAATCAGCGTCTTTCGCGAGGATTCTGTCAGCTCAAACTATCTGATGCTGGATGATGAGATTACCGAAATCGAAGGTCTGCCGATTTTTTCTGCAACAGATATTTCTTATAAGCTGCAAAACAGCGACCGAAAAAACGAAAGCGGTAATCTTGTTTTCGATTTTACTGTAAGAAGAAACGGCGAGTTGGTTAAGCTCAAAGACGTAGAATTTGCCACAACAACCAATGAAAACGGTACAGACAGCCTGTATTTTGATTTCAAGGTTTATCCAATGGAGAAAAACTTCCTCAGTGTGATGTCGCACAGCCTCAGAGAATCACTGTCTACGGGAAGATTGATAATTATTTCGCTGATTGATATAGTACGCGGCAAATATGGACTAAACGATTTTGCAGGACCTGTAGGAGTTGTGCAGGTAGTGTCACAGAGCGTTTCATACGGGCTGTCAACATTTTTAAGCCTTGTTTCAATGATTACAATAAATATCGGTGTGTTCAATCTTCTGCCCATACCTGCGCTGGACGGCAGCCGCTTTGTGTTCCTGATTATTGAGGCTATACGCCGTAAGCCGTTAAAGCCCGAAGTCGAGGGAATTGTGCATTTTGTGGGATTCGCTCTGCTGATGATATTTATGATTGTCGTTACCGCAAGCGATATCACGCGCCTTGTAACAGGAGGATAATTTTGAGCAGAAAAAAGGTTAAGGTCGCAGGGCTTACACTGGGCGGCGAAAAAGTATATATTCAATCAATGCTGAATATACCCGCAGCAGATGTCGAGGGCAGTGTTTATCAAGCGCTTGAGCTTGAAAAGGCAGGCTGCGAAATAGTGCGTGCCGCCGTACCTACGCTTGAGGATGTCAGGCTGATTCCTGCAATTAAAGCAAAGGTCAGCATTCCGCTGGTTGCAGATATTCATTTTGATTACAGAATAGCCCTTGCCGCGGTTGATGCAGGGGTTGATAAGGTGCGAATCAATCCGGGCAATATAGGCAGCTTTGACAAGGTTAAAGCGGTTGCCGATAAGTGCCGTCAGAATAATGTTCCAATCAGAATCGGCGTAAATTCAGGCTCTCTGGAACGCGAGCTGCTTGAAAAGTATGGAAGTCCAACTGCCGAAGCGCTTGTTGAAAGCGCAATGCGTCATGTAGAAATGCTGAATGCCTGTGATTTTGACGATATTGTAATCAGCATAAAGTCCTCTGATGTCAGGCTAATGATACAAGCGTACCGTTTGCTTGCACAGCGGGTTGATTACCCCTTACACCTTGGAGTTACCGAGGCAGGCACAGAACACATGGGTATGCTGAAATCGGCAGTGGGAATCGGCTCTCTGCTGTGCGACGGAATCGGTGATACGATTCGCGTTTCACTCACGGCCGACCCTGTCCGTGAGGTATATGCGGCAAAGGATATACTTAAAGCCTGTGGAATGGGAACAGGCGTAGAAATAGTATCCTGTCCAACCTGCGGCAGAACAAAAATTGACCTTATCGGTTTGGCGCAGAGAGTGGAAGAAATGTGCCGCACAATAGACAAGCCAGTTAAGGTTGCGGTTATGGGCTGCGCGGTAAACGGACCGGGTGAAGCGCGCGAGGCAGATATTGGCGTAGCAGGCGGCTGCGGAGAAGGTCTGATTTTCAAAAAGGGTGAGATTCTGCGCAAGGTGCCCGAGGACAAGATACTTTCGGAACTGAAAAAGGAAATCGAGAAGCTTTAAGGAGAAGATAGATGTCAAAATTAAGAGAATTGTTTGAAGGTACCGAGCTGCCGCAGTCTATTGCAGACAGTGAAGCTCTTGGCATAATTTACAACAGGGCGAAAGACTCTCTGATGATAAATATTTCAATGGATGAGCTTGCTGCGGCTGAAGATATTCTGTCGGCAGAAAGCATTATTAAATCGCTGCTGAAGGATACGGATATTTCGCTGTTTCCGAAGTATCATCCGTCGCTTTTTAATCCCGATTATCTTTATGAAATCATCAAAATACTGAAGAGCAGAAATGCTGCAATCAATGGTTACCTTGATAACGCGCAAATAGACAATACCGACAATGATTTTGAAATCTCTCTGCAATCGGGCGGCAGAGATTTTCTGCTCAGTTCCGGCATTGATACAAAAATCAAGCAGTATGTAAAAGGCTTTTTTGATACACAGATTAACGTCACATTTACAGGCAATTCCGAGGTAGACCTGAACGAGTATCTTACCGACGAACAGAGTGCGCCGCTGCCAAAGGTTGTAATCGGGCTTACACCGCCGAAGGAGGAATCACCTTATAAAGGCGGCGGGCAAAAGGGCGGGCGTTCACGCCGCCCACAGTTCATTAAAGAGCCCGTAGAAATAATACTGCCGTTTGAATCACCAAAATTTGGCAATACTGCGAAGCTGTTTTATGGTAAGGAAATCGTTGATGAGCCTACACCTATGTCGGGTCAGTTTATTGAAGGCGACGAGGTAACGCTGTGGGGTGAGATATTCAAGCTGGAGGAAAAAACCTCAAAGAATGGCAACACACTCATTCTCACCGTATATTTTTCCGATAAGACTTCTTCCATAATCATGAAGGTTATTACAGATACCGACAGTGCTGATATCAAGAATTGCCTTAAAACGGGAAAAGCAATTGTGGCAAGCGGAAAGTTTGAGATGGATACATACTCAAATCCGTCTTTCCTGTATTTCAGACCTAACTCAATGGCTGAAATCAAGCTCACAAAGAGAAAAGACAACGCAGAGGAAAAGCGCGTTGAGCTTCACATGCATACCACTATGTCCGATATGGATGCAATAACACCCGCAGGAGTGCTTGTTAATCAGGCTTTTGAATGGGGACATAAGGCAGTTGCAATCACCGACCACGGCAACTGTCAGGCATATCCCGAGGCTATGAACACTGTTGAGAAAATCCGCAAGGGCGGCGGTGAGATGAAAGTCATTTACGGCATGGAAGCATACTTTGTAAATGACAGCGAGGCGCTTATAACAGATTCATCCGATTATTCAATCAACGATGATATTGTTGTGTTTGACCTTGAAACCACAGGCTTGGGCGCGGGTTCTCACAGGATTATTGAAATCGGCGCTGTAAAGCTTCGCGGCATGGAGGTGGTTGAGGAATTTAACACATTTGTTGACCCCGAGCGCGAAATTACTGCCGAAATCACCAAGCTGACAGGCATTACCGATAACATGGTTGACGGCGCTCCAAAGGAGAAAGAAGCGGTTGAGAGCTTTCTTGCGTTTGCAGGGAATGCCGTGCTTGTAGCGCACAATGCCGATTTTGATGTTGGCTTTATTCTCGCTGCGTGTGAACGCTGCGGCATATCGTACAAGCCAAAGTATGTTGATACCGTAAAGCTGTGCCGCGCTGCGCTGCCTCACCTTAAAAAGCACAAGCTGGATGTGGTTGCAAAGGAATACGGCTTAGGCGACTTTAATCATCATCGCGGAATTGACGACGCAAAAATGCTCGCTCTGATTTTCCAGCGGTTGATTTCAGATGCAGGTAAGGGCAGAAAGCTCGAAAAGCTCGGCGACCTTAACTCCGCCCTTGGAAGCATTGATATCAAGAAGCTGCCGACCTATCACATGATTATTCTTGTGCAGAATGCGGTAGGTCTTAAAAATCTCTATAAGCTTATATCCTATTCAAACCTTAATTATTTTTATAAGAAACCTCGAGTACCGTATTCGGTGCTTGAAAAGCACCGCGAGGGATTGCTGCTTGGCAGTGCGTGTGAGGCGGGAGAGCTTTTTCACGCAATACTTGAAAACAAATCCGAGGAATACATTGAAAGCATTGCTTCAATGTATGATTTCCTTGAAATCCAGCCAATCGGAAACAATGCATTCCTTATGCGAAAGGGTCTTGTTTCAGACGAGGAGGACCTGCGTGACCTCAACAAACGTATAGTTGCGCTTGGAGAAAAACTGGGCAAGCCTGTTGTTGCTACCTGTGACGTTCATTTCATGGATGCAGAGGACGCAGTATACAGAAAGATACTTCAGGCGGGACAGGGCTATGATGACGCAGATTATCAGGCGCCGCTCTATTTCAGAACAACCGATGAAATGCTTGCGGAGTTCATGTATCTCGGTGAGGAAAAGGCAAAAGAGGTTGTCATTACCAATACAAACATGATAGCGGATATGATTTCCGATGATATCCGACCCATTCCCAAGGGTACCTTTACGCCCTCAATTGAAGGCGCAGTGGAGGAGCTTCAGGACTTGTGCTGGACACGAGCTCATGCTTGGTACGGCGATGAGCTTCCCGAGATAGTAGAATCAAGATTGAGCAGAGAACTTCAAGCCATAACTCAATATGGATTCTCCGTGCTGTATATGATTGCACAGAAGCTGGTTAAGTTCAGCGAGGATAATGGCTACTTAGTAGGCTCAAGAGGCTCGGTAGGCTCTTCGTTTGTCGCAATAATGTCGGGAATATCCGAGGTTAATCCGCTTGCGCCGCATTACCGCTGCCCAAAGTGCCGCTACAATGAGTTTGTAACCGATGGTTCGGTCGGCTCGGGATTCGACCTTCCGCAGAAGAACTGTCCAAACTGCGGCACAGATATGATTCGTGACGGACACGATATACCGTTTGAAACCTTCCTTGGTTTCAAGGGTGATAAAGCGCCCGATATTGACCTTAATTTCTCCGGAGAGGTACAGGGAAAGGTTCACAGATACACCGAAGAATTGTTCGGTAAAGACCATGTGTTCAAGGCGGGTACAATTTCCGCTGTGCAGGACAAGACCGCTTTCGGTTATGTTAAGAAATACTGCGAGGAACGCGGTATTGTGCTTAATAATGCCGAAATGGAGCGCCTTGCAATCGGATGTACCGGAGTTAAGAGAACCACATCCCAGCATCCCGGAGGCATGGTTGTTGTTCCCGGAGACCACGAGGTATATGATTTCACACCCGTGCAGCATCCTGCCGATAAAACCGAGAGCGACATGATTACAACGCACTTCGACTTCCACGCTCTGCATGACACCATTCTTAAGCTGGATGAGCTCGGACACGATGTGCCTACGCTCTATAAGCATCTTGAGGATATGACAGGAATAAAGATTGCGGATGTTCCGACCTCCGACCCGCAGGTGTACAAGCTGTTTACTTCAACAGAGCCGATAGGACTGACATACGAGGATATCGGCGTATACAGCGGAACATTCGGCATTCCGGAGTTTGGCACGACTTTCTCTATGCAGATGCTTAGAGACGCCCAGCCGAAATGCTTCTCCGACCTGCTTCAGATATCCGGTCTCTCACACGGAGAGGGTGTTTGGGTTAACAACGCCAAGGACTTGATTGAGAACGGAACCTGTACTATTTCCAATGTTATCGGTACCCGTGATAATATCATGGTCTATCTTATGCACAAGGGAGTTGAGCCCGGTCTTGCATTTAAGATTATGGAGATAACAAGAAAGGGCAACGCACTTAAGCTGTTTGATGACACAATTTATCAGGCGTTTAAGGATAACAACGTACCGGATTGGTATGTTGAAAGCTGCAAAAAGATAAAGTATATGTTCCCTAAGGCTCACGCTGCGGCTTATGTAACTGCTGCTGTAAAGCTGTGCTGGTTCAAGATTTACAAGCCCTGTGAATTCTACGCAGCAACCCTTACAAAGCATACGGAAAACCTTGAGCTTGAAACAATCCTTGCGGGTAAGGCTGCTGTAAAGAACAGGGTTCAGGAGCTTTCGCAGATACAAAAACCGCAGGTTAAGGAAAAGGGTACACTTGATGCGCTTCAGCTTGTACATGAGATGATGTGCAGAGGAATAGGTGTTTTGCCTGTTGATATTATGAAATCAAAGGCTGTTGAGTATGTTATAGAGGATAACAAGCTGCGTCTGCCGCTGTGTTCGGTAGACGGCTGCGGTGAAAATGCCGCATACAAGCTGGAGGAGGTTATTCATTCAAATGATGACCTGTGCATTGAGGAGCTTCAGCAGTTAAGCGGCGTAAACAGCTCTGTAATTGAAAAGATGAAAGCGCAGGGCGTTTTTGGCGATATGCCCGATTCTGCCCAGATGACGCTTTTCTGACCAAAATATTCTGCCCTTGTTGATAATGCTCTGTTAATTATGCTGAAAAAATCAGCTGAACTTGACAAAGCATTATCAATGTGGTATGATAATATAGTAATGTAGTAGCATATTACCACACTAAAGTGATAAAAAGATAATAAAGAGAGGTTACCGAATTGAAGAGATACGACCTGCTCACACCGGAGGGAACGCGGGATTTACTTTTTGACGAGTGCATAGCCAAGCGCTTTGTACAGGATAATCTGACAAGGCTGTTTTCAAGCTTTGGCTATTCGGAGGTAATGACGCCGGGCGTTGAGTTTTATGATGTGTTTAACGGAAAGGTGAGATATTTTCCGCAGGAAACGATGTACAAGCTTGTTGACGGAAAGAATCGGCTTATGGTTTTAAGACCCGACAATACAATGCCGATTGCGCGTCTTGCCGCTACCAGATTAAAGGAAGAGCCGCTGCCGCTGAAATTGTTCTATAACCAGAGCATATTCATGGTGAACCCCAAGAACAGCGGAAGAGACGACGAGTTTACTCAAAGCGGAATAGAGATTCTTGGCGGGGAAAGCAGGGCGGCAGATTATGAGGCTTTGATTTTAGCGGCAAAATCGCTGTTTGCGTGCAGTAATTCCGAGGATGTCAGCGTTCGGCTAGAAATCGGCGAGAGCAGTATATTCAGAATGCTGATTGAGGAGTTGAATGTAAGCGAGGAAGAAGCCGATAGTATCCAGTCGCTTATTGATTCCAAGAATTACCCTGCGCTAAATGAGGCGCTTTCCAAGTTCAACAGTACAGCTGCCGAAGCCCTGAAAAATCTTCCCAAGTTGTTTGGCGGAGCAGAGGTATTTGACAAGGCGGAGCAGTACATGATAACCGACGGATTAAAGCAGAAGCTTGCTTCACTTCGTGAGGTATACGACGGATTGATTAGCTTCGGTATTGATATTGTAAAGGTAGATTTGGGTCTTGTACATAAGAAGAATTATTATACCGGACTGATATTCCGCGGATATATGGCAGGTTACGGTCAGCCGGTGCTTTCGGGCGGTCGTTATGACGCGCTTGCAGGTGATTTTGGAAGAGATGTGCCTGCTGTAGGTTTTGCTGTGAATGTTGAAGCAGCAGCAAAGATACTGTTAAAGAATCTGAAAAGCATAGATGCAAGGCTGTCTTGCCCGCCGGATGTCCTTGTTTTTGCCGAAAAGGGCGCAGAGCTGTGCGGTTTGAAGCATTGTTCCGAGATTGCGGCGAAGGGAAAAAACGCTCTGAATTCGCTGTTTGCAACCATAGAAGAGGCAGAAACATACGCCAAGCGCAGAGGAATATCTCAAATTGATATTGTAGCTGCAAATGGCACAGTAATCAGCAGGGAGGTGTGAGCATGGAGAATGTAAAGGTCAGAATTGCTCTCACCAAGGGCAGAATTGAAAAGTTTGCGGTTGATACTCTCGAAAAGATTGGCTATGATGTCACTGAGCTTCGCGAAAAGGGCAGACGGCTTATACTATCCATTCCCGGCGAGAATATTGAGGTAGTACTTGCAAAGGCAGCTGATGTAATAACCTATGTAGAGCATGGTGTGTGTGATATCGGTGTTGTTGGCAAGGATACCATTATGGAGCACGGCGGAAAGTTTTTTGAGGTCACGGATTTAGGCTTCGGCAAATGCAAATTTGCTCTTGCCGTAAAAAAAGGAACCGATTTTTACGACGGTTACGGAGTTAAGACCGTAGCTACAAAGTATCCCGAGGTCACACGAGCTTTCTTTGAAGCGAAGGGTATGGATGTTGATATCGTCAAGATTGAAGGCTCTGTGGAATTAGCGCCGCTGGTTGGATTGGCTGACGGAATCGTTGATATTGTTGAAACAGGAACAACTCTTAAGGAAAACGGGCTTGAGGTATACGAGGATGTTGCGCCGATTTCCGCAAGACTTATTGTAAATACGGTGAGCATGAAGCTGAAGCAGGAGCGGATTGCCGAAATAGTAAAGCTGATAGAGGAGACATTATAATGATAAGAATAATTAAGGCAGACGGCGCCGAAAAAGAATTCCTCGCCGAAGTTGAAAAGCGCGCAGGTCAGGTTAATGCAGAGGTAGAGGAGATTGTAAAGGGTATTCTTGCCGATGTAAAGAGCAACGGCGATTCAGCCGTAAAAAGCTATACTGCAAAGTTTGATTGCCCCAACGCGCAGTATTACAGAGTTCCCGACGAGGCTATTCAGGACGCGCTTACAGAAGCAAACGAGCTGAATCCCGAATTTGTAAATGCAATGCTCAACGCTGTTGAGAATATTACTGCATTTCACACCCGTCAGAAGCAGAATGGTTTTTGCGTAACCGAAGAAAACGGAGTAATGATGGGTCAGCGCGTACGCGGCTTGGACAAGGTTGGATTGTATGTTCCCGGCGGTACAGCAGCTTATCCTTCTTCGGTGCTGATGAACGCAATTCCCGCAAAAATTGCCGGCGTTAAGGAAATAATCATGGTTACACCGCCGCTTAAAGACGGTACTGCAAATAAGGATATTCTGGTGGCGGCTGCGCTTTGCGGCGTTGATAAGGTCTATCTTGCAGGCGGCGCACAGGCGGTTGCGGCGCTGGCTTACGGTACAGAGGAAATTCCTAAGGTTGCGAAGATTGTCGGACCGGGAAATATCTTTGTTGCAACTGCAAAGAAACTTCTTTATGGTACGGTTGATATTGATATGTTTGCAGGTCCTAGTGAGATTCTTGTTCTTGCGGATGAAACCGCAAATCCGAAATACCTTGCAGCAGACCTTATGTCACAGGCAGAGCACGATAAGCTGGCAAGTGCAATCTTAATCACAACCAGTATGGATGTCGCTGAGAAAACTCAGGCAGAAATCGAGCGTCAGTCAGCAGAGCTTTCGCGCAAGGAGATAATAGATATCTCAATCACAAATTACGGTGCAATAATTGTATGTGACAATATGGATTATGCGGTAGAGCTTGCAAACAAGCTTGCTCCCGAGCACCTTGAGGTAGTAACAAAGAACCCCACTGAATATATAGGCAGACTTGACAATGTAGGCTCGCTGTTCCTCGGTCAGTATTCGCCCGAGCCTCTTGGAGATTACTATGCAGGTCCTAACCATGTTCTTCCCACCAGCGGCACCGCTCGTTTCTTCTCACCGCTGGGAGTGGACAGCTTTGTAAAGCGCAGCTCTTACATCTACTACACAAAAGACGCTCTGCTTGATGCTGCGGATGATATCATACTTATCGCAGAGCGCGAGAAGCTGACTGCGCACGCTAATTCAATCAGGGTTAGAAAAGAAATCAACTGACTATCTCAAAGGAGAATACCATGAACAGAGCGGCAGAAATCACCAGAAAGACAAAGGAAACCGATATCACAGCTTGGCTTGATTTGGACAACAGCGGCAAAACCGAGATTTCAACAGGGATAGGCTTTCTCGACCATATGCTTACCGCGCTTTCGGTACATGGCGGGTTCAGTCTTGTCCTTAATGCAAAGGGCGACCTCAATGTTGACGGGCATCATACAGCTGAAGACATCGGAATTGTGCTTGGTATGGCGTTTAAGGAAGCGCTGGGTGACAAGTCGGGTATCATGCGCTACGGAAACGCATTTGTTCCGATGGATGAATCTCTTGCATTTGCAAGCCTTGACATAAGCGCCAGACCGTATCTGGTGTTCAATGCCGAGTTTTCTAACGAGAGGGTAGGGGAGTTTGACACCTGTCTAACGGAAGAATTCATGCGCGCATTTGCGTTTAATGCAGGGATTACCCTGCACCTTCGCTGTGAGTACGGCAGCAATGACCACCACAAGATAGAAGCAATGTTTAAAGCGCTTGCCTACGCATTAAAGCAGGCTGTAAAGCGCAATACCGACGGCTCTGTTGTATCGACCAAGGGCGTTCTCTGATGCAAGGGTACAATCTTATCGTTGTATTTTCGTGTCAGGGTGACAAAATGCTGATGTGCCGCCGAATTAAAGACCCGTACAATGGTTTGTTGAATTTTGTCGGCGGAAAGATTGAGTCGGGAGAAACCGGCGAAGAATCTGCTTATCGCGAGTTGTTTGAAGAAACCGGAATTACACACGATGATATTTCGCTTATTCATCTTATGGATTTCAGCTATCCGCTCGACCCTTGCTATGTAGAGGTTTACGCGGGACAGCTGAAACATGATTTAAGCGTTAAGGCTTCTGAAAACCCGCTGTTATGGTCTGATTTTGAACACAATTTCTTTGACATGAGTGAATATGCCGGCGAAGGTAATATAGGGCATATTTTGGAGCATGTCAAGCTTAATGCAGACAAAATCTTCCTCGTGAAAGGAACAAAGCTATGATTGCAATAATTGATTACGGCGCTGGAAATCTGTTCAGCGTCAAAAATGCGCTGGATTATCTTGAGCTGGAAAGCAAAATCACAAATTCCGCAGATGACCTGCGCTGTGCCGACAGGCTGATTCTTCCGGGAGTAGGCGCGTTTCCCGACGCTATGCGAATGCTGGGCGAAACAGGACTTATTGAGGTAATAAAACAAGAGGTTCAGCGAAAGCCGCTGCTGGGAATTTGTCTTGGAATGCAGATGCTGTTTGAGAAAAGCTATGAGTTTGCTGAAACAGAGGGTCTTGGGTTAATAGGCGGCTCTGTAAAGCTGATGAAGCCCAAGGGTAATCTGCCCATTCCTCACATTGGCTGGAATTCGCTGGAATTCAACGAGGGATGCCAGCTGTTAAGCAGGTGCAAGGAGGGCGAGTATGTCTATTTTGTACATTCCTTTGCGGCAGAATGCGACAGCAAGAACGTTGCGGCATACTGTGATTACGGCATGAAAGTGCCTGCGCTGGTCTTTGAGGGCAATGTCTACGGCGCACAGTTCCACCCCGAAAAGAGCGGTGAAACGGGACTTAATATTCTGCGGTGCTTTTCGGAATTATAATTATGCATAAAAGTTAAGTTTTACGCAATTTTATGATTTCTACAAGGGAGTAATAGATGGAAAAGAAATGCTCATGCGGGGGAACGCTAAAAGCGTGTGCCCTTAATACAGGATTAGGCTCTGTACAAAGCGTAACCGTACAAAATGGGTACAATTTCCCGAAACAATATCAAGTCCAAGCGTTTCTTTGCGAAAGCTGCGGAAAAATTGAGCTGTTTGCTGTTATACCGGATAATAAATCGTGAGGAGCATATATGGACAGCATAAAGTGGATATTCTTCGACTTGGGCTCAACGATTGTCGATGAAACAGACGCATATTATTATCGGCATTTAAACGCTGTCCGAGGCAGCAATATCAGCTATGAACAGTTCATTGCGGAGGTAATCGAATTACAAAAGCAGAACCTTAAAGCTGATGTAATGGTTATTGAACGGTACGGATTGCCGCGTACACCATGGAGAAGTGACCTTGAAAAGCTTTACCCTGACGCAGACGATACCGTGAAAACGCTTTATAAGCGCGGATATAAGCTGGGCGTTATAGCTAATCAGAAGCTTGGTTCATTGCGGCGTCTTGAAGCATGGGGCATTGCTGAATATTTTGATGTTATAGCAGCGTCTGCCGAAGAGGGCGTTGCAAAGCCGGACCCGCAAATATTTCTTCGTGCGCTTGAACGTGCCGGATGTCCTGCCGAGAACGCCGTAATGGTAGGCGACCGAATCGACAATGATATTGTTCCCGCCAAAAGGCTTGGAATGAAAACCGTCAGAATTTTGCAGTCATTCAGCGCTTACGGGATTCCTCGCTGCAAGGAAGAAACCGCAGATATCACAATTAACAGCTTATCCGAGCTATTAGAACATTTTGTGTAAGGAGAACACCAATGGTAATTTTACCTGCAATAGATATCAAGGACGGCAATTGTGTACGCTTGTTCAAGGGCGATTACAATACCGTTCAAAAGGTAGCCGACAGTTACATGGATACCGCTCTTTCATTTGCAAATGCGGGAGCGGAGTGGATTCACATGGTTGACCTTGACGGCGCAAAGGACGCTTCGCAGCAGAACAAGAATATTTTCATTGATGTTGCGAAAAATACCGGGCTAAAGGTTGAGGTCGGCGGCGGCATACGCTCGCTTGACACCGTTGAGATGTACCTTTCGCAGGGAATATCCCGCGTAATTATCGGCTCGGCTGCGGTAAAGAATCCCGAGCTTGTAAAGCAAGCTGTAAAGGAGTTCGGAGAGAGAATCGCTGTCGGAATTGACGCAAAGAACGGTTACGTTGCAACAGAGGGCTGGCTTGAAACCTCAAATGTTCTGTTTACAGACCTTGCAAAGGAAATGAGCAGAATTGGCGTAAAATACATAATCTTTACCGATATTTCAAAGGATGGCACGCTGTCGGGAGTCAATTCACAGCAGCTTGAGCAAATCAACACCTGCTGTTCGGCGGAAATCATAGCCAGCGGCGGCGTTCATACCATTGAAGATATAAAAATCTGCAAAAAGCTGAATCTGTATGGCACAATTTGCGGCAAGTCGATTTATTCGGGCAGCCTCGATTTGGCTGAAGCAATTCAACTGTCGAAGTAAAGGAGAACACTATGCTTGCAAAAAGAATTATCCCGTGCCTTGATGTAAGAAACGGCAAGGTAGTTAAGGGCGTAAATTTTGAAGGCGTCAAGGATGTCGGCGACCCGGTAAAGCTTGCGATTGAGTACAACAAACAAGGCGCCGACGAGCTTGTTTTTTATGATATAACCGCTTCATACGAGGGCAGGGGCGTAATGCTCGATGTTGTGAGAAAGACAGCGCAGCAGGTTTTTGTTCCGCTGTGCGTAGGCGGCGGAATATCCTCGGTTGAGGATTTCCGCGACACATTAAGAGCAGGCGCTGACAAGGTTTCGGTAAATTCACAGGCGGTTAAGAATCCCAAGCTGATTAGCGATGCCGCAGAAATATTCGGCAGCCAGTGCGTGGTTGTAGGCATAGACGCCAAGCGCAATGGCAGGGGCGGTTACAGCGTATTTATAAACGGCGGCAGAGTTGATATGAATCTCGATTTAGGCGATTGGGTAAAAGAAATTGAGGAACGCGGCGCAGGCGAAATATGCCTTAATTCCATTGATACAGACGGAGTGCGCGGCGGTTTTGATATTGATATGCTAAACTTTGTTTGCAGCAGAGTCTCGATTCCCGTAATTGCAAGCGGCGGCTGCGGAGCTATCAATCATTTTTCAGAGGTGTTTGAAAAGACTGCAAGCTCTGCGGCTTTGGCTGCTTCGCTGTTTCACTTTGGAGAGCTTACAGTAGATGAAGTAAAAAATCATCTGCGCGAGCATGGTATTCCCGCGAGATAAATAGTTAACAGTTGCAATTTTCCGAAAAGCGTGATATAATAAGAGTAGCATTTAGCACATGGCATATTGCCATGGAAATATATGGATAGGAGTGCCGATTATGGAAGTCAGCTTTCCCGAAACCTATGATGAATCGCTTATAAAATTTGCAGTTATTGTAACGTACAGATTAGGAAAATGCGCATTCTGCAAGCACCGCGAGCGCATTACTCTGGAGCTGCCCGGAGGGCATATTGAAGACGGCGAATCTCCGGAAGATGCAGCAAAGCGCGAGCTTTATGAAGAAACAGGCGCATTGAAGTACAAGCTAAAAAAGCTGAGCTGTTACACAGTTACCGACGACAGCGGCGACACAACCTACGGAATGCTGTTTTTTGCGCGGATTGAAGAAATGGGAGCAATTCCTCCGTCGGAAATAGGCAGCGTATATTTTCTTGACGAGCCGCCCGAAAGCATGGACAAATGGACTTATCCGGATATTCAGCCAAAGTTACTTGAGCGTGCAAAGCAGCTGGTACCGGAGATAAATACCTGAATTTTGGAGAGCAAGAATGGACTTAAAAAAATATTTCAAGAAATCAGAGCTTATACCCGCGATTATAACGGATGTTGAAAACGGCGAAGTGCTGATGCTTGCATACATGAACGAGGAAAGCATGGCTAAGACGCTTCAAACAGGCTACACATGGTTCTGGAGCCGTTCTCGACAGGAGCTTTGGAATAAGGGCGCAACCTCGGGTCATTTGCAGAAGGTAGTTGAGATTTACAGCGATTGTGATGACGATACACTGCTGATTAAGGTTGAGCAAATCGGCGCAGCTTGCCACACAGGTAATCGCACCTGCTTCTTCAACAGAATAAAGTGAGGATAGCATGATACTGCTTTACGGTACTACAAATCCCTCAAAGCTCGCTGCCATGAAACAGTATTTGCAGCCGCTCAAAGGTATTGAGATTATAGGGCTTAATGATATGTCGGAAAAACCGCCGAGTGTGTACGAGGGTGGCAGCAGTCCCCTTGAAAACGCGCGGATAAAAGCGCTAGCATATCAAAAGTACTACGGGGTTTCCGTTTTTTCCTGCGATTCGGGTCTGTATTTCGACAATGTTCCCGAGGAAATTCAGCCGGGGGTTCATGTTAGGAATATAGGCGGGAGATGTCTTTCCGACGAGGAAATGACAGAGTATTACAGCTCACTTGCCGCAAAATACGGCAAGCTTACAGCAAGGTATAAAAACGCTGTCTGCCTTGTTCTTGCTGACGGAAGAATGGCGGAAAGCATGGATATCTCGCTTTCGGGAAATCCGTTTTACATTGTGGAGAAACCACACTCCAAGCGTGCCGAAGGCTTTCCGCTTGACTGCCTTTCGGTTCATATTGCAAGCGGGGAATACTACTATGACCTGCCGCAGGAGACATATTGCGTAGATATTACAATAGGCGACGGATTCTGCCGTTTTTTTGAAAACGCTCTCCGTTCGTTCAAAATCAAAGGAGAATAGATTTATGACAGACGCATTCAGAGATATGTATAATGTTGTGGCAAATCGCCGCGAAAACCCGCAGGAGGGCAGCTATACCTGCTATCTGTTTGACAAAGGGCTTGACAAGATTCTGAAAAAGTGCGGCGAGGAATGCACCGAAATGGTGATTGCTGCAAAAAATCGCGACAATGATGAGCTTGCCAATGAAATTAACGATTTGCTGTATCACATGGTTGTGCTTATGGTTCAAAACGGCGTAACCGTAGATGATATTGAGAAAATCATGGTAGAGCGCAGCGCAAAAATCGGTAATCTCAAGCAATTCCACGTAAGCGACCATAATACTTGATATGGAAATTCAAAAGCTGATTGATACCTACGGTGACGATATCTACGCTCTTGCCCTTATAATCACCAAGGACTTTAACGCCGCGAAACAGATTTTTGCAGCTGTAACAAGCCAATATAATGATTTCCGTGACGGAGTTTCGCTCGCGGAGCTTGCAAAGCTAACATACGAGGCAAGCGAAGATATTGAAAGAAATGAGTCAGCCGAGGTTCTCACCGAGCTGGAATTGAGCCCTCGCCTTGAAAAGCTGTTGGGCGAGGTCATTCAGCGTCCGCAGGCAATAAGAACGGCAATTCACCTGTTCTATGAGAACGACCTTGATATCAAGCAGATTTCTGTAGTCCTCGGAGAAAGCGAGCGATATATAAAGGGCATAATCTCGGAGCTTGACGCTGATTTCGCGGAAGCGCTTGAAGCTGATTATAAGGTCATCTGTACCAAAATAACAGCCGGAGACCTCTTAAAATCCTATGTCATAATTAGTTCGACCAAAAAAGACGGAAGAATGTTTGAGGCAAAAGGTGACGCTGTACCGCGTCATACATGGTCAAAGACGCAGAAAATTGCTGTAATTGCCGCTGCTTGTATTCTTTCGGTTGCGGTGCTGATTGTAATGCCGATTGTTAAGTCCTACACCGAAATGCTTGAACGTGAATCAGAAATGGATTTTGAAGAAGCGGAAACCTCCGAGATATTCCACAGAGAAGATGAAACTCCCGATTTACAAAAACCGCAGACGCTTATTGAGCAAATAATTGATATGTTTTGTTAAAAAATTTTCAAAATATATTGCTTTTTGTAAAGAAATGCGGTATAATGATAATGACGGGTTTTATATCCAGTATTAGTAAAAACAAAGGAGAAATTAACAAATGTTAGTATCAGCAAAAGAAATGCTGAACAAGGCTCGCGACGGCAAGTACGCTGTTGGTCAGTTCAACATTAACAACCTTGAGTGGACAAAGGCTATTCTTCAGACAGCGCAGGAGCTCCAGTCACCTGTAATTCTTGGTGTATCCGAGGGCGCTGGCAAGTATATGTGCGGTTATTCCACAATCGTAGGTATGGTAAAGGGCATGATTGAGAACCTCGGTATCACTGTTCCTGTTGCTCTTCACCTTGACCACGGCTCTTTCGAGGGCGCAAAGGCTTGCATCAATGCGGGATTCTCTTCCATTATGTTTGATGGCTCACACCTTCCTTTTGAGGAGAATGTTGCCAAGACAACAGCTCTGAAGAACACCTGTGATGTACTTGGTCTGTCTCTTGAGGCTGAGGTTGGTTCAATCGGCGGTGAGGAAGACGGCGTTGTAGGCATGGGCGAATGCGCAGACCCCGATGAGTGCAAGCAGGTTGCAGACCTGGGTGTTACAATGCTTGCTGCAGGTATTGGTAACATTCACGGCAAGTACCCCGAGAACTGGGCAGGTCTGTCCTTCGATACTCTGGCTGCTATCAAGGAAAAGGTTGGCGATATGCCTCTGGTTCTTCACGGTGGTACAGGTATTCCCGACGATATGATTAAGAAGGCAATTTCTCTGGGCGTTGCAAAAATCAACGTTAACACAGAGTGCCAGCTGGTATTCCAGGAAGCAACAAGAGCATACATTGAAGCAGGTAAGGACCAGCAGGGCAAGGGCTTTGACCCCAGAAAGCTGCTCGCACCCGGCACCGAGGCAATAAAGGCTAAGGTTAAGGAGAAGATGGAGCTGTTCGGTTCTGTCGGCAAGGCTTAATTACTGAAAATACAGCACCGTCGCTATAAAAGCGGCGGTGTTTTGCGCATAGCAAGGAGTAATAGTATGCGACTTGATGGCATGGGTCTGTTCGTTAAGGATATGGCAAAGATGATTAGGTTTTACAGAGATGTTCTTGGGTTTGAGATAAAAGAGAATGAGGACACCGGGAATGTATATCTTGTAAAAGACGGAACATTGTTTTTGCTTTATGGCAGAAAAGACTTTGAGAAAATGACAGGCAGGGAATTTGAGTACACCAAAGGCATGAACGGTCACTTTGAGATTGCCCTGTATGTTGACACATTTGACGAAGTTGATTCGGAATTTGAAAAAGCAGTACAAAACGGCGCAACGCCCGTAATGAGTCCCGCAACCGAGCCATGGGGACAAAGAACCTGCTACATTGCTGACCCCGAAGGCAATCTGATTGAGATTGGTTCATTTAACAAGCCTTTCGATATAAAGGATAACAACTGATTATCTGCCGTTTAAATAATCAATATCGGTTATTCTATCAAAGCGCAAAATATTTCACAGCCCTCTGCTAATGATTATTTAGCAGAGGGCAATTTGCTATATCAGCTATTCGTGATTTGTTACAAATTATGTTTAGATAAGCATTTGATTTTGTTTGATATTTGCCACTTTACAAATCGAGAATTTCTGCTATACTTAAATATGTTTGATTAGGTTTTCGTATATAAATCAGAAAACGATTACACTGTTTTGGGGAGGGATTGCAATGTTCATGTTCAGGTGGTTGTGGAAAAACATGGAGGGCTGCAGAGCGCTGTATATCTGTGCGTTGATTCTGACAGTGGTCTGCCAGTCTATGACGATATTCACACCATACTTTTCAGGACAGATAACCGATACATTTATTGTAAGCGAAAACGCAGCCGAGAATTTAAAAACACAGCCCGAGCTGCTGGTTTACCTGCTTATTGCAATGTTCGGATTTACGCTTATGCGCTCAATATTGATGTACACAACAGCAATGATGTACGAGCATTCGTCGCAGACTGTAATCTACCGTGTGCGCAAGGTATTGTTTGATAAGATTGAACATCAGGATGCCCGCTTTTATAATGTCTACCGTACCGGTGATATTATGACGCGCGTTACCTCCGACCTTGATATGGTGCGCCACTCGCTTGCGTGGATAATCAAGGCAATGGTAGAGTGTCTGGCTCTGTTCAGTGCGTCGTTGATTTTCTTCTTTACAATGGATTGGCTGATGGCGCTGTGCCTGATTGCGCTTACGCCGATGATTCTGTTTATTACATGGCTGTTTAAGCGTAAGGCAGGACCTATGTATGTTGACCTTCGCGACAAGCTTTCAGGCATGAATACAGCAGCAGAGGAAAACATCTCCGGTAACAGAGTAATTAAGGCGTTTGCCCGCGAGCCTTACGAAATCAAGCAGTTTGACAAATACAGCAAGGAATACAGCGAGGCATCCAAAAAGACGGCATTCATGTGGCTGAAATTCTTTCCGTATCTAGAAACTGTCGCGCAGGCTCTGAGCGTAGTAATGCTGGTATGCGGCGGTTTGTTTGTAATCTTCGGCAGAATAACTGCGGGACAGTATGTTGCCTTTTCAGGACTCATCTGGACTCTTTCAAACCCCATGCGTACTCTTGGAAACATTGTAAACGACCTTCAGCGATTCTCGGCGTCAATGGATAAGATTATTGAGATTTACTACGGCAGTCCTACAATCGTTGACCGCGCAGACGCAGTGGACAAGCCTTCGCGCTTTGATGGAAAAGTAGAGTTCAGTCATGTCAGCTTTTCTTTTGGCAAGACAAAAATTCTTGACGATGTGTCATTTGAAATAAATGCAGGCGAAACAGTAGTTATAATGGGCGAAACCGGCTCCGGCAAAACAACACTGCTTAATCTCATTCCGCGAATTTATGACCCCGAATCGGGAGAGGTTAAGGTTGACGGCGTGAATGTGAAAATGCTGAAGCTTAATCAGCTGCGCGGTAATATCGGAATGGCAACGCAGGATGTACTGCTTTATTCAGACACAATAGACGGAAATATCAGCTTCGGAAATACATCAATGTCCGAAGAAGAGGTTGAGAAATCCGCAAAGCTTGCAGATGCTGACGGCTTCATCAGAAAATTGGCTGACGGTTATGATACAATTGTAGGCGAGCGTGGTGTGGGTCTTTCGGGCGGTCAGAAGCAGAGAATATCCTTAGCCCGCGCATTAGCGGTGAAGCCTGCAATACTTATTCTTGACGACACCACATCTGCAGTTGACCTTGAAACAGAAAAGCACATACAGGACTCGCTAAACAGCCTTGAATTTCCCTGCACGAAGATTATTGTTGCGCAGAGAATATCCACAGCACGATTTGCCGATAAGATAATTGTACTGCGCGGCGGAAAGATACTGGAGCAGGGCACGCATGATGAGCTTATTCAGCGTGACGGCTATTACCGCGAGGTATATGAACTTCAGAAGTAAGGAGGCGAGCACATGGCACGAAATAAATTCGATATAGACGAAACACTTGAAACTCCGTTTGACCTGCGTCATCTGAAACGCTCACTGGTGTATGCCGCAAGGTACAAGGGCAGAATAGCGCTGGCGCTTCTTTTAAGTACTGCTGCGGCTGTAATTGGTCTGCTCTCACCGCTGATTATAAAGAATGCTGTCGATAATTATATGGACAGCACGGAAGATATACCATTACTGCTGTTAAGCGGCGCAGGAGTACTGGCGTGTATCATTGTCAGCGTTGTATTCTCAAAAATACGCTCTCAGATTATGACTGATGTCGGTCAGAATATTGTGTATGATATCCGCAAGGATTTGTTTGCGCACATGCAGAAGCTGTCGTTTGAGTACTATGACAGCCGCCCGCACGGTAAAATACTTACGCGAATAATAAACTATATAAATTCAATCGGCGACCTTATGACTAACGGAATCATAAATTTTATACTGGAATTGCTAAATCTGGTATTCATTATGATTTTTATGTTCTTTGTTTCATGGCAGCTTGCGCTGGTAACTCTTGCGGGTCTGCCGGTATATGCAGTGGTAATGATTGCGATAAAAAACGGACAGCGAAAAGCTTGGCAGTCAGTTTCAAACAAGAGCAGCAATCTTAATGCATACCTTCACGAAAGCATAGTTGGTGTACAAATTTCGCAGATATTCACCCGTGAGGAAGAGAACGCTGAAATTAACGATAAGCTCGCAAAGGCATATCGAAAAAGCTGGATGAAAGCAGTAAGCTTTTCAAACCTTGTCTGGCCAACGACCGATGTTATTTCGATTGGTGTACGAGTATTTATTTTTGCGGTAGGATTATTCGGCTTCGGCGGCACGATTTCCCTCGGTACTATTCTCTCAATGACAGATTACGCGTCGCGATTCTGGATGCCGCTGATGAACCTGTCAAACCTTATGAATACGTTTATAAATGCAGTAGCGTATCTTGAGAGAATTTTTGAGATGATGGACGAGCCGGTAACAGTATGTGATATCGATAATGCAGCCGAAATGCCGGAAATACGCGGTGATGTTAAGTTTGATAATGTAACCTTCCGCTATGAAGAGGGAATCGACATCCTGAAAGACTTAAGCTTTGAGGTTAAAGCAGGCGAAAGCGTTGCGCTTGTTGGTCCGACGGGCGCAGGTAAGACAACAATTGTCAATCTGCTGTCGCGTTTTTATAATATAAATGGCGGTAAGGTACTAATAGACGGCACAGATATTTCGCAGGTAACACTGCGTTCTCTGCGTTCGCAGATGGGTATTATGCTTCAGGACAGCTTCATTTTCAGCGGAACAATTCGCGATAATATCAGGTATGGCAGGCTTGACGCAACAGATGAGGAAATCCGCGAGGCTTGCAGAATAGTCGGTATTGATGACTATATCATATCACTGAAAGACGGATACGATACAGAAGTAAATGAACGCGGCGCGGGACTTTCACAAGGTCAGAAGCAGCTGATTGCTTTTGCGCGCACCATAGTGTCCAATCCAAAAATACTTGTTCTTGATGAAGCCACTTCTTCGATTGACGCTAAAACAGAGCGTTACCTGCAAAACGGACTTAATCATCTTCTTAAAGGCAGGACTTCATTCATTATTGCACACCGTCTTTCCACCATACGCAGCTGCGACCGAATAATGTACATTTCCAACAAGGGAATAACCGAATCTGGTACGCATGAAGAACTTATGGCAAAGCGCGGTGATTATTACAAGCTATACACAGCGCAGAGTGTATAATTGTTTATTCGGCTGAAAGTGTATTCATTCAGCCGTCAGTCTGTCGATAAAGGCACATCTGCGTTGTCAGCGGCATATCAGCAGGCACAAAGCCTAGCTGATATGCCGCTTCCTAGTATCTGCACCTTTCTCACCAGACTGGGAATGACACTTCTTCGTCAAGTTGTCGGCTGATAATGTTTTTTCAACCGTTTCTTACATTTTGCTTAATTATTGAAAAAAACTGCTTATATTTTACAAAACCTCTTGATTTTTAAGTCAAAATATGAGAAAATAAAAGAGAGTTTATATTTGACTCTTTTTGTATTTTAGAAAAACTGAAAGGTGATATATAAATGGCGCGCTTTTTTAATTTCGAGGGAGATTACTTTGGACTGAATGATGAAGAGCTTGCGACAAATTTTGAGCTTTACGGTGAAAATGTGTACGAAAAGCCTGATGATGAAGATTATTTTTCACCGTTAAGAATTGTGTTGTCGCCATCTGTAATTCTCATGTTTGTAACAGGCTTGGTAAGCCTGTTCAGCGATAATCTTGCTTCGGGAATCATAATACTTGTACTTGACGCACTGTTCGTAGCTTCTCAGCTGTTTGTACGCCACGAAGCGATAAAGCGGCTTGACGCAATCGGCAGTTCAGCTTCTATGAAATTCCGTGTTATCCGCAACGGAACAATGTCTTATGTTGAAAAGAGATATATTGTACCGGATGATATTCTTGTAATAGAAGCAGGCGAGCAAGTTCCTGCTGATGCAATGCTGCTGGAGTCGCGCGATGTTACGGTAGACGAGAGCGTGCTTACCAACAGCTCAAAGCCTGCGGCAAAGTATGCAGGTGCTATCTCAAAATCCGAGTGTAACCCATCTTTCTTTTACAGCGGTACAAAGATGCTGACAGGCATAGCAGTCTGCAAGGTTCGTGCCACAGGCGTTGATACCAAGCTTTACCGCAAGCTTCTTGATACCCAGCCCGAGCGCAGCCACACTACTCGTCTTGACCGCACAGTACGCATAACCGTACTGTACAGCTCTGTTGTGGCTGCGGTACTTACATTGGTATTACTTATTATCTCGTTAGTTACCGGAGCACCGTTTATTGACAGCACACTTCATGCGCTTTCAATAGGTCTTTGCTTTATTCCGGCGGGAATAAGCACGGTTATCCGCGCGTATTATTTAAGGGGAGTATCACAGCTTCAGGCATCGGGCGGACTTATCAAGTCGCTGGATATGATTGAAAAGCTCAATTCTTTATCGGTACTGTGCGTCGAAAAAGAGGGTGCAATCTCACGCGACCGTCTTTCTGTGCGCGAGGTATACACAAATAACGAAGAATTGCTGTACATGGTTGCTGCACTGGCTTGTGAAAAAGAGCCTGCCGACGATTCCGAGAGTGCAATAATGATGAAAGCGTCATTCTATGACGAGAATATCACCGATTTGTACTCACAGCACAAGCTGCTGAAAAGAATAAAAGAAGAAAACGGTGTAAGCGGAGCCCTTTGGAAAACGGGCGACAGCAAGCTTTACTGTATTAAAGGCGCTCCCGACAGTATTCTTCCGCTTTGCAAAATGAGCTCCGATGAACTTTATTCGGTAAAGAGCAAGCAGCAGGCTTATTATGAAGCAGGCTGGAGCGTAATTGCTGTGGCTTGTGTTGAAGCTTCCGGCAGTACGCATGATGTAACATCGGGCTTCAGGTATATTTTCTGCGGATTTTTTGCAGTGTCTGCGCCGCTGCGTGATTCTGTCGCAGCCGCTGTAAAGACTTGCAAGCGCACAGGTGTAAAAGTAGTAATGCTTACCGAGGAAAGCGCACCGGTTGCGGAATCTACCGGTAAGATGATTGGTTTGCCCGGCAAAACAATTACCGGAAAGATGATTTCCGATTCAATCAATAACGGAACACCGCTTGAGTATGACGCTGATATTTATGCTAAAGTGACGCCTGAACAGAAGCTGTTTATCATTGATAATATCAAGCGGCAGGGCAAGGTTGTTGCAATGACCGGTACACGGGTTTCCGATGCGGATACGCTGGAGCTTGCCGACATAGGGCTTACAATCCGCGACCATACCCAGGGCAGCGCCTATGAGTCTGCTGATATAATAATGAACGACGATAATCTTGGCTCAATTGCCGACATGATAGCTGCCGCTCGTCAGATTCATCGCAATGTAAAGCGCGCAGTTTCGGTTATGATTTCGGGATATATTGCGCTGATAATGCTTGTAGTGCTGAATTTATTCAACAGTTCAGCGCTGATGATAAACCCCACAATGGTTGCGTTGACTACAATGGTGATTCTGCCTGTAATCTCACTTGTATTTATTCGCAATGGAAGCGATTTGAAGAATAATATGCCTCCCAGTGAGTTTGTAATTCAGAATAAAATCAACTACCGTTTTATTCTGCAAACAGCGCTGTACGGGCTTATTATCGGTGTTGGAGCGATAGCGTCGTATTTCTTTATGTACAACGGCAGAACCGTAGAGTTCGCAAGAAGCTGCGCGTTTATATCATTCGGAATAGGGCTTGCATTGATGTCGCTGCACAATTTCAACACCGAAAGTGTGCTGGATTCGTTCAAGCACGTTGATAAGAAGGCAGCGATAATACTTATCGGAACTGTTCTTCTTCCGATACTGCTGGTCTACATTCCGTTTGTGAATACGGCTTTCGGTCTTGAAGCAATTGATATTGTCGCGCTGATTATTTCGATTCTTTCGGGCGTTGTACTTCCGGCAGTATATGTGCTAATAAAGAGGCTTGCAAAATTCCATTGAACTGGGAGGTATTATGAAAACTTTTGTAAAATATCTCGGGTATTTTATCTGCGGACTTTCATTCGGAATAGCGAATGTCATTCCGGGAGTTAGCGGTGGCACAATGCTGGTTGTATTTGGCATTTTTGATAAGCTGACCGAATCAATTTCCGGCATAAAAGCAATTTTTAAGAACATCTGGTTTTTGCTCTGCTTTGGCGCAGGCGCAGGAATAGGAATATTAGGTTTTTCGTTTGTGATATCATGGCTGTTTGCTGGCTTTGGTGTGCAGACCAATATGTTCTTTATCGGACTGATACTTGGCAGTATTCCTCTGATAATTAAAACAGGCACATCCGATGAAAAGGTCAAGCCGCTGTGCATTATTCCGTTTGTGATAGCCTTTGCAGTGGTTATATTGCTTTCTGTTCTTGAGCGTTATGATATCGTCAGCATTACGCCGGATGTTGTAAACGGCTTTGATATTATGATGACGCTAAAGCTATTTGTCTGTGCGCTGGTTGCAGCGGTAACAATGATAATCCCCGGTGTAAGCGGCTCGTTTGTAATGATGCTGCTGGGCGTGTATGAAACGGTTATCGGAGCAATCAAGGATTTGAATTTATTTGTACTTGTTCCTTTTGCGATTGGCGTAGTTATAGGAATAATCGGCGGCGCAAAGCTGATTTCTGTTCTGATTAAGAAGCATAAGCTTATGGTTTACAGCGCAATTATGGGACTAATCGCAGGGTCGGTTTACGCGATACTTCCCGAGGGATTCGGATTCAATCTGCAAACAGGCTATGGCTTTGTCGCGCTGATTTTCGGCGTACTTGCAGCAATTCTTGTTGATAAGCTTGGACACAATCACGCACAGGAAGAGAAAGCATAATCACATTTCTCGAATGCAGGCATATTTTAGCAGATTGAACTGCATAGATTAACAGAATAACGAAACCACTTTCTGACAATACTACTTGTACAAAAAAGTATTGCAGAGGTGGTTTTGTGTATTATAACAAGGTTGAAATCAGCGGCGTGAATACCTCAAAGCTAAAAGTATTGCGCGAGAGCGAAAAAATGGCTCTGCTGAAAAAAGTAAAAGAGGGAGATATGCAAGCACGCGAGGAGCTGATTAACGGAAATCTGCGGCTGGTGCTAAGCGTAATACAGCAATTTGCAGGCAGAGGGGAAAACGCAGATGATTTATTTCAGGTTGGGTGTATCGGTCTTATCAAGGCGATTGACAATTTTGATATCACGCAGCCGGTACGATTTTCAACCTATGCAGTGCCGATGATTCAAGGTGAGCTAAGGCGATATCTTCGCGACAACGCGCCCGTACGCGTCAGCCGCTCTCTGCGTGATTTGGCATACCGCGCAATGCAGGCAAAGGAAAAGCTGACAGCAAAAAATGGCAGTGAGCCGTCAATTGACGCTATATCAAAAGAACTGAATGTCCCGCGTCAGGATATCGTAATGGCGCTGGAAGCGATTAGCGAGCCAATTTCACTGTATGAGCCTGTATATTCCGAAACAGGTGACACAATTTACGTTCTTGACCAGCTTGGCGACCATAACGACGATATGAACTGGCTTGATGAACTCTCGCTAAAAGAAGCCATGCGTCAACTGGGTGCGCGGGAAAAGCGAATAATAAATTTAAGATTCTTCTGCGGTAAAACCCAAGTTGAGGTTGCAAAAGAGATTGGCATAAGTCAGGCACAGGTATCACGATTGGAAAAGGGCGCATTAAACAAGATTAAAAACAGATTTTGATTATACACGGCGCATAGTATTTGTTGTATAAAAACTGAAAGCCTCCTATGGAAAACTCACCACAGGAGGCTTTTGTGTTGCAGATTAAGACGTAATGATTTATGCCGAATAAGCCTTAAACTTTGAAAGCACCTTTGTTTTTTCAAGTATCTGAATAATTACAACACCGCAAATCACGCCAAATGCGCCCTGTACAAGATTTCCGGGAACACTTGCAAGCGCACCTTCAAAGCTCTTTCCAAGAAGCAGAGCGGCATAAATATAGTAACCGCCTACCATGATTATTTCTCCTACAACAGAGCCTGTAATATACGCGGGAAGTCTCAGCTTGTCGCTTCTTTTTGCGATTGCACGGAAAATAAGCGCCGCAGCAACAGCAATAAGTCCCTTGATTACAAATGTACCGGGAACATAGTGAACATATCCTGTGAAGAGGTCGGCAAGCGCTGAACCAATACCGCCTGCTGCAAAGCCATATACAGGACCAAGCACCCAAGCGGCAATCAGAATAAAGCAATCACCGAAATTAACATAACCATTAAGCGGCGACGGAATCTGAATCAGCATGGTAGCAACACAAATCAGCGCTGCAAACATGGCTGCTACACAGATTTTCAGCAGGTTTTCTCTTGTTTTGTTTTCTTTCATAGTTGTTTCTCCTTCCATATTGGGGGTTGATTTTTTCTACAATTTATATTATAATGATTTTTGGAAATATCACAATGTCCAATTTTATTTTATTTTATAAGACCAGATTGGAGAAAAGCTATGATAGAAATGCCTGACAGAACCGGTGGCATAAGTCTGTATGAACAGATTTATGAAAGCATAAAAAAGGATATTCTTTCAGGGAAAATGAAACACGGCGAAAAACTGCCGTCGAAACGCAACATTTCCGAAAAATTGGGAGTAAGCCTTATCACAATAGAAAACGCGTATTCGCAGCTTATTGCAGAGGGGTATGTAAAAGCAGTTGAGCGCAGCGGATACTATGTTAATTACAGCGGAGGCATGGTAATATTACCTCCAAAGCCTCAAATTACACACATCCCCGAATCACAAGCTCATACAGATACAGCAAACGACACACTTTTTCCGTTCTCTGTGTGGACAAAATTGATGCGTTCCGTGATTCTTGAAAAGGGAACAGTGCTGCTAAAACCCGTATCACCAAATGGCGCAGAAGAGCTTCGTGCAGCAATAAGCGATTATTTGTACAGAGCGCGTGGAGTATATGCGCCGCCGGAGCAGATAATAATCGGCGCAGGAACGGACTATCTGTATAATTTGCTGATTCAGCTGCTTGGCAGGGAACGTTGCTTTGCAGTTGAGAATCCGGGCTATGATAAGCTGACAAAAATATATAATGCAAATCATGTCAAGAGCGTCAGCATTCCTCTTGATGAGCAGGGAATGTCCTGTAAAGAGCTTATAGCAAGCAGCGCAGATATAGCTCATATTTCACCGGCACATCATTATCCCACGGGTATAATCATGCCTATATCCCGAAGAAGCGAGCTGATGAGATGGGCAGAGAAGGGCAGCAGATACATAATAGAGGATGATTATGACAGTGAATTTCGCTGGAGCGGCAGACCTGTACCGACTATGTTTGGAATGGACACCTTGCAAAAGGTGATATATATAAACACATTTTCGCTCACAATTGCACCGTCGGTCAGAATCAGCTATATGGTGCTTCCCGAGAAGCTGGCTGCACGTTGGCGCGATAAGCTCGGGTTTTATTCATGTTCGGTACCTGTATTTGAGCAGTACACTCTGGCGCGTTTCATATCAGAGGGATATTTTGAGAGGCATATCAACCGAATGAAAAAGCACTATCGCTCAATCAGGGAGCTTGCGCTGGAGCTGGCTGAAAAGCTGGGGGGAACAGATATTCGCGAAGAAAATGCCGGTCTGCACTTTCTGATGAAGGCAGACGAGCAAATAATATCCAACCTTGAAAGCTGCGGAGTAGAAATCCGCCCATTAAGTGATTATTACAGTGATAATTTCTCGGCTGACGGATTACAGGTGGTAAGCTACTATTCGGCTGATGAACATAAGCTAATGAATCTTAAGAGCAAATTATAAAAAGTTCAGCCGCTTCAATCGAAGCGGCTGCTATAATTATGGTAATCAGTTCTGTTTTCTGACCTTTATATGAACCTCACGAAGCTGCTGCTCTGTAACCTCTGTCGGAGCGCCGAGCAAAAGATCCTGAGCATTAGAGTTGAGCGGGAATGCGATAACCTCACGGATGCTTTCTTCGCCTGTAAGAAGCATTATCATGCGGTCAACGCCGGGAGCCATACCTGCATGGGGCGGAGCGCCGTATTTGAATGCATTGTAAAGAGCGCCAAACTTGCTTGCAACATCTTCTTCGGTGTAGCCTGCAATTTCAAAAGCCTTAACCATGATGTCAAGGTCGTGATTTCTGACTGCGCCCGAAGAAAGCTCAACACCGTTGCAGACAATATCGTACTGGTATGCGAGAATATCAAGCGGATTCTTGTTCAGCAGCGCGTCAAGACCACCCTGAGGCATGGAGAAAGGATTGTGCGTAAAGATAATCTTGCCGGTTTCTTCGTCAAGCTCGTACATGGGGAAATCAACGATAAAGCACAGCTCAAAGCGGCTCTCATCAATGAGGTTCATGCGCTTTGCAACTTCAGTGCGAATCTGTCCCGCAAATTTAGGTGCATTCTTTGCGCTGTCTGCGATAAAGTACAATACATCGTCAACCTCAAGCTCGCAGCGCTTTGCAAGCTCGGCTCTCTGGCTGTCGTCAAGGAACTTGTCGATAGGACCGTTGAACTTAAAGCCGCCGTTCTCGCCGGCTTCAACCTTGAAATAGCCCAAGCCCTTCATGCCAACCTCTTGGGTAGCAAATTCCTCCATGCTCTTGAAGAAATTCTTGGACTGTTTTGCCATATTAGGAACTCTGATACCGCGAACGCACTTATTGCAGAAAGGCTTGAAATCACTGTCAACAAACAAGTCTGAAAGCTCCTTGATTATCAGCGGATTGCGAAGGTCAGGCTTGTCAGAGCCGTAAGTCAGCATAGCCTCACTGTACGGGATTCTTCTGAACGGGGCAGAGGAAACCTGCTTATCGGAGAACTTTGCGAATGTGGCTGAAAGAACCTCCTCTGCAACAGCAAATACATCCTCCTGCGTAGCAAACGACATCTCAAAGTCAAGCTGATAGAACTCGCCGGGTGAACGGTCTGCTCTTGCATCCTCGTCACGGAAGCAGGGAGCTATCTGGAAATACTTATCAAAGCCGGAAACCATGTAAATCTGCTTAAAAATCTGCGGAGCCTGCGGCAGAGCGTAGAACTTGCCGTGGTGCTTGCGGCTGGGAATGAGATAGTCACGAGCGCCCTCGGGCGAGGATGTGGAAAGAATAGGAGTCTGAAGCTCCAGAAAGCCCATTTCGCTCATTTTATTGCGCAGGAACGAGATAATCTGCGAGCGCAGAACAATATTATCATGCATTTTCTTGTTGCGCAGGTCAAGATAGCGGTACTTTAAGCGTACCTCTTCTCTTGTTTCGCGTGAGGATGCAATCTCAAACGGAAGCTGCTCTGTAACCTTACCGAGAATACGAACCTCTTCAGCCTCAATTTCAATTTTACCGGTTTCAATTTTGTCGTTATAGGTGCTTTCGTCACGCTTAAGAACCGTACCCGTGATAGATACAGCGCACTCCTTATGAATGCCCTCAAGTAAGGTCTCATTGTGGAAAACCACCTGTACAACGCCGTAGTGGTCACGAAGGTCAACAAACATAATTCCGCCGTGGTCGCGGATATTTTCTACCCAGCCTGCTGCACGAACTTTCTTGCCAATTTCATTTTCGGAGAATGAGTTGCAGTAGCCTGTACGGTATTCGTTTTCAAGAAACACTGATATTCAATCCTTTCTTCTGTTACCCTAGGGGTATCTGTATTATAACAAACACTGATTATTATAACACTTTGGTTTGCGGTTGTCAATATTTTTACATGATTTTGTTTATAAATTCCTTATCCGAGTGAATTATATTTAAAAAGAATCATGAAATTTAATAATTACGCATAAAAAATTTGATGTCCTACTTGAAAAAGTACATAATTGATGATATAATATATCAGTGCAGTTTTTTCAGAGGCGGAAATACCGCTTCAGGAATGCAAAAATGGGGCAATCCCGTATATAAGAAAGAAGGACAAAATTATGGCAGACACAATGCAGGGTCTGAAAAGAACACATTACTGCGGCGAGGTTACACTTGAAGCAGGCGAGGTTGTAGTTGGCGGATTTACTCAAAGAGTGCGCGATAAAGGCAGCCTGATATTTATAGATTTAAGGGACAAGACAGGAATAGTACAGCTTGTTTTTGATGAGAACACAGACAGAAGCGTATTTGAAAAGGCAGAATCTGTTCGTTCGGAATATGTTCTTATGGCAAAAGGCGCAGTACGCGCACGCGAGAGCGTTAACACCGAAATCAAGACAGGTGCAATAGAAATTGTTGTCAGCGAATTGAGAATCCTTTCAAAAGCGCAGACTCCTCCTTTTGAAATCACTTCCAACACAAAAACCAACGAGGAACTTCGTTTGAAGTATCGCTACCTTGATTTGCGCCGCGAGCCGCTTCAGCGCAACCTTATGATGCGCCACGAGATTGCAAAGTGCGCGCGCGAGTATTTCTACGAAAACGGCTTTACCGAAATTGAAACGCCCATGATGATTAAGTCAACACCCGAGGGCGCGCGTGACTATATCGTACCGTCGAGAATACACAACGGCAAATTCTATGCGCTGCCGCAGTCCCCGCAGATTTACAAGCAGCTGCTTATGATTGCCGGAATGGACAGATACATTCAGCTTGCACGCTGCTTCCGCGACGAGGATTTAAGAGCGGACAGACAGCCGGAATTTACACAGATTGACCTTGAGATGTCATTCGTTGATGTAGAGGACATTCTTGAGATGCTGGAGGGCTTTGTTCAGCGCCTTTACAAGCAGGTACTCAATGTTGATATCCCGCTGCCGCTGCCCCGACTCACCTACAACGAGGCAATGAACCGCTTCGGCTCGGACAAGCCCGATACCAGATTCGGAATGGAAATCACAGATATCTCGGAAATCGTAAAGGACTGCGGTTTCAGCGTTTTCAAGGATGCGATTGCAAACGGCGGCTCTGTTCGCGGCATTGTTGCAAAGGGTGCAGCAGGCACGCTTACAAGAAAAGAAATCGACAAGCAGACCGAATTTGTACGCGGAATCGGAGCAAAGGGTCTGGCATACATTCGCTGGGTTGATGACGCACCAAACTGCTCATTCGGCAAGTTTATGGGCGAGGGCGAGCTTAAGGCTATTCTTAACGCTCTTGGCTGCGAAAAGGGCGACGTTGCGTTTATTGTTGCCGATAAGAACAAGGTAACACTGCCCGTTTTGGGCGCACTTCGTCTGAAAATTGCAAAGCAGCTCGACATCATTCCCGAGGGCTGGAATTTTCTTTGGATTACCGAGTTCCCGTTCTTTGAATACGATGAAGAAAGCGGCGAATGGCTCGCTATGCACCATCCGTTTACAATGCCCATGGATGAGTGCCTTGAGTATCTTGAAACCGATAAGGAAAAGGTACGCGCAAAGGCTTACGACCTTGTTCTTAACGGCGTAGAGCTTTCCAGCGGCTCTATTAGAATCACAAACTACGAGCTTCAGCAGCGTATGTTTGAGCTGCTGGGACTTACCAAGGAAGAAATTGACGCAAAGTTCGGTTTCCTTGTAGACGCTTATAAGTATGGAGCTCCCCCTCACGGCGGCGCAGGCATTGGTCTGGACAGACTTTCAATGCTCATGTGCGGCTGCGACAGCCTGCGTGATGTAACTGCATTCCCGAAAGTACAGAACGCAAGCGAGCTGATGAGCGAAGCGCCCTCAATTGTAAGCGAAGAGCAGCTTAAGGAACTGGGCATTGCAGTAACGGCAACAGAAGACTAATATTTCAGGCGGTGAGTACATGGAAAAACATCTATATAAGGAGCTTTCATCACAGGCAGCAAACGGCGGTACAAAAGCATTTGCCAAGCTGTATGAAGCTGTTTATCAGCCCATGTACTACACCGCCTATTTTTCGTTATATGACAATACCGAGGCAGTAAATATAATTCGCCGAACCGTGCGAGAGGGTTTTAATGCCATTGGTCGTCTGCATACGGAAAAAGCCTTTGAAATGTTTATGCTTAAAACTTTGTGCTCGCATATTAAAGCGAGCAACAAGGGCAAGGAGCCTGTGCAGCGTGAGCGAAGCGAAAGATTTGATATTATGACGGAATTCAGCAGACTTACAGAGCAGGAACGCATGGTTACTTGCTTGTATGTTGTTGGAAAGTACACACCCGATGAGATATCGCAGTTTATGGGTATTTCCAAGGGCGCTGTTCGCAAGCTAATAAAAAAGACGGTAGAAAGCTTTTCATTAGATTGAATATATTCGGCATTAAACACGGTAAGTGCTGCAACAAAAGGCAGCAGACGTACCCTGTCAGTGTCAAGCGAAAGGAGCGGTATGATGACAATAACCGAATTGTATGACCATATAACCGAATCGGTAGTGCCCGAGACCGTTCTGCCGCAGAATATAGCTTCATGTCTGATGGATGAAAATGCTGAAATACCCGAGCTTGATGCATTTACTTTTCTTAACAGGCTCCGTGACCTCGGCATAGGTTCGGCAGATTTCATATACCTGCTGAAAAGCTGCAATGCGCCCGAAGAAGCCATAGAGAAAATAGAAAGCAATCCCGCAATGAATTTGCAGGGTCTGATTGTAACGCTTGAACACGCCGGTTTGCAGCCCAAGGACTACACAAGAATGCTGTATTCAGCGCGTAAAATCTGGGAGCGTACCCAGACCATGCGTATAAGTGCGGTTCTTGAAGCGGTTGAAGCGACAAAACAAAACGGTGAAACAGAGCAATTATCGGATGAAATTCACACCGAAAAAAATGTCGCTGACGATGAGCATTTTGAGAATGCTGCTGTCGAAGCCGAAAGATTATCCGAAAGCGATGCCGAAGATATTCAAGCCGATGCGGAAAATTCAATCAGCGAGCACTTAAAAGGTATTACTGTTATCAGCGGCGAGGAATTAACCGAGATTCACACAGCCGAGCCCACCACCGAGGAAGAAGCCAAGCCCTCCGAAACAGACGGAGTATCAGTAAAAGGGCTTGCTGCGTCTGCTTGCGGAGCGGTAATTTTATTGGCGTTTGGCGCTGTGATGAGCTGCGGTATATTGCCTGCAAGGAATCAGCATACACCCGACCTGCGTTTTGCATCAAATGCTCTCGAAGTATTCGCCGATATTCACTATGCTTATAACAGCGGCGAATCCTGCGGAAAGAATGTGGTTGCTCTGCCGACCGACAAGGGAAGAGTTTTCTGCGATATGTTAGTTGAGAATACAGGCTTGGATAAAGGCGTATTTTCAACAAATGATTATGTTTACAGCACTTATTCCGACCGTGTTTTGGTATATGACCGCGAAAAAAGCGGATTGGTCAACGAGCTTACACCGCCCGAGGGCTGCGAGTTTATTGAAGTCTTTGAATGCGGCGATTTGTATGCAGTGTATTATGGAAAAAAATCGGGCGTTATCAGGCTCACAGGCTCGGATTTTAACGCGGAGCTTTGCGGTACGCTCACCGACTACACAATCTCGGAAAACTCTGTAACGCTTGCCTGTGTATATTTCCCCGAGTTTACGGAGAGCTTCAAAGCTGAACAATCGGAGTGTTACCTGCCTTTTACGCTTATAAACGGGAAGCAAAAAACGATTCCGGCTGAAAGGGTAGTGCTTGGCGCTGAAAAGCGAGCCTGCGGCTATGCTGTCAGCGTTACTGTTGACCTTTCGCGCGGAGAGATTACAGACTGCGTTGCCGTGCTTGGCGACGCGCAGTTTTGTGATTCTGACGGAGCTTATGCGGTTGTACGCAGTGAAAACGGCTCGCAGATTGTTGGCATTGGAGAGCAGATTGTTGCTGAAAACACCCCGCTGATAACTGCGTGTGATTATTCCGGCGGAGTACTTTGCACAATAGAAACGGGTGATGAACCTGTGGCGTATATTCGCGGTGACGACCTGAAACCAACAGTTGCTATGCAGAATTTTACCGAGACGGTATGTTCGGCGGAAATATCTGGTAAGCATCTTTACATAAGCGGCGAGAACGGAGTATTTTCAGTTGCAGAGCTTTCAGAGGAATCACCAAAAACTCTTGGATTAGAGCGTAAAGATGGTGTTATCTTGGGTGAATATGCGCTTGTTGGAGAGATAAACGGCAGTGAAGTAAGCTTTGTTTTGTACAGCAATGATGGTTCGGAGGCGGCAAGATGTTCAAAGGTAATCGTTGCCGATACTATTTCTGATTTTTCATTGAGCGGAGCAAATACCTTTATCATGCAAAGCCCGACCAAATGCGGCGCAGCATATTCATATTTTGACGGGGTATCATTTGTTTCGGAATTTGCCCAATTTGGCGCTGCACGCAAGAATATCTCCATATATGACGACCGTACGGGATTTACAGCCGCTTTCGCCGAAGACGATACTATTAAGCTGATTTACAGCAACGGTTCAACAAAAATCAATTAAGCCGCAGTTACTTCTGCGGCTTTTTTCTGTTTATGAGTTCGGGTAAAACAACAAATAATATTGCTGCTGAAAGCGAGATTAGGAATAATAGTAATCTTAAGATATCCGAGATAAAATATTCAAATATCTGTGAGAAAATCTCGGTATCCCACAACAGAGTGATACCTACAAATACTGAACCAATCGCCGAAACAAGCACAGCACCCGCAGCGCAATCCTTGCATTTTGCAATAAGCGGGTGAGTATCAAGCGTAACCGAATCCGCTAATCGCTCAACAGCAGTATTAAGCGTTTCCAGCGATATTACAGCCGTTATAGTCAGTATTAACGCTGCAAGCTCCCCGCGGGAAAGGCTGTAAAATTTCAGCGAAAAATATAATACATACGCCGCAGCGCACAGGTGGATTCTCATGTTTCTGCCGGTTGAAATTGCATGGATTATCCCCTTTGCAGCGTAGACAAAGCTTTTCAGAAACGCTATCATGCTTCGCGTGTTATTCCAAGTGCGTCCAGCACCTTTTCCTGCTTGCCGAACATTTCTTTTTCTTCCTCCTCGCTGTTAACATGGTCATAGCCAAGCAGGTGAAACAGCGAGTGCGTAATAAGAAAAGCAACCTCCCTGCGGAACGAGTGACCATATTCCTTTGCCTGTTCAGCCGCTCTTTCCATAGATATAACAATATCGCCAAGCACGATAGCGTCGGTTTCGGGATTTGTTTCAAGATTTCCGTCTTCGTCAAACATCGGAAACGATAGAACATCGGTTGCCGAATCAATGCCGCGATGCTCGTTGTTAATTGCCCTGATATTCTCGTTATCCGTGAGCGTTACAGAAACCTCTGCGCTGTATTCGCCCAGATTCTCTTCGCGAAGCGCTTCGGCAGTGCAGAGCTTTACAAGTTCCTCAATGTCCTCGGGCGGTGTAATCTTATCCTGTTCATCCTCTAAATAAACCGTAATTTCCATTAGCTCCTCCTGCTGTTGTCCTGCGCTTTTTTCTGACCGGTGTAGTTCTCGTAAGCCTTTACAATATCCTGAACAAGTCTGTGACGAACAACATCCTTCTCCGAGAAGCGGTTCTGCGCAATTCCATCAACATTTTTCAGCACCTTTAGCGCTTCAATAAGACCGGATTTAGAGGTCTCGGGAAGGTCAATCTGCGTAATATCGCCCGTGATGACCATTTTGCTGTTAAATCCAAGTCGCGTAAGGAACATTTTCATCTGCTCGCGCGTGGTGTTCTGTGCTTCATCAAGAATTATAAAGCTGTCGTCAAGAGTGCGTCCGCGCATATAGGCAAGCGGAGCAACCTCAATCGAACCGCGCTCAAGATGCTTGGCAAAGGATTCCTGACCAAACATCTCAAAGAGAGCGTCATAAAGCGGGCGCAGATAGGGGTCAACCTTATTCTGCAAATCACCCGGAAGAAAACCCAGTTTTTCGCCTGCTTCAACCGCAGGCCGGGTCAGAATAATGCGATTTATCTCATGCGCCTTGAATGCGCTTACAGCAAGAGCAACCGCCAGGTAAGTCTTGCCGGTGCCTGCGGGTCCCACGCCAAAGGTTATTGTATTTTTGCGAATCATATCGCAGTATTTCTTCTGACCGAGCGTTTTTGGCTTGATTGGCTTGCCTGCATAGCTTACGCATACGCAGTCAGAGGATATGGAGTCAACCTCGTTTTCAGTGCCATCATTTACCATTGATATTACATATCGTACGTTCTGCTCGTTAATAGTTTCGCCCTTTGCGTATAGTCGAAGCAAGCTGTTCATAGCTTTTTCTGCGCGCTGTACCGCCGATTCATCACCTGTGATTTTTACATCTGTTCCGCGGCTGAAAATTGTAACGCCGAACGCTTTTTGCAACAGGTTAATATTGCTGTCAAAATCACCGAATACTGCATGAAGCTGTTCCATGCTGTCCATTGCTGCTGTTATTTCCGACATTGTAATCCTTTCACACATCAGATATAGTTAGTGTACCGATAAAAATGTACAACTTATTATAACACCATATCCATAAAAAGTCAACAATCCATTTTTGATACAATTCGATTATATTTCAAAAAAATCAGAAAAAAGTATTTGAAATTCTGATGAGAATATGCTATAATAATAAAGAATGGTTGCAGTCATTCATAATTTAAGAATTGTAGGGCTTTTCCGAATATTTCCGCCATGTTCTGAAATAATATGTTGTAAGCATTTTCAGAAAGGTGGTAAAACTATGAGTGATGAATGCAAAAATGGGGCTCCGTTCTCCGAGGAACAGAATCAGCAGATTATCGACACGGGAATAGTAGCTTCCAACAATGCGCGGCATAATATCCACTGCCTGACGATAATAGGGCAGATAGAGGGGCATTATATTCTCCCGCCGCAGAACAAAACCACAAAATATGAGCATATCATTCCCGCGCTGGTAGCCATCGAGGAGGACGACTCTATCGAGGGCTTGCTGATTGTTCTTAACACGGTCGGCGGTGACGTTGAGGCAGGCTTGGCAATTTCAGAGCTTATCGCAGGCATGTCAAAGCCTACCGTATCAATCGTTGTTGGCGGGGGACATTCAATAGGTGTTCCGCTTGCAGTCAGCGCACAGCGCAGCTTTATTGTTCCATCGGCTACAATGACTATCCACCCGGTACGAATGAACGGCATGGTGCTGGGCATTCCGCAGACTATATCATACTTTGAGAAAATGCAGCAGAGAATAATCCGCTTTGTTACCAACAACAGCAATATTTCATCAAAGCGCTTTCTTGAATTTATGATGGAAAAAGACGAGCTGGTTATGGATGTTGGCTCTGTTCTTGACGGCGAAACCGCGGTTAAAGAAGGTCTGATTGACCGCTTGGGCGGTCTTGCCGATGCGGTTGATTGCCTATACGAGCTGATTGAGCAGCGTTCCGGCGGCAAGAAAATTGCGAAATCCGGCGAGAGAAAGAGGAATGAATCCAAACCGAAAACCGAGAAGCCTGAACTATCCGAAAAGACGACCGTTCAGCCCAAAAAGCGTGGCAGAAAGCCAAAATCCGCAACCGCTTCAAGGACGTCTACCGAGCCTGCAAAGCACACTTCGGTACGGTCATACTGCGACATAAATCGCGGAGATTGGAGCGGCGAGCGATGATTCACACAATTATCAGCCTGTATGACGTTTTTGCTTCGCCCCAGCCCGAGCAAGTCGTTACGGAGCGAATAAGCTGCGGATACGCGGAATATCGGAGCGTAAACGGAAAAAGGACGCTTTCAAGGGTAATATCTACCGACCCGCGAGTATATCTCAACAGCAATTATCAGCCAACAAAATACTATTTTTAATCCGCCGCCCGGCGGTACATAGAAAGGCAGAATATGGACATTCTAACAGTAATTATTCAAGCAGTTGTTCAGGGCTTAACGGAGTTTCTTCCTGTATCCAGCTCGGGGCATCTTTCGGTGGTGCAGCATGTAACGGGTATTGACGGTGAAGCTGCGCTGATACTCTCTATTGTGCTTCATGTTGGAACGCTTGCGGCAGTATTCGCTGCATTCTATAAGACGATATTCAGTATGATAAAAGAGTTTTTCCTGACAATCCGCGATGTTTTTACGGGCAAGTTTTCATGGAGCGGCATGAACGGCGACAGGCGAATGATGTTTATGGTAATAATCGCAACGTTTATTCTTGTGCCGTTTTATCTGTTTAAGGATTTCTTCACAGGCAGACAGGGCGACGGCGACATTGTATTTGAAGGCGTAGCGTTTTTGTTCACCGCAATGCTGTTGTTTATATCCTCAAAATGCAGCAAGGGCGAGCGCGAGGGTAAGGATATGACCATAAAAGACGCAGTAACGGTTGGCTTATTCCAGTGCGTTGCGCTGTTCCCGGGAGTATCAAGGTCAGGCTCTACAACTGCGGCAGGACTTATGCGCGGGCTATCAAAAGAAACTGCGGTTACATATTCATTTATTTTGGGAATACCCGCAATACTCGGCGGCAGTGTGCTGGAATTGGGCGACGCGATTCATTCGGAAATGGAGCTTGACTGGCTTGCACTGGGAATCGGCTTTGTTGTATCAGCAGTTGTGGGATTTGCCGCAATAAAACTTGTAAGCTGGCTGCTTAAAAAGGACAGATTTGTAATCTTCGGAGTATATACGGCGATAATCGGTGTGCTTTGCGCAGCAGGGGGATTGTGGGAGCACATCACAGGAAATACGCTGATGTCGCTGTTTGCTGCATAAAGGGAATTAGCTGAAAAAATAGAAAAGGAAGTATGACATCATGGCAGAAAAAAACACAAATTCAAAAAAGACCTCGCTTGAAAAGGGGACATCAAAAGCAGCGTCTGCCAGAAGCAAAAAAGCTCTGGAGGAACAGCAGCAAAGAATGAAAGAAGCTGCGCTTGCGCAAAGCCGACGCAGACGGCATCTGACGTCTGTGATACTGTTTGCATTGGGCTTGTTTGTGCTGCTGGCGTCAGTAATTCCCGGCTCCGAGGGCTGGCGCGCTATATTTGATTTTACGCATGGAGTGTTCGGCTATTCGGCATTTCTGGTAGGACCCGTGCTGATGTATATTGCAGTGCTTGTATCACTTAATAAGCCCGAAAAAAGAGTCGGATTTTCTGCATTTAAGCTATCAATGCTGATACTGCTTGTATGTGCCGCTGTACAGATTTTCGCCGTTGGCAGGAACGAGGGAGAAAATTTTGGCGAGCTGATTTCCAACCTGTATGTTCAGGGAATGGAGTTTCGCGGCGGAGGCGTGCTTTCGTTCATTTTAGGCTCGCCGCTGCTAATGCTGGGTCAGCTTGGCGCAGCAATAATCGTGATAATTCTCGCGCTTGTGATATTTTTGCTTGTATCGGGATTATCGGTTGCAGATTTAGTCGAGAGAATGGCAAATCCCGTAAAGAAAGCCAAGGAAGCAACCGGCGAGCATATCAAGCGCAGAAAAGAGGAAAAAGCGCTTGCAGAGCAGGAATACGAGCGCATGGAACAAGAGCGTGAGGAACAGCAGCAGCGCGAGCAGAAAGAACGAGATGAAGTTCGTGAGGAGATTGAGCGTGGTCAGGAGGAGCTTGAAAACAAGCGCCGCTTTAACAAAATGCTAAACGCAATAGAAAAGCGCAATGAAACTCCGCGCAATAAAAACGAGGCGCCCACGCCCGAATTGCCGCTTCCCGAGGAGAACGCAGCACCCGCGCCGGAGCAAAAGCCCGACCCTGATTTTCTGCCCGAGCTTCCCGATATGAAGCCCGACAGCGAGCAATCATCCGACGAGAGCAGCGACTATATGCAGGAGCTTAAGAATTACATTCTTCAAAAGAATCAGGCACTGATTGACGCCTCGGAAGAGCCTGACGAGGATGAGCTTGAGGACCGCGACGCGCAGCTTGTTTCAATCATGGATGCAATTCACAGATTTGACAGCGAAAATGAGAAGCCCTCAAAAATCAGCGAGATTATTGACGTTCCCAAACCCAGCACCGACTCTGATAAAGCCACTGCCGATGAGCCTGCAAGGCCCGCTGAAACCATTTTCGCAGCTGATGCTCCCAAGCAGGAAGTCGTACAGCCTGCCGCAGAACCTCAAGAGGAGAAAAAGACGCTTAATCTTACGCTTAACGAGCTTTACCAGCTGCCGCCAATGAGCCTGCTGAACCCTGTTGAGCATTCAATTGCGCAGGAGGACATTGAGAGCGAAATTCAAAAGAACTCGGATACTCTGGTAGAAACGCTCAAAAGCTTTGGTGTTCAGACAAAGATTGTCGGCGTAAGCCGTGGTCCGTCTGTTACGCGCTATGAGCTGCAGCCTGCGCCGGGCGTGAAGATTTCAAAAATCACCGGGCTTGTGGATGATATCACACTTAACCTTGCATCGGCAGGCGTTAGAATAGAAGCTCCCATACCCAACAAAGCCGCTGTTGGTATCGAGGTACCCAACAAGCAGAAGGAAACCGTATATTTCCGCGAGCTGGTAGATACCCCGGAGTTCAAAAAGACTTTTGACAAAAAGCTTGAAACCGTACTCGGAAAGGATATCAGCGGAGAAACAGTAAGCTGTAATGTTGCCAAAATGCCGCACCTGCTAATTGCGGGAACAACAGGCTCGGGTAAGTCGGTATGCGTAAACTCAATAATTATGAGCATACTTATGAAATCCACCCCCGAGGATGTCCGTTTTATAATGATTGACCCGAAAAAGGTTGAATTTATGATGTACAACGGAATCCCGCACCTGCTGATTCCCGTAGTTACAGACGCTAAAAAGGCAGCGGGCGCTCTTGCGTGGGCAGTTAATGAAATGCTGAATCGTTATAAGGCTTTCTCCGAGAACAATGTGCGAGATTTCGGCGGTTACAATCAGCTTGCCGCAGAACCCGACAGCGGTCTTGAAAAGATGTCGCATATTGTAATCTTTATAGATGAGCTTGCAGACCTGATGATGGCTTCACCAAAGGATGTCGAGGACAGCATTGTCAGACTTGCACAGATGGCTCGTGCGGCAGGAATGCATTTGGTAATTGCTACCCAGCGACCCACCGTAAACGTTGTAACCGGACTTATCAAGGCTAATATTCCCAGCCGAATCGCGCTGATGGTCGCTTCGCAGATGGACAGCCGAGTAATCCTTGACAGCAGCGGCGCAGAAAAGCTTCTGGGCAACGGCGATATGCTGTATATGCCCGTTGGAATGCCAAAGCCCGTGCGTATTCAGGGCTGCTATGTTGCAGATAAAGAGGTCGAGCGTGTTGTTGAGTTCATCAAGCAGGTATTCACAGCCGAGTACGACCAGACTATTATGGATGAGATTGAGCGCCAGACCGAGATGGTGAACAGCGCCGAGAAATCAAGTGATTCAAGTGATGACGGTGATATTGATACATCAGACGACAAGCTCGAGGAGGCTATTGATTTTGTAGTTGAGGCAGGTCAGGCGAGCACCTCTTTGCTTCAGCGCAGATTAAAGCTGGGCTATGGCAGAGCAGCAAGAATTATCGACATAATGGAGGAGATGGGCGTGGTTGGTCCGTACGAGGGCAGCAAACCGCGTCAGGTGCTTATGACCAAGCAGGAATGGTATGAGCGCAAAATGAATAAAAAGTAACAGTTTATCAAAAAGCAAAGCAAGATAACTGTTTATCACAGCTTGAAGTATTTTTGAAAGGGAAATGGAATATGCCTTTTTTACCCGTATCAAGGAAGGACATGGCAGAGCGCGGTATTGAGCAGCTGGATTTTATCTGCTTTACAGGCGACGCTTATGTTGACCATCCATCCTTTGGTATCGCTATAATTTCTCGCATGATAGAAGCAGCGGGATTTACTGTCGGGATAATCGCGCAGCCCGTAACCGACGCGGATTATATGAAGCTGGGCAAGCCAAAATATTGCTTTATGGTAACGGGCGGAAATATAGACAGCATGGTGTCTAACTATACAGTCGCGCTGAAAAAGCGTTACGACGACGCGTATTCACCGGGCGGAAAGGGCGGCAAACGTCCCGACCGTGCAGTGATAACCTATTGCAAAAAGCTTAAGCAGCTTTTCCCCGACGTAGAGATTTCAATCGGCGGCTTGGAGGCTTCCTTGCGCAGATTTGCTCACTATGATTACTGGGCTGATAGGGTTATGCCATCTATTCTTGTGGACAGCGGCGCTGACTTTCTCATGTTCGGCATGGGCGAGGTAACGCTTACGCAGATGCTGAATAATTTCAAGGCAGGATTAAAGCTTGCCGATATGCACGACCTTCGCGGAACCTGCTATCTCACTGCTCCCGAAAACACCCCGCTGGGTGCAGTTCAGTGTGACAGCTTTGAAATTGTTAGCACCAATAAGAAAGCTTACGCCAAGTCCTGCCGCAAACAGTATGACGAACAAGACGAGGTATACGGAAGAACAATTGTTCAGCGCCACGGAAACGTTATGCTGGTACAGAATCCGCCTCAGCGCAGTGTAACGCAGTCCGAGTTTGACCGAACCTACGAGCTGCCATATATGCGTATGTATCATCCCATGTATGAAAAAGAGGGCGGAGTGCCCGCAATACAAGAGGTTGAGTTCTCCATTACGCATAACCGCGGCTGCTTCGGTTTTTGCAATTTCTGTTCAATTGCGCTGCATCAGGGCAGAAAAATTCAGACCCGCAGCGAGGATTCGGTATATAACGAGGCAGTAATGCTTTCGGAAAAACCGAATTTTAAGGGCTATATCCATGATGTCGGCGGTCCTACCGCGAATTTCCGTCATCCTTCGTGTGAAAAGCAAGAGGAGCATGGTATGTGCAAGGGCAGGAAATGTCTTGCGCCCCAGCCTTGCAAGAATCTTGTTGCCGACCACAGCGACTACCTGAGGCTGCTGCGGCGTCTGCGCTCTATAAAAAAGGTGAAAAAGGTATTTATTCGCTCGGGTATCAGATATGACTATGTTCTTGCCGATACCAACGGCGAATTTCTTGATGAATTGGTTGAGCATCATGTAAGCGGTCAGCTTAAGGTTGCGCCCGAGCACGCCAGCAATAAGGTTCTGGATTACATGGGCAAGCCGCATATTGAGCAATACGAAGAATTTGAAAAGCGTTTTTATGCCGCAACCAAAAAGTGCGGTAAGGAGCAGTACCTTGTGCCGTATCTCATGTCCTCGCATCCGGGCTGTACCTTAAACGAAGCCGTAGAGCTCGCTCTGTTCTTAAAAAAGCATAATATCCGCCCCGAGCAGGTACAGGATTTCTACCCGACACCCGGCACTATTTCAACCGCAATGTTCTACTCCGGTCTTGACCCATACACGCTGGAGCCTGTATTTGTTCCGCGTACTCCCGAGGACAAGGCTATGCAGAGGGCATTACTGCAATATTTCAAGCCTGAAAACAGACGTCTTGTAGAAAAAGCGCTGATTATGGCAAAACGCCGTGACCTTATCGGCTATGGCAAGGAATGCTTAATACCACCTTCCGACAGCAATCAGGGCAGAAACTCTAATGAAAGGAGCAGACGCAATGGCTCAAAACCGTCGCCTTCAGGGCGTAAAAAGGCGGCAGGAAAGGGTCACCGCTAAATCTGTAATTTTTACGGTAGTTGTTGCATTAGTACTATGCGGAACACTGTTCGTATTTATAAATGATACTTTCATGAAGCTGGACGGAATCCCAAGCGTGTATGATATTCTATGCGTAATGGGAATTGCCAAAAAGCCGCTGGTAAAAACGCAGGTAAGCGGCGAGGCTACTGTACATTTTATAGATGTAGGTCAAGGTGACTGCGAGCTGATTGTAACCGAAAAATACACTGTTCTGATTGACAGCGGGGAAGACAGCTCTGTCACCGAGGTAATCGGGTACATACATTCGTTAGGGATTACAAAGCTGGATTATGTAATAGCCACACACCCGCATTCCGACCACATAGGCGGAATGTATGAAATACTTGAACGATTTGATGTCGGCAGATTTATCATGCCGGAAATCGACGAGGATTACGAGCCGAATACAGTGTCGTATGAGAAGATGCTTGATGTAATAGAGAAAAAGAATATCAATGCCTCTTATGCCAATGCAGGCGAGGTAATCTTTCTGGGTGAAGGCTCTGCACTTGAAATAATAGCGCCTGTAAGAAACGATTATGAAGCGCTGAACAACTACTCTGTTACGGCAAAGCTGATTTTCGGAAACACTTCTTTTCTGTTCACGGGTGACATTGAAGCGCTTGCCGAGAGCGACATAATTCAAAGCGTAACAAATGTGAACTGCGATGTTATTAAGGTACCTCATCATGGCAGCAGCACATCTTCATCCAAAGAGTTTCTGCTTGCCGCAAGACCGAAATACGCAGTAATTGAGGTCGGACTGCAAAACGATTTCGGGCATCCAAAAACCGAGGTACTGCGCAGATACAAGAGCCTTGGCTGCACCATATATACTACTGCAGAAAGCGGTGACATTGTATTTGTATCAGACGGCTCGGAAATCACGGTTGTTACAGAGAAAGGTAGTGAAGCCGCATGATAATAGTAGAGCGCATTGAAGAAAATATTGCTGTGCTTGAATCCGACGGTAAAACTCTGATTGTACCGCTGAACAAGCTGCCAAATGCAGTGCATGAGGGCAGCGTACTCGTTAAAATCGCCGGCGGTTTTGCGATTGATGAACAAGCGGAGAAGAAACGCCACAGTTTACTCACCGCAAAAAGACATCGAATTTTCAAAAAATAGAGATAATCAGCCTGTTTTGTTAATCAAGCAGGCTGATTTTATTGTAATAATGCACAAATCACTGTTCCAAAATTCATTAAATATAATCAAAACAACAGTTTTTAGATTTGTGTATTGTACTGTTGCAAAAAAAGTTGTATAATACAGTTTGGCAAAATAAAAAAACAAAAGAAAGTGAATGTTGAATTTGATTAGAGAAGATTTAAGAAACATAGCAATTATTGCCCATGTAGACCACGGCAAAACAACACTTGTGGATGAAATGCTCAAGCAGGGCGGCGCTTTTCGTGAAAATCAGGTTGTGAATGAACGCGTTATGGATAACAACGATATTGAGCGCGAGCGCGGTATTACAATCCTTGCGAAAAACACTGCTTGTATGTACAACGGCGTAAAAATCAATATTGTTGACACTCCCGGCCATGCCGATTTTTCGGGTGAGGTTGAGCGTATTCTGAAAATGGTAAACGGCGTTCTCCTGCTGGTAGACAGCTTTGAGGGAACAATGCCGCAAACCCGTTTTGTACTGCAAAAGGCGCTGGAGCTTGGTCATAAGATAATTGTTGTAGTTAACAAGACAGACCGTCCCGACGCCCGCAACCACGAGGTTGTGGATGAGGTGCTGGAGCTTCTGCTGGACCTTGACGCAAGTGAGGAACAGCTTGAAAGCCCTGTGGTTTTCTGCTCGGGCAGACTGGGATTAGCGTCATATTCGCCTGACCACATGGGCGAAAACTTTAAGCCTCTTTTTGAGAAGATTATAGAGCATATTCCTGCGCCGGAGGGTGACGCTGACGGCGAGCTTCAGGTGCTGGTTTCTTCAATTGATTACAATGAGTATGTCGGCAGAATTGCAATAGGCAGAATCGAACGCGGTGTAATGAAGCAGAATCAGGAAGTCATGGTTTGTGACCACTTGGGAAGAACAGCGCCTTTCAAGTCAAAGGTGGTTTCGCTGTATCAGTTCGAGGGACTTAACAAGGTTCCCGTAACCGAGGCAAAGGTTGGCGATATTGTTTGCTTCTCGGGAATTGAAGGCGTTACAATCGGACAGACAATCTGCTCTGTAAACTGCCCCGAGCCTCTGCCGTTTGTAAAAATCACCGAGCCTACCGTCGAAATGACATTCTCGGTAAACACCAGCCCGTTTGCAGGCAGAGAGGGTAAGTTTGTAACCTCCCGCCAGATAAGAGAGCGCCTGATGCGTGAAACGCTGAAGGATGTATCGTTGAGAGTTACCGAAAGCGATTCTCTTGATGCATACAATGTTGCGGGCAGGGGAGAAATGCATCTTTCAATTCTTATCGAAACCATGCGCCGCGAGGGCTATGAGCTTTCGGTAAGTACCCCGCGAGTACTGTTCAAGGAAATCGACGGCGTAAAGTGCGAGCCTGTTGAGCGCCTGCTGATTGATGTGCCGGAATTTGCAGTCGGTTCCGTAATGGAAAAAATGGGACAGCGCAAGGGTGAGCTTGTCAGCATGAACCCTGTCGGCTCACGCACACGCCTAGAGTTTTTGGTTCCTTCGCGCGGCTTATTTGGTTACAGAAGTGAGTTCTTAACCGACACAAAGGGCGAGGGCGTTATGAACTCTGTATTTGACAGCTATCAGCCTTATTACGGCGACATTGCCAGAAGAACTGTCGGTTCACTTGTAGCATGGGAAACAGGCGAGTCTATAACATACGGTCTGTTCAATGCGCAGGAGCGCGGAACACTGTTTATTGACGCGGGAGTACCTGTTTATGAGGGCATGATTGTCGGCGTTTCGCCAAAACCCGGTGATATTGTAATAAATGTCTGCAAGAAAAAGCATCTTACCAACACACGCGCTTCCGGTTCCGATGACGCTTTGCACCTTATTCCGTATAAGCGCATGAGCCTTGAGGAATGCCTTGAGTTTATACAGGATGATGAGCTGGTGGAAGTCACACCGAAGAATATCCGCATGAGAAAAGTAATCCTCGAACGCGACCTGCGTCTTAAGGAAGAAGCGAAGAACAAAAGATAATATATCTGCGGCAGATGTAAAATTCTGCCGCATATTACTGTATTGAGGCGAAAGATATGGTTAAGGATATGACCAAGGGCGCTGTTGCGCCTATTCTGATAAGCTACTCTGTGCCGCTGATTATAAGCGTGGTATTTCAGCAGCTTTACAGCATAGCGGACAGCATAATTGCAGGTCAATTTATCAATAAGGATGCGCTTGCAGCAATCGGCGCGTCTTATCCTATCACAATGATATTTCTTGCCGTCGGAACAGGCATGAATATTGGCTGCTCGGTAGTGATTTCAACACTCTTCGGAGCAAAAGACATCACAAATATGAAAACAGCGGTATTTACGTCGCTTATTTCCACAGCTGTGCTGTCAATTGCACTGACGACATTCGGAATGCTAACCGGCGGATTATTTTTAGAACTGCTTGGGACAGATACCACAGTTTTTGCCGCTGCTGATGAGTATCTTAAAATATACATACTGGGTTTGCTGTTTTTATTTATTTACAACATTTCCACGGGAATATTCGCTGCGCTTGGAGATTCAAAAACTCCGCTCTATTTTTTGATTGGCTCGTCAATAGGAAATATTCTGCTTGACTTGTTGTTTGTCGCAGTCTTTCAAATGGGAGTTGCAGGTACGGCGTGGGCAACGTTCTTGTGTCAGGGTGTGTGTTCAGTGCTTTCATTTGTGGTTCTGCTAAAAAGAATTAAGGTAATGGAATGCGGCAGATATAAGCTGTTCAGATGGAGTATGCTGGGAAGAATTGCAAAGCTCTCTGTTCCCAGCATTTTGCAGCAGAGCTTTGTTTCGGTTGGTAATCTGTTTATTCAAGGGCTGGTTAATTCCTGCGGAATCGACGTTATGGCAGGGTATTCCTCTGCAATCAAGTTAAATACGTTTGCAGTAACCTGCTTTACAACCGTAGGCAACAGCGTTTCAGGCTTTACGGCACAGAATATTGGCGCTTGCGAATACAACCGCGTCAAAAAGGGATTTCATATCGGGCTTATTATTTCTGTTGGAATTGCCGCAGTCGCCGCGCTGTGCTATGTGTTTTTTTCCGATACATTGATATATATGTTCCTTGACAGCGCCGACGCTAATAACGAGGCTGCCGCAGCAGCCGGCAGCGCATTTCTTACCACTGTTTCGCCGTTCTTTATCGCAGTAGCGGTAAAGCTGACAGCCGACGGAGTACTTCGAGGAGCAGGAAATGTACGCGCGTTTATGATTACAACATTCTCCGACTTAATTCTGCGAGTAGTATTCGCGTATATTCTTACACCGGTTTTCGGCTCTCGGGGTATATGGCTTTCATGGCCTGTTGGTTGGGTTACGGCTTGTTTGATTTCACTGGCGCTGTATAAGATACAATCCGTCAGACTGAATAAAAAGGCTGTTTTACAGCAAAAATGAACATTCCCCGTCAAATCGCATTATAAAGCGGTCTGGCGGGGGTTACGTTTTGGTACGCCCGATGCGATTCGAACGCACGACACATAGCGTCGGAGGCTATTGCTCTATCCAGCTGAGCTACGGGCGCATATAACATATAGTATTATATCATTAAAACAGGAAAAAATCAACCTCTTTTTGAAAAAAATATTAGAATCATATTTGGGTTTAGTACTTGATATTAGTTTTGGAATGTGTTATAATGTTATGTAAGAATGTATTACAGCAAGGAGAATAAAATGTCTGAAAATAGACAATACACCGGCGGAGCCGAGGGTATGAAAATGCTGGATGAATTTCTGATGAAAGTTCAGAAACCGTCGCGTTATATCGGCGGTGAAATCGGCTCTGTTGTTAAGGATAAAAGCAAGGTTGATATCAGATTTGCGTTTTGCTTCCCTGATACATACGAGATTGGTATGTCACATCTTGGAATCAAGATTCTGTACGGCTTGAAGAATTCTGTACCGAATTATTGGTGCGAGCGCGTTTTTATGCCTCTGCCCGATATGGAGCAGGAGATGCGCAGCCGCGGAATACCTCTTTACGCACTGGAGAGCCTTGACCCCATAAAGGACTTTGATTTTATCGGCTTCACATTACAATATGAGCTGTGCTATACCAACGTACTGGAAATGCTTGACCTTGCAGGACTTCCTGTTCTTGCGAAAGACAGGCATGAGCTCACGCCCATAGTAATGGCAGGCGGTCCGTGCGTATGTAACGCTGAACCACTGGCAGACTTTATTGATTTGTTCGCAATAGGCGAGGGCGAGGAGATGAACCTTGAGATGATGCGTGTAATGGAGGAGTGCAAAAAGGAGCACACCTCCAAGGAGGAATTTCTCCGCCGCGTATCAAAGGTAGAGGGAATCTATGTTCCGTCTTTGTATGATGTTAGCTACAACGAAGACGGAACCGTAAAGGCAATTACACCCAAGGATGGCGCGCCCGCTACTGTTACCAAGCGAATAGTCAATGATTTTGATAAAGCTTATACACACGATAATTTTCCTGTGCCTTTTTGCAGCATCGTACACGACCGTGCGGTTGTTGAGGTGCTGCGCGGCTGCATAAGAGGCTGCCGCTTCTGTCAGGCAGGGTACATTTATCGACCGTATCGTGAAAAAGCCAAGGATACGATTATTTCGCAGACTAAAACTCTGTGCGAGAACACCGGCTACGATGAAGTTTCGCTTTCATCCCTTAGTACAAGCGACTATAAGGACATTGAAGGTTTACTCACCGAGCTTGCGGATTACACCTCAAGGGAGCATATAAATCTTTCGCTGCCGTCGCTGCGCGTTGACCGCTTCAGCGATGAGGTATTGAGAAAGATTTCGGATGTTCGTAAAAGCGGACTTACTTTTGCTCCCGAGGCTGGAACACAGCGTCTGCGTGATGTAATCAACAAAAATGTAACCGAACAGAATGTCCTTGACAGCGTGAAGATTGCGTTTGAAGGCGGATATACCAATATCAAGCTGTATTTCATGCTGGGTCTGCCGACCGAAACGCTCGAGGATATTGAGGGAATATATGGTCTTGCAAAAGCCGTTGTTGACCAATTCTATGCCAATCCCAACCGTAAAAAGGGTAAGCCTGTGAGTGTATCTATTTCATTATCTACATTCATCCCCAAGCCCTTTACGCCCTTTGAATTTGAGCCGCAGCTTACAGAGGAAGAAATCGACAAGCGACAGAAGCATCTTATCAAGCTGGCAACCGACAGGAAAATTGTGCTTAGTTGGTCAAAATACAATACTTCATTGCTTGAAGCAGTGCTTGCAAGAGGCGACAGGCGTGTTGGCAAAGCTATTTATGCTGCATGGAAAAAGGGCTGCAAGCTTGATGGCTGGGATGAGTACTTCGACTTTGAAAAGTGGAAGGAAGCATTTGCAGAATGTGGGCTGGACATGAGCTTTTATGCAAACCGCACACGCCCGTATGATGAAATAGCGCCATGGAGCCATATCAATATGCTGGTAAGCCGTGAGTTTTTCATTGAAGAAAACAAACGCGCTCATGCCGGTGTAACAACACCGAATTGCCGCGAGAAATGCTCTGCGTGCGGAGTGACAAAATGTGTCGGAGGTGATATCTGCCGTGCCATCCGTTAATACAAGAGTATTCTACTCAAAAACAGGCAGAGCAAAGTACATTTCGCATCTTGACCTGAATCACTGTATTCAGCGCGCAATAATGCGTACGAAGCTGCCGGTCTGGCAGACGCAGGGGTTCAATCCGCACATGTATATTTCATTTGCGCTGCCGCTGTCATTGGGGCAGGAGGGGCTGCATGAGGCTTTTGATTTCCGCACAACAGAGGACATAAGCTTTGACGAGATTGCGCAAAGGCTTAACAATGCGCTTCCTGTTGATATTCGTGTAACAGAGGTAACCGAGCCAATTCGCAAAGGAACGGAAATCAGCTCTGCCGAATATCTTATTGAAAGTGATATTGACCTTGATAAGTTCCGCAGTTTTTTGCAGCGCGAGCAGATAATTGTCGAAAAAACAACCAAAAAGGGTACTGTGACAATAGATATAAAGCCGCATATCAATCTCATTTCAATGGACAGTTCCGGTATCATAGTCAGATTCCCGTGTGGCAATGAATTCAGTATCAACCCCGAGCTGCTTTTGTCAGCATATTCAAGTTCCGAGAATATAGAAATCAAATCTCTGCGCATAATCAGAACACATACATTCTGCACAGACGGCAGCGAGTTCAGATGATATTACGCATAATCGTGCGAAAACCGTAGAGTAAATCTATCCTAATCATTACAGAAATCAGGTGAAACATTTGTCAGAACCAAAACCAAAGCTGCCCACCGGTATCATCATAATGAATGTGGTTATGATAATACTTATAATAGTAATATGCATACTGACGTTCAGCCTTGCATATTCCAATGCGAACAGCGGCGAACCGTCAGACGGCACCACAATATCATCCAATGATGTGCTGTCCGATTCATCCTCGGGTAATTCGGGCGAGCTTATTCCCACTACCACAACAAAGCCCAAAACCTCGGTTTCCATGACCAAGCGCACAACCGAGCCAACCGAACCGACAGAGCCGATTGATATTGAAATTACTACCTCCGTTGACCCTGTTGATTCCGAACCCGATGATAGCTCCGCGCCTTCTGAAGAGCAGCACAGCACCAATTACAGCAAGGATTTCTTTGCAGAGGACCTATTCATCGGCGACAGTATCGCAACGGGATTGTATGCATACAGTAAGCTTGATATGAAAAATGTCGCCGCTGGAATCGGCTATACGCCCTATAAAGCGTACACTAAAGAGATTGACTTGTATGACGGTACATCCGCAACAGCGCTTGAATACGCGATTAGAATGCAGCCCAAGCGCATTTTCATCATGCTAGGCTCTAATGGGCTTACTGCCGCGGCTGCAATGGAGGACAGCTACCGCGCGCTTATTGATAAGCTGCAAGAGGGCTGCCCCGATTCAACTATATATCTGATGTCTGTAACTCCGGTTACAAGCGACAGCTCCGCAGCGGCAAGCACAGGCATTACAAATCAGATGGTTATAGACTTTAATACATATATAAAAAGTCTAAGTATTGAGTACAGCTTAAAGTACCTTGACATTTACACCCTGGTGATTGACAGCGACGGTTGGTTCAGACAGGATTACGCCGAAGCTGACGGTCTGCACTTTATGGGCGCAACCTATGATGTGATGTTAAGCTACATACAGTCAGAAATTTCATAACAAAGAAAGGACAACATAATGAAAGGCAATATATTGGCAATTTCTGCGCTTTGCGGCGCAATGATTCTTACAGGCTGCTCAAACAGCGGTAATTCCGGCGTTTCTACCGGCGCTTCTTCCGAGCAGGTAATCTCTCCTGCAGAAAAAACAGCGAAGCTTCTAACCGAGGTTGAGTTCCCGGAGATGGTGGAGGTTACCGAGGAAAAGTTCAGCTTCTACTATAAAGCCGAATCAACTGCTGTGAAGAGTTATTCTGCTTATGTATGCGGTTCGGGTGCGTATCCGGACGAATTTGGTGTTTTCGAGACCGAATCCGAGCAGGCAGCAACCGATTTCTCACAGAAGCTGGAGGACAGAATTGAAAAACAGCGTGAAACCTACACCGATTATACTCCTGCGGAAATGTACAAGTTTGACGACTGCTTTGTTAAGCAGGATGGAAATTATGTTTATTATGCGATTTGTGCCGACAATGTATCAGCAAAGGATATCCTCGGTTAAGAAAGGAGTTACACATGGCGATAGAATGCGCATTGATTACCGGTATTCTTGCGGTAATGGTAGGATTGTTCTTCCGACGCAAAAACAAACAGTGGGCATTAGCTACTATCCCGTTGGCTCTTGTTCCGCTCACCGAGGTTTTCATTGAGGTTGTTTTGAGTAGACTGCTGAACATTGATATAAGCATTTTCGGGTGTATGCTTGCTTTGATGATTGCTGCTGCGATATCCTGCGCATGGGCAGGCTTTGTCTCAAGCGGCTTTAAGAGCAAAAAGAACAGTGCTGCTTATACAGCTATGGCAAATGCATTTAATATACTCCTGGCAGCTATTCTGATTTATAACGTTCTGTCTCATGCCGGCAAGCTTGCGCAGACAATCACGTTTTAAGAAGACTTACAAGAAAGAGGGCAGTTGCCCTCTTTTTTATTTAGTCCAAAAAATACAATTGCTTTTGTGTAATTTTTACAAAAAACGGACTTGCTTTTTGTTTATAGATTTTATATGCAAACACCTTGACAAATCATGTATTAACCTATATAATAGATATATGCCGCAAAAACAATACAATATCTTGTGGCGCATAAAAGGAGGACAAATTTTTCATGGCGATGATTACAATGATTAAAAAGCGTGACGGAAGACAGGTTCCGTTTAATATAGAGAAGATTGCCAATGCAATTTATAAAGCTGCACAGGTAGTCGGCGGTAAGGATTATGATGAATCCATGAAGCTTGCGGACAAGGTGTGCCAGCGTTTATCCGAAACTATAATAGGCAGAGTACCCTCTGTTGAAGAGGTTCAGGATACTGTTGAAAAGGTTCTTGTTGAAGAGGGTCATGCAAAGACCGCAAAGGCGTATATTCTTTATCGCGCGGAGCGTACAAGAGTGCGTGAAATGGATTCAACGCTGATGAAAATATATGAGGACCTCACATTCAAGTCTGCCTCCGATTGCGATATCAAGCGCGAAAATGCCAATATTAACGGTGATACCGCTATGGGCACAATGCTTAAGTACGGTTCCGAGGGTGCAAAGCAGTTTAACGAGATGTATGTGCTTGCTCCCGAGGTTTCGCAGGCGCATATCAACGGTGATATCCACATTCACGACCTTGATTTTCTCACGCTTACAACTACCTGCTGTCAGATTGATTTGCTGAAGCTGTTCAAGGATGGCTTTTCGACAGGTCATGGTTATCTTCGTGAGCCGAATGACATTTCCAGCTATGCAGCTCTTGCTTGTATTGCTATTCAGTCCAACCAGAACGACCAGCACGGCGGTCAGTCAATTCCCAATTTTGACTACGCAATGGCGGAGGGTGTAAAAAAGACTTTCCGCAGATTGTACTCCACAAATCTTGCCAAGGCTGTATGCTTCACATTGGGCAGAGATGATTTTGCAGAGCTAACCGAAGAATTCAAGGCAGCAGCTGCTCAGATTGAGTCTGAAACGGGATTGTATCCTCGACTTAAGAATAATGATGAGTATAAAGCCAAGGAATGGGAAATGCTTGCAGCGAAATTCACAGAGAATTTCTCCGAGCTTCAGGATAAGGCAGAAAAGCTTGCAACAGCAGAAACCAATCGTTCTACATATCAGGCAATGGAAGCGCTGATACATAATCTTAATACAATGAATTCCCGCGCAGGTGCGCAGAATCCGTTCTCTTCCATTAACTATGGTACCGATACCTCACCCGAGGGCAGAATGGTTATGGAGAATGTTATGCTTGCGACCGAAAAGGGTCTTGGCAATGGCGAAACTCCGATTTTCCCCATACATATATTTAAGGTTAAAGAGGGCATAAATTATAACGAAGGCGACCCCAACTACGATTTGTTCAAATTGGCGTGCAGAGTGTCTGCAAAGCGCCTGTTCCCGAATTTCTCGTTTATTGATGCGCCGTTTAATCTCCGGTATTATAAGCCCGACGATTACAATACCGAGGTTGCCTACATGGGATGCCGAACTCGTGTAATCGGAAATATTTATGATAAGAGCCGCGAAATTGTAACCGGCAGAGGTAACCTTAGCTTTACTTCAATAAATCTTCCTCGTTTGGGTATTGAGGCACATGGCGATATTAAGGCATTCTATGAATCGCTTGACCGCATGATGGACTTGGTTGTAGAGCAGCTTTTACACAGATTCAAGATTCAGTGCGATAAGCTGGTTCGCAATTACCCGTTCTTGATGGGACAGGGTGTTTGGATTGATTCCGAGAAGCTTGGTATGAACGATTCTATCGCTGAGGTACTTAAGCATGGCACTCTCTCAATAGGATTTATCGGTCTTGCAGAATGTCTGAAAGCGCTGATTGGTGTCCATCACGGAGAGAGCGAAGAAGCTCAGAAGCTCGGTCTTGAGATAATCACACATATGAGAGAGCGTCTTGATGCAGAGAGTGAAAAGCATACTCTTAATTTCAGCCTGCTTGCAACACCCGCAGAGGGTCTTTCGGGAAGATTTGTACGCATTGATAAAAAGAAGTATGGTATCATAGAGGGTGTAA
>JBJESB010000093.1:0-12036 GCA_051882575.1 Oscillospiraceae bacterium
CAGCGAAAGCTCTTTAAGACTGCGGCTGACGCGAATCGCGCCGCCGTCTCGGAACAGCCTGCGAATTTCACCCAGAATAACCGGCACAGCGTAGGTTGAAAAGCACAAGCCTCTGCTCTCGTCGAAATTGTCGTATGCCTTTACAAGCCCCATGCTGCCCGCGGCAAAAAGCTCGTCGTACTCTATACCTCTGCCGCGAAATCGCCCCGCCAGCGCGTGTACCAGCGGAAGATTCTTCTCGATAAACTCGTCGCGGCGGGCGCTGCACTCCGTTTCAGCCGCCATATCAGCCGCCCCGCCTGCTTATGCGCTTTTCCAGCACGACTGTCGTGCCCTTGCCGCTTGCGCTCTTGACCCTGACCTTATCCATAAAGCTCTGCATCACCGAAAATCCAAGCCCCGAGCGCTCCTCGTCGGGGGCGGTGGTGAAAAGCGGCTCCATTGCCTGCTTTATATCCTCGATTCCCGCGCCCTTGTCGCGCACGCTTATGTATATCAGCCCCTCGGAATACTGCCGCAGGGTTAGCTCCACGATACCCATACTGCTGCGGTAGCCGTGTACTATTGCGTTTGTAACCGCCTCGGAAACCGCCGTCTTTATCTCGGCAAGCTCCTCAACCGTAGGGTCAAGCTGCGCCGCAAACGCTCCCACCGCCGACCGCGCAAAGCCCTCGTTTACCGAGCGGCTCTGAAATGCCAGCTTAACCTCGTTTATCAATTCTCTTTTCATGGCTTAATTCCCTCCACAAGCAGCTCTGCAAGCCCCGAAAGCCTGATTACCGCCGCAATATTGCTGCGGCAGTTTTTGATGATGATATTCCCTCCGCACTCACGCACATTCTTCAGCCGCCCCGGAATCAGCCCGATACCCGAGCGGCTGCGAAATGCCGGCTTAACCTCGTTTATCAATTCTCTTTTCATGGCTTAATTCCCTCCACCAGCAGCTCTGCAAGCCCCGAAAGCCTGATTACCGCCGCAATATTGCTGCGGCAGTTTTTGATGATGATATTCCCGCCGCACTCACGCACATTCTTCAGCCGCCCCAGAATCAGCCCTATTCCCGAGCTGTCCATGCAGCCAACCTCTGCCAAATCCAGAATCAGCAGCTCCGGCTGCGATACCGCTATCATCGCGTCCAGAGCCTCGCGCAGGTCGCGCGCCGCATGGTGGTCTATATCCCCCGATATAGCCGCTGTGACCCGCGCGCCGTCATTGTATAGCTTCAGCATTTTATTTCCCCCTTATCTGCTGTATCAGCAAGCATATTCTACCATTATATTCACGCAAAGCCTGTCGCTATGCGGTGCCGCAGAAAATATTCTTCTGCCGAAAAACAGCGCAAAAAAACTCCGGCAGCACAAAGCTGTCGGAGCATTTCCGTATTTGATGAATTATTCCTCTGTTATCTCCGCGGTTTCATCCTCGCCGTAAGGATTCCAGTTGCCGTCTGCAATCATGGTGCGGTTAATTTCCCACAGGGCTATGTAGTACGCGTAAGGTCCCAGATGTATTCCGTCGCCGCTGCTGTGAATTATCCGCAGCTTGCCGTCTTTTTCCTTGAGGTGCTTCGCAAAATCAACATAGAACACCCGCTCGGGGTAATTCTCCTCAACAAACGCCTGCAGCGCAAGGTTAAAGCAGTCTATCCTGTAATTCGAAGAAAACTCGCTGCAAATCGGAGTTATCGCGCAGACATACACAACGCCGTCCGTGCGCTCAAGCGTGTAGTCGATTATCCTGCGGTAATTCTCGCAGTAGGTTTTTTCATCCGTGATGTTAATATCGTTCATGCCCATGGACAGGAAAACATACTTCGGCTTGGTCTTTTTCAGCACGGTTTTGTACTCTACCTCTTTTTCGCCGTAGTAGAATTTATAGTCCCAGAAGCTTCTTGCCGCAAGCGAGCCGCAGGCGTAGACATTCTTGCCGCTTACCACGTTGTATGCCGCAAAGCCCCTGCAAATGCTGTCGCCCACAAAAATCGACTGCTCGGTATAGCTGCGCTCGGCTTCCGTCAGCTGATATGCGCCAAACTCGTTTTTGTAGAACAAATCCAGCTGCTCGGCAATTTCCTCCTGCGTAATCTCCTCGGGCTCGTCGGCAGGCGACGTATCCTCGCCCGTAGTCGAAGCCTCCTGTGTTTGCGCTTCAATCACTTCGGGCTCGTCGGTCTGCTCCTTAGGGTCATTCTCGCCGGATACGCTCTGCGTATCTTCTGCGGTCGCAGCAGTGGTTGCCGCTGTTGTAACAGCGCTCGTATTTTCCGTTGTCCCAAGCTCCACGGGAATCTTGCCCGTATATATCTCTGCCTTGCGCGATTCATTGCTGGCGCAGCCGCAAAGCAGCGCCGCGGCAAGAATCAGCGCGGTTATTCTCATGTATCTTCTCATCTTGCTTACCTTCTATATGTAACCCGTTTCGGGAGTATCTTCTTATTCGGGAGTATATTTCACTCTGTAATTATATTCTACACCATTCGCGCTTTGATTTCAAGTGTTTTTACCAAACTGTAACCTTTTTTCTGTAACTTTTGTATTTCTCCGGCGAAGCGCCGGTGCAAATTTCTCCGGTTTTCATCTATCCGTAATCACGCTGTAATTCTATGCAGAAACAAACGCAAAAAGCCCGCCGGCGAAGCGCCGGTGCAAATTTCTCCGGTTTTCATCTATCCGTAATCACACTGTAATTCTATGCTGAAACAAACGCAAAAAGCCCGCATACAAAATGCAGCGGACTTTGCGTATGTAACAAAATTACTTCTTGGAACCCTTCTTGCAGCCCTTCTTGCAGCCTGCCTTTGCGGGAGCCTTTGCGGGCTCTGCCTTTGCGGGAGCAGCCTTGGTCTCTGCCTTTGCGGGAGCAGCCTTGGTCTCTGCCTTTGCGGGAGCAGCCTTGGTCTCTGCCTTTGCGGGAGCTGCCTTTGCCTCTGCCTTTGCGGGAGCAGCCTTTGCCGTCTTTGCGGGGATAAGTACCTCGAGAGCCTTGAATTTAGCCATATCGCCCTCTACCTTTACAACACCCTGTGCAACAGCGTCGTCAATAGCAAGCTCGCCTGCCATAATCTTATCAAGAACGTCGGAAGATACCGTAACGGCAGCCTGTCTGTCGATATACTCATAAGGCATTACAGAGAGAACGCCGTCCTTAACCTCAATGTACATATCCTGTGAAAGGTCAAGCAGATTGAAATGAACAGCAACGAGGTCCTTGAATTTCTTTGCCTTTGCCTTGCTGCCCTTGAGGTAACCGCTTATTTTTTCAGCAAGCTCAATATTTGTCATATAACAATTCCTCCATGTTTCATAGTAACCGCAGGTCGGACAGTGCAGCAGCGCTGTAATATTCTGTCGTTCCCGTACAATTAGTATAACATACTGTTGATTTTTATTCAATAGTCAAATGTAATAAAATTACCAATAAATCAAAATATATTTTATTAAAATGAATAAATCCGACGCCGCAAATACATTCATTACGCAACACAAGTCTATTTTCGGCAGGCAATCCGTGCCTAAAACTGATGCTGATTATCCTTGCAGTATCTTTCGGCAATCGGCAGCAGCTTTTCGTTAAGCGCATTGGGATTTGCGGTGATATTGGTGAAGTAATCGTAAATCTTGCGGCTGACAATTCGCGAAATTCTGCGCGCTATGTACTCATGGGTTGCGTTAAGCTCGGGGTTATCCAGAATCGCCAGAGCAAAGCTTACAAACCTGCGCTCGTCGGTAAACTGAAGATAATTGCAAGCCGTTACAATACTGGAATAGAAATTCGGCGAAATTATTATCTCGCCCTCATACTCCGTTTCGCCCGAAAGCAGCGCGCCCAGCTGACCCTCCGAAAGCCCCGGGACTGCATACGCCGATTCTATCATTTCCGCGTCGGGCATGAGCTCGCACTTATCGTGAACAGGTCTGGGAATCACATTGTTTGATATGGTTTTGCGGCGCACCGTACTTAGCTTCTTCAAAAGATTCTGATAGAAATCGGGCTTTGCCTCGCTGCGTATTTCCACCAAAAGCTTGAGCATATCGCGCGGAATAAACTCCAGCGGGATTTTAACCGAGGCGCTTCTGAAGCCGGTAATTCCGCTGCGCTGTACTGCGGGAGCAGGCTGCGGCTCGCCCTCTGCGGTCGGCTCGGGGGCGGGCGCGGGAGCGGGCTTTTCGGTGTATGGCTCGGTGATTTTCTCTATCACAGCGCACACATACGGAATATCCGCCGCCACGCATGATGCCGCCCCGTGATGACCCTTTAGCAGCACCGAATGCAGTCCCGAAAGATGATACACAATACCCTGAACCTTGCGGGATTTTACCGCCTCATCCGCAGTAGCGCGCACCTTTGCCTTGTAGGTATCCAGCGGCTCGGAGGGAATCAGAAAGCAGGGCTTGTAAACATTGCTGCCGCCGATTGTACGATTGTGCTCCGCAGAACCGCGAACCTCGTGCGAAAGATTGTACGCGCCCCAGAAGAACGTGCCCGCGCCGTCGGTGGGATAGTACTCCGATTTGTATATCGTATATACGCCGTCGGAAAGCAGCGAAAGAACGCTGCGCAGTCCGCTTTCCAGCGACTCTCCCGAGTTCAGCCTTGTAAGGCTCTCGGTGAGCGCGGTTTTAATATCAAGGTCCATTCCCTGATAGCCCAGACACATTTGTATCAGCTTTTCGCTGCGCTTGTCCCCGTGATTGGGGCAAAGCAGATTCACAACAGGGTCTGTGCCCATGTAGAACAGCCTGCTTACCGAAGAAATCTCTCCGCGCACATTCGTGTGACCCGCAAGGCACGTTCCGATAACTGCGCTGCCGCCGCGCACAGCCGCCAGAAGCACGTTCTGACCGCCTATGTCGATATACTCGCTTTTTACATCAACAGCCATGCCTGCCTCCTTATTTCTGTTCCAGATTCAGCGCAAGAATATCGGAGATATTGCCCTGATATTTCTTTTCAAATGCGTTCTTGGGAATATACGCTATCGCCATGCCGTTCTTGTACAGAATGTACATCTTGTCGGATTCGATAAAATAATCTATCGCGCTCCACGGAATCAAATCCTGATTTTCATAAATACAGCTCTCGCATACCGCAAAGCCGTTGCTCGCAATCAGAAACGAAAGCAGCTCCTCCGACGACGGGTCGTTTGAAGCGATAGCCTGATATTTGCTGCGGGCGCTCAAATAGCACACAATGTAGACAATCAGCGTAACAATGCCGCCGCCCGCAATTGAAATCGGCAGAAAATACAGAATATTATCCCGCGTTACGCCGATTGTGAGATGCAGCGCAAAGAAAATCACCAGCATCATCAGAATCGCAACCAGCCACAGCACCTTTACCAGCTTATAGTTCATCAGCATGATGTATGTAGACGCAATATCATTCTCGTCGATTACCGTCTGCCCGAAATACGCGCTGCCGTCATAGGGTATTTCGATAAAATTGCTTTTCAGCGGCAGCACTCTTTTCTGATGAGTGTACGCAAAGCCGTGCTTTCCGTAGGCGCATTCGATAATTGCGATAGCGCGGAAATACTCGCTTCTGTCAGAAAAAGTCCTTTTTTCAATAACATAGCGCTCACCGTCCGCCGTTACCGCAAGAGTGCCGCGGTTTTCCTCCACCGAGGTAATCTGCTCCCACGAATATATCGACGGCAGCTCTGCGCCGAACGGATACACCGCGAAAACATCACCTATGTAAATTGTCCTGCCTGTTGATTCATCATAAATCTTCACAGGCTTTAAGTCTCCGAAAGCCATGATTCCCTTCCACACCTCCGAATAAATGTATATACATTATGAGCTTGTCGAAAAAGTGAAATAATCAGGGTGGCGAGAAAGGTGCAGATGCAAGGAAACGGCATATCGGCTAGGCTTTGTGCCTGCCGATTATGCCGTTGACACAGCAGATGCGCCTTTATCGACAGCCTGACACTATTTAGTATATCACATTTTCTCGCATAAATAAAGGGCTTTTTTGAAAATATCCGAAAAATATTGTCAAATACGCTTATTTATTTATAATTACTTGACATTCAAACGGAATTATGTTATATTTTATATGTCTGATTTTTTTCATTTTACAAGGAGAAACATAAGAATGAACGCTAAATTTCATATTCCTGATTTCTGGAAACACCGCGAGCTTAACCTCCGACTTATCGACAAGCTGAAGAAGCACCCCGAATATTTCTATGACGGAGTAGAGATTGCGTCGTGCTACGGCTGCTTCCCGCCCGCTTTATGGAACGGCGGCAGAGGCGTATTCGGCTCGATATCACCCACCGAGATATCAGCCACAATCAAGCAGTTCAACGAGCGCGGTGTTCCTATCAGATACACCTTCACAAACCCCACGCTTACCGAGGCAGATATGAAAGACGCATTCTGCAACCGTCTTTGCCGCGTTGCGCAGAACGGCTTCAACGAGATTATCGTAAACACTCCCGCAGTTGAGGCTTATGTAAGAAAGGTCTACCCGAAGTACCCGCTGATTTCCTCCACCGTAAAGCAGATTGAGGGTATTGACGGACTGCTTGCCGAGCTTGAAAAGGACTACAAGCTGGTTGTTCTCGACTACAACTGGAACAACGATTTTGAAAAGCTGGAGCAGATTCCGCGCGAGCTGCGTTCCAGATGCGAGATACTGATTGACCCGTACTGTATGCCCCACTGTCCTCGCCGCGGCGAGCATTACAGGGTTCTGGGCGAAGCGCAGCGCAGCGTCAGCAGAACCGCGAACTACATGGGCAAGGGTCAGGAAATCCCGCAGGAATGCCGTGAATTCAGATGCATCAACACCACCTACAATTTCTACGAGATTCAGCGTTACCGCACCTTTGTAAAGCTCGAGGATATTTACGGAACATATCTGCGCATGGGCTTCTGCAACTTCAAGATTGAGGGCAGAGTAATCCAGCGCGAGAACGTGCTTGAAAGCTATATGTACTACATGGTAAAGCCCGAGTACCGCGACCGCGTAAGGCTGGAAATACTTACAGAACGCACACCCTTAAGCGCACCCGCCCGCAAGCCGCAGGGGCTGATTAACCCCGACGGCACTCCTGTAGCCGAACCGGCAGACAAGAGCGGCGAATGAAAATAATGCACACCGACAGAGCCCCGCAAGCGGGCTCTGTTTTTTTGATTTTTTTCAAAAAACACTTGACAAATCCGAAACACTATGCTATAATAATCTAGTCGGTGCGGATAGCAACGATTGGATAAAGTGTGGACAGATGGCTGAGCTGGTCTAAGGCGCACGATTGGAAATCGTGTAACGGCTAATACCCGTTCAAGGGTTCGAATCCCTTTCTGTCCGCCATAAAAGGGCTTATGAAAATAAGCCCTTTTTGTTTTGCTATTTTGTCTGAAATTATTCGGGGAAAGCAAGGGTTGTTCGCCATGCAGCGCTTGCGGTTTTGTGCGGTTGATGTGATTTGGCGGTTCTGATTCGGCTTGCGGTGTCGCAGTCTGTACGCGGGGCAGTTTTGGCTTGCCCTGCGGCACTATCTATCGGCTTGCGTTGTCGCAATCAGTCCACCGGACTGATTGCGAGGGGAGATTCAGCTTGGTTATGCGTTGCTGTTGGGGGGAAAACTCTTGTTTTCCCCCCTTCCCCCCCTTTAGCGCTTTTGGGGGCTTATTGGTCGGTGAGCTTGTGGCGAGGTTTGCGCTGAATCACACCCTGCGGGGCTCTGCCCCGCCCCCCGCAAGGGCGCTGCCCTTGACCCGTTGGTTCGTGCGGTTTCGCCGCAGGCGAAATTTTTGGCGAAGCCAAAAAAGGCTGAACATAAGCGGCGTAGCCGCCACCTTAATCACCTTTTGTCCGACAAAAGGTAGCCAAAAACGTTGACGCTCCGCGGTTGCAGGGCACAGTCTGCGCAAATTTACCCCGATTTTGTGTGAGAGCGAGATTCTGCGCGGATTTACCCCAACTTTGTGCGAGAGCGAGAGTCCGCACGGATTTTTGCCGAATTGTGCGCGGATTTACCCTAACTTTGCGCGAGAGCGAGAGCCGCCAAAAACGCTGTCGCCGCGCAGTCGCCCGACCTTCTCCGCAAACAAAAATGGAGCCCTTCGGCTCCACTAATTTGCTATATCCTATCCCAAAGCTATGCACCTTGCGTCAAGATTGGTTTCGGGCGCGGCTGTAAGCGTGTAATCCCGCTCGCGGATATACCCCTTTGCCGCAAGCGCCTTTTCTACACACGTTTCCGCCGTAACGGGCGTGTTATTCTCGCGGCTTAAGTGCCCCAGTATAATATGCTTTGTGCCGCTTTCCACAAGCTTTACCGCAAACTCCGCCGCCGCAGCATTCGATAAATGCCCGACCTCCGACATAATCCGCCGCTTTAGTACGGCAGGATACCGCAGACTTCTCCGCAGCATTTCCTCATCATAATTGGATTCCAGCAGCACCGCCTCGCACCCAAGCAGCTTCTGCTCCGCTTCGGGCGTAACAAAGCCAGTATCCGTACAAACCGCAAGCCTGCGCTTTGCGTATGTAACAGCATAACCAAGCCCCTGTGCGCAATCGTGCGAGGTCGCAAAACCCTCTACCAGAAAATCTGCGCTTTGATAGCTCTCCTGCATGATGTCGTAAATACGCGCGCCCGACGGCAGCGGATTTCGGCTGTCGTTCATCAGCGCCGCAATCGTGCCCGCGCTTGCAAATATCGGGATTCCCGTCATTTTTGCAAGCATCGGAACAGCCTTGATATGGTCGGAATGCTCATGCGTGATAAAAAGCGCTTCAATATCGTTCACCGATGTGTCGATTGCCTCAAGCGCATTCTGAATCGCCCTGAATGTGCAGCCCGCGTCTATCAGTATTCCGTGGCCGCTTGTGCCGATAAAGGTGCAGTTGCCGCTGCTGGAGCTGCATATCGGGTAAATTCTCGCCATTATGCGTTCCTCTGTGCGCTCTCTACGGAATCCGGCTCGCTTACCTTTACAATATCTGCGCCTATGCCGCGGAGCTTCTGCTCCATGTTCTCATAGCCGCGCTCAATGTGGAAGATATCATATATTTCGGTAACGCCCTGCGCCGCAAGTCCCGCGATTATCATAGCCGCACCCGCGCGCAGGTCAACAGCCCTAACGGGCGCGCCCTTGAGGCGCTCAACGCCCTCAATAACGGCAACTCTGCCCTCAACCGAGATATTCGCGCCCATTCTGCGCAGCTCGTCAACATAGCGGAAACGATTGTCAAAAATGCTCTCCGTAACCATGCTCATGCCCTTTGCGCAGGTGAGCACCGCAGCCATCTGCGGCTGCATATCCGTGGGGAAGCCGGGATGCGGGTTGGTTTTTACGCTTGTGCCAAAGTACTCGTCAGCGCCGATTACTCTTACCGCGTCATCAAACTGCTCAACGGTTGCGCCGATTTTCTCCAGCTTCTGCGTGATTGGCTCAAGGTGCTTGGGGATTACATTCTTAATCAGCAGATTGCCGCGCGTTGCCGCCGCAATCGCCATAAACGAGCCTGCCTCAATCTGGTCGGGAATTACGCTGTAAGTAGTTCCGTGCAGCGACTTAACGCCGCGGATTTTAATAACATCGGTACCCGCGCCGATAATATCAGCGCCCATGGAGTTAAGGCAGTTTGCAAGGTCAACAACGTGGGGCTCTTTTGCGGCGTTTTCGATTATGGTAAGACCCTCTGCCTTAACCGCCGCGAAAATCGCGTTCATAGTACCGCCAACGGTATTCTTGTCAAAGAAAATCTGTGCGCCCGTAAGGCGGTCTGCGTGAAGATTTACCATGCCGCCCTCGATTGTATTCTCTGCGCCTAGCTGCGCAAAGCATTTCAGGTGCTGGTCGATAGGTCTGTCGCCAAGATTGCACCCGCCGGGCATGGAAACATGAGCCTCATGGAATCTGCCGAGCAGCGTACCGAGAAAATAGCTTGAAGCGCGCATGAGCTTTGCTTTCTCGTAAGGCACGGGGAGATTCTGCAGGGTTCTTGTATCTATCTCAACCGTGTTCTTGTTTATCATACGGATTTTTGCGCCCATTTCGGACAAAATCTGCAATGTAATGGTGACATCGCTGATGTTGGGTATATTCTCAATTGTGCAGGGCTCATCCGAAAGAATTGTAGCTGGAAGAATAGCAGCAACAGCATTTTTTGCTCCGCTGATTTCCACCTCGCCAAACAGCTTCTTTCCGCCCCTGATTACGTACTTTTCCAATGTAACACTTCCCCCTGTCCCGTAAGGACCAGAATATTTTTATATTTTATTTAACGCCAAAAATGCGCTTCTAAAAAATCAGACACTCATACATCGTTTATTATACCACAACCTCGCTTAAAATTAAAGAGCAAAAATAAAAATTATTCTCCAAATCTGACATTTTGTAACTTTGAACAAATTACCGCCGCATTTTTTTCTAATTTCCTAAATAATTCATAAACGGCACATTTATTGCGGTATAGCCGCAGCAATCCGTCCCCGCAGAGCAAAAGTCGTGTATGAAATTGATTGACAAAAGCAGAAAAATGTGCTTTAATATAAGTGATATGTTCTGCGAATCTGCGGAGCTAATGACAAGACGAAAGGAAAACCAACAATGGCAAAGCTCAACGAAAATTTTTTCGCACTTAAGAAAAACTACCTCTTTATCGACATCGCAAAGAGAATAAAGGCGTACACCGAGGCTCATCCCGACGCAAAGCTTATCAGAATGGGAATCGGCGACGTTACGCAGCCCCTTGCGCCCGTGGTTGTGGAAGCAATGGAAAAGGCTTGCAGAGAAATGGGCGTGAAGGAGACCTTCCGCGGCTATGAGGACAGCGGCGCAGGCTATGATTTCCTCCGCGAGGCTATTTCGGGCTATTACAAGAGCTTCGGCGCAGATGTAGCGCCTGCCGAAATCCGCGTAAGCGACGGCGCAAAGAGCGACTGCGGCAATATTATTGATATCTTCGGCGCAGGCAACACCGTGCTCGTTACCGACCCCGCATATCCCGTATATGTAGACTCCAACATTATGAGCGGCAACAGCGTTGTATACGCTGATTCCACCGAGGAAAACGGCTTTGCGGCAATGCCTCCCGCAGACATCAAGGCAGACCTGATTTACCTTTGCTCTCCGAACAATCCCACAGGCTCCGTTTACACAGCCGAGCAGCTCAAGGCTTGGGTGGATTACGCTCTGGCAAACAACGCGGTTATCATCTTCGACGCGGCTTATGAGGCGTTTATCAGCGACCCTGCGCTGCCCAGAAGCATTTATGTTATCGAGGGCGCAAAGAAGTGCGCAATCGAGATTTGCTCGCTTTCCAAAACCGCAGGCTTTACGGGCACACGCTGCGGCTACACCGTTGTTCCCGACGAGCTGATTCAGCAGAATTCTAAGGGCGAGGATGTTAAGGTTGCCGACCTCTGGGCAAGACGTCAGGGCAGCAAATTCAACGGTGTATCTTACCCTGTTCAGCGCGCCGCAGAGGCTGTTTTCACGCCCGAGGGTCTCAAGCAGACAAGAGCAACCATTGCGTACTACATGGAAAACGCCCGCATGATTGCAAAAACCTGCGACGAGCTCGGCATCAAGTACACGGGCGGAATCAACTCGCCGTATATCTGGCTTAAAGCTCCGGGCGGCATGGGCTCTTGGGAATTTTTCGATTACCTGCTCAACGAGATTCAGGTTGTGGGAACTCCCGGCGCGGGCTTCGGCAAGAACGGCGACGGCTGGTTCAGACTTACCGCGTTCGGCACGCACGAGGCAACAGCAGAGGCTATGGAGCGCCTCAAATCCCTTATCAAGAAGTAATTCTATAAAAAAACTCCCTGTTCACTCGTTCGGAACAGGGAGTTTTTGCATATTGCGAGGGCTCGCGCGGCAACCTGCGGTGAGCTTTTTGGCTAGGACTGGCGTCCTAGTACCGCTCTGCTATCGGCGGTTTTGCTAGGACTGGCGTCCTTGCTGAACCTCTGCGGGGCGGTTTATGCTAGGACTGCGTCCTTATACCTATTTTGGTATTGGCATACCCCGCTGATTCTGGGGGATGAAACCCTTCGGGGAGGGG
>JBJESB010000094.1:0-38933 GCA_051882575.1 Oscillospiraceae bacterium
CAACGACCTTCGGGTTATGAGCCCGACGAGCTACCGAGCTGCTCCATCCCGCGATGTTTACTTGGTTAGTGTTTCTCTAACGCTATATTATTATACCACAACGTTTTCAATTTGTCAAGTACTTTTAAAAATTTTTTTCAAAATATAAACAGCGCAGAAAAATCGGATTTCTGCGCCGCAATTCTTATGTTGTGCTGCCAAAGCCGCCGTTACGCACTCCGTCAGCCTCATCATCAAGGGTGATTCCGTACTCAACAAAAATTCCCTGCGCAAAGCCTGTCCCTGCGGGTATTTCTACAGTTTTGCCCTCGTTGGAATCGTTCGTTATCTTGATAAAAATATGCCCCTCGTTGTCGGAGTTATAATAATCGCTGTCGATAATTCCAACCGTGTTGTTCAGCTGAAGTCTGAACTTAAAGCCAAGCCCGCTTCTGGGGTACAGCTTCAGCACCCAGCCCTCTTCAATCCACGCACGTATTCCCGTTGGGATTTTCGCGGTTTCGCCCGGCGCAAGGCACACATCATACGGTGCGTAAAAATCATATCCCGCAGAACCGCTTGTTGCGCGCTTTGGCAGCTTTATCGCCTCATAGACAGCGTCGGCGTTTTCGCCCTCAAAGCCCGCCCTGAACTGCTGAATGCTCACCTTTTCAAATCGTGCAATCCGTTTCATATATTACCTCAATCATACAACACTATTTTTCCGAGACGCTGTGTTTCCTTAACGTCAATCACGCGCTGGTTGGAGCTGCCTTTCCAATGCAGCTTCCCGTCGAACAGCTGCTTTACAAACTCGCCGTCAACCACTACATCCAGCAGCGGTATCACCTCAAGGTCGCTTATCTGCTCCCATGTGAAGCCTGTGTACAGCCAAATCGTCTTTTCGGGGTACTGCTCCCTGCACTTTTTCGCAAGTCGAAGCACCTCTGCCCTGTTTGCAGGATGAAGCGGGTCGCCGCCGCTGAAGGTCAGCCCGCTGATATAATCAAGCGACAGCTTCTCAAACAGCTCTTTCTCCGCTTCCTCATCAAACGGGATTCCACCGTCGATATCCCATGTAATCGGATTGTGACACCCTACACAGCGGTGCGTACAGCCCGCAACCCACAATACCGTGCGCAGCCCGTCGCCGTTGAGCATATCATCTGTTGTTATATTATGATAACGCATAGTAACTCCTTAATAATATGTTGGCTCATGCGACAGCGACACAAGCACCGCCGAGGCAAACAGCGCACTATTTGCAATCAGCACAGATATCAGATTTATTTTGTCAAAAATATAAAACCCGTTTTCCCAGTCAAGCGGAGCTACAACGCCTACCGTTCCTACAAAGCATGACTGCCCCGCAAACAGCGTCACAAGGAACAAACCGTAACCCAGCGCCGACGTGACCAGCATTACCCATTTGTTTCCGCGCCCGATAAGCGTCATAACGCCAATCGCTGCCGCACACAGGAAAAGCACAATATACATTAAAAGCAGATACAGCGGAAATTCAGGCTCGCCATGAAGCTCGCTTACAGGCGGCAGCAGAACACAGCTGCACAAGACCTGCGCCGCAATACAAAGCCAACCGATAGCATACAGCTTTGTTGTTCTGCGCAGAAGAAACACTCCCGCCAGCATCAGCGGCCAAACCATTATCGTCAGAACATTCGCAATGGCTTCCAGTATAATTGACGCGCTCATTTCAACCTCAAACGCCATCATAATGCCCGCTGCAAATATCATTCCCACATAACCGAATACCAGCGGAAAAGCCATTGATGCGAGAAACACAATCAGGCATATCCTTATCGGGGTGAAGCATTTTGTTTCGCTGTTAAAGGTTATCTTGTCAAACAATTCCTATTTCCTCCGCCGAAAGCGCGTTGCGCATACTGCCGTCCGGTCAGCCCGCGCAGATTTTACATACTCTTTCTGTCGCGTATTTCTGCCATTTTTGCCGCATTAAGCCTTGTGTCGCCCTTAACGCGCGAATAGCTCAAATAGCCGTTCATGCGGTCGATTTTGGTAAGATTGGAGCTGCCGCACTTGGGGCAAACATCCATTTCAAGCTGCTGATAGCCGCAGTCATCACAGTAGGCAAGCGAAAGATTTACGCCCTCGTAGAATCCCATGGACATCGCGCGTCTTACAAGCGTTTCAACCGCGCCGCGATTGTATTCAATCGGGTAGCGCACATACTGAATCTTTCCGCCGTTGAACAGATTCCAGAATCGCTGCTCTCTGTCCTGCTTGCGAATGGGTGTGATATCCTCGCTTACATGACAATGGAAGCTGTTGCTTACATATTCGCGGTCGGATACATTCTCGATTATGCCGTACTTTCTGCGGAACTGCTGTATCTGCAAACCGCAGAGGTTCTCCGCAGGCGTGCCGTAGATTGCGTACAGATGTCCGTCCTCTTTCTTAAACTGCTGGATACGCTCGTTGATGAATTCCATAACCTTAAGCGAAAACTCGCCGCCCCCGGCAATGGAATTTTTGGTTGCAAGCTGCTCCAGCTCATTCAGAGCTGTTATTCCAAACGAAGCCGTGGCAGACTTTAACAGCGGCTTGATTTTATCGTGTATTCCCAGATGTCCCCCGAGGAATCCGCCCTCGCAGTAAGCCAGCGGGTTTGTGCTTGCTTTCATCTCACCGAGATAGTCGTAAGTACGAATATGGATTCTGCGGATAAGGTTGAGGTAGTAATCCAGCACCTCGAAGAAATCCTTGCTCTCCTGCTGCGCCTTTGCATAAATCATGGGCAGGTGCAGCGAAACCGCGCCAACATTAAATCTGCCGACAAATACCGGCTGGTCGTTTTCATCGGCAGGCTCCATTCCCCCGCGTTCATACCACGGCGAAAGGAACGCGCGGCAGCCCATCGGGCTGATAATCTTGCCGTATTTTTTGTAAATCGAAGCCACATAGCCGTCGCCCGTAAGCGAAAGCCAATCGGGGTACATCGCCTTTTGCGAGCAGGCTATGCCCGCATTGAATACATCCTCAAGCTCGCAGCCCGGTCCGTGCAGATTTTCGTCGTACAGGAATACGATTTTCGGGAAAAGCACAGGCTTCTTGCACGTCTTTTTGCCCTGACCCTTGCGGCGGACATCCAGCATGGTGATACTTGCCATTTTAGCGAATCTTCCCGTGCCCGTGCCGGCAGTCATTGTAATAAACGGATAGTCGCCGCGGCTGGAGGAAACAGAATTGAACTTGTACTCCCAGCCCTGAAAGCCCTGCTCAAAATCGGTTTTGACATCCGCCATAGCCTCACGCTCGGCAACCTCGTCGGATAAGCCCAGCGACTTATAACGCTCAAGCTGCTTGGCGTAGGTCTTTTCTGCGTACGGCTCCAGCAGCAGGTCAACGCTGGGTACAGTAAATCCGCCGTACTGCTGGCTTGCCGCCGAAAGCGTGATATCTCCGATTACATCAAAGGCAACCGCAAGCGTTTTAGGCTCGTTGTACCAAAGATTGCCCATCTCAAAGCCGCCCTCAAGAACGCTCTTGATGTCAAACAGGCAGCAGTTCATTGTATCGCGCCGCGCAGACATATCGTGTACATAAATGTAACCGTCGCGGCACGCCTGAAGCTCCTCGGTAGTCATAAAGAACTTCTGATAAAGCTCCTTGTTCAGCTCGTTGAAGATAAGGCTCCGCTTGGTGGATACCAGCGCGCTGTCCGTATTGCTGTTTTCCTTATCGCCGATATACATGATAGACTGGCTCTTTTTATAGACCTCATCCAGCATGTGAACAAAATCCTGCTTGTAGTTGCGGTAATCCTTGTAGCTTTTGGCAACAGCCGGATTTGTCGCTTCCAGAGCGCTTTCGACAATATTATGCATCTCGGCAATTGTTATCTCTTCCCTGCCCAGAGATTCAGCTTTTTCAGTAACAAATCTGCAAATGAAATCAATCTCCTCGGGAGTGAATGTGTACATCACGCGGCAGGCAGACTTATTGACTGCATTTACCACCTTCTGAACGTTAAACTCCTCGCGGGTATTGTCCTTTTTTACAACCTTTATCACTGAATATGCACCCTTTCTGAATCAATATATTGTAGTTTATATATAATGATATCACATATTATTGTATATGTCAACATTTTTTATCGGAAATTCGGTATGGGATTGTCAACAAAATTTCCTATTGATTTTCATTTAAAATATCCATAGGTTTTGAATTCAGGCTTACAGAACGGGTTACGCGTTAATCAAAATCTTCAGTTCACGGATAAGCGCGTCAATTTCGTCATCGGTGCCTACTGTGATTCGCAGGCGGTTGTCGATTCTCGGCTTTGAAAAATAGCGCACATAGATGTCCTTCGTTTTGAGATACTCGCAGATATCCTTTGCGCGGAGGCTCTTGTGCTCGGCAAATACAAAGTTCGCGGAGCTGTCTTTTACGTCAAAGCCCAATTCGCGCAGCTCTGCTGTAAGTCTTTTGCGCGTTGCAATAACCCTGTCAATGGTCGCCCTGAAGTACTCCTCATCCTCAACCGAAGCCACTCCTGCGGCGATAGCAACGCTGTCCATCGGGTAGGAATTGTAGCTGTCCTTTGCGGCATACAGCGCAGAAATTATCTCGGCATTTCCCATTGCAAAGCCGATTCTCATGCCCGCCATTGAACGGGATTTCGAGAAGGTCTGCGTAATAACCAGATTCTCGTATTCCTTAAGCAGCGGCACTGCGCTGATTCCTCCGAAGTCAACATAAGCCTCGTCAACAATAACTACGCTGTCGGGATTTGCGTCAAGTATTTCACGAATAAAATCCAAATCCCTGCCGATTGACGTAGGGGCGTTGGGGTTGGCGATAACCACGCCGCCGTTTTCGCGGCGGTAATCTGCCGCATTTATGTTATAGTCGGCGTCAACGGGTATGGTTTTGTACGGAATGCCAAGCATATCGCACCACACATGATAGAATGAATATGTGATATCGGGATATATTATCGGCTTATCCGAGTTAAAAAATGCGCGGAAGCACAGCGCCAGTACATCATCCGAGCCGTTGCCGACAAATATATTCTCCCGTTTCAGCCCCGCGCGCTTCGCTATTGCCTCGGCAAGCGGCTTGGCGTTTGCATCGGGGTATTTCTTTAGTCCCTCGCCGCGAAATTCGCTGATTACCTTTATCACGGCAGGCGACGGCGGGTACGGATTCTCGTTGGCGTTAAGCTTTATAAAATCGGTTTTGTTTGGCTGCTCGCCCGCTACATAAGGCTCTATTCTGATTAAATTATCTCTCCAGCTCATTGTTATCTCCTTTCAACAAAAACAAAAACGGAGCAGCATGACGCCGCTCCGCCTGTGTATATCAGGTATTACTCTGCGTCGTCATCATCTTCAAGTGCAAACTCAAGATGCTGACCGCAGTTAGGGCAGTCAAGCCCGCCTTTTGCAGCTACCTCGTAATCAAAGCTGATGTTTTGCTTGCAAGCAGGGCACTCGGTCTCGTACATTTCGTCAAGCTCGTCAAGCTCATCGAAATCATCTTCGTCGTCAAGCTCGTCGTAGTCGTCCTCGTCACCGTACAGCTCATCCTCAATATCTGCAACGCTCTCCTCAAGGTCTGTCATTACGGAAGCAACATCGTCAAGCTCCTCATCAACCTCGTCGAGATTGTCAGCTATGTCTGCAAGTACGTCAATAATTGCAGCAATTACCTTGCCCTCTTTTGTAGACTCATCCATGCCAAGTCCCTCGGCAAGACCCTTGATATAAGAAACCTTCTGTCCGATATCCATTTCTAACATTCCTTTCTGATAGTAAAATATTAGCCGTTCTTTACACGCTCCATGTACTCGCCTGTTCTTGTATCAATACGGATGAACTCACCCTCGTTGATGAACAGGGGAACACGGATTTCAGCGCCTGTTTCAAGTGTTGCGGGCTTTGTAGCGTTTGTTGCTGTGTTGCCTGCAAAACCGGGCTCGGTCTGGGTAATCTGAAGCTCTACAAAGTTCGGAGGCTCTACACCGAATACCTTGCCCTTGTAGGACAGTACCTTACATACCATGTTCTCCTTAACAAACTTGAAGTTGTCGCCAACATCAGCTGCGTTTACGGGAACATCCTCGTAGGTCTCGGGGTCCATAAAGTGGTAAAGCTCGCCGTCGGAATAGGTGTACTCCATATCCTTTCTCTCAACATACGCTGTGGGGAACTTTGCAGACGGGTTGTATGTCTTTTCAACCACAGAGCCTGTGATAACATTTCTTACCTTTGTTCTTACGAATGCAGCGCCCTTGCCCGGCTTAACGTGCTGGAACTCGATAATCTGCATTACGTTGCCTTCTTCTTCAAAGGTCATGCCATTTCTAAAATCTCCTGCTGTAATCATAGTAGGAACCTCCAAAAATTTTGTTTGTTTAGTGGCTTTTTATTTCTGCCAATAATCATCTCTATTATTTTAACCTATATTGCTGATTTTTTCAAGCCCTTTTTGCAAAAAAATTGAAAAATTATACACGAATAAGGTTTTTTGATGTATTTGTTAAACATTCGCAGCCATTTTCTGTAACTAATACCATATCTTCTATGCGAACGCCGAACTTTCCCGAGATGTAAACTCCCGGTTCAATGGTGACAATCATGCCCGCACGAAGAATTGAGGTGCTGCGCTGCGACAGATTCGGAGATTCATGTATCTCCAAGCCAACGCCGTGTCCCAGTCCGTGACCGAAGAACTTGTCATAGCCGCCCCAGCCCGCAAGCGTTCCTCTTGCTACGCTGTCGATAAGCTTGCCGCCGGTTTCGGGCTTAACAGCCTTCATCGCGTCGATATTGGCATTAAGCACCGCGTGATATACCGCTTCCATTTCCTCGGTGGGCTTTCCTACGACAAGCGTTCGCGTCATATCCGAATGGTAGCTGTCGCACACTGCGCCGAAATCCAGCGTAAGAAAATCGCCCGATTCAAGCGGCTTATCGGTCGGCACTGCGTGTGGAGACGCAGAATTTACTCCCGACGCTGCAATCGTATCAAACGAAAGGTCATCCGCGCCGAAATCCATCATGTAGTAATTCAGCAGCGCTGCCACCTGCTTTTCGGTCATGCCTCTGCCGATATTGTCAATCAGCTTCTCGAACGCTTTTTCGGCGATTCTCTGCGCTTTTACAATCAGCTTAACCTCGTCAGCCGACTTTACGATTCGCATTGAGGAAATCAAATCTGAAAGCCACGGGCTGCTGTCCAGCTCAAGGTGATGCAGCTTGTCCCGATAATCGCTGAACTCGTTGAGCGTCATATACGCGCCCTCGACCGAAAGCTTTCTGATGTCATGCTTAAGCAATAGCTCCAGAAGCTGGGTACGCATATCCTGCAAAAGAATTACCTTGCAGTCCTTTACGCGCTCCTTTGCCTTATCAATGTATCTGAAATCAATGATAAGATACGAGCATTCCTTTGTTACCAGAATTACTCCCGCAGAGGACTTGAAACCGCAGAAATACCGCCTGCTGACATCAGAGGTAATCAGCGCAGCGTGGTTTTCGCTCTCAAGCTTTTCCGAAAGCCGCTCTATATTAGTCATTGCCGCCTCCGAGAATATTATTCAGCGCATACAGACCCAAAATATAGCTGTACTTGCCAAAGCCTGCTATTGTACCCTTGCACACGGGCGCAATTACCGAGGTTTTGCGAAATTCGTCGCGGCCGTTTACATTTGACAGATGAACCTCAATCACGGGAATCTTAATCGCAGCAATGGCGTCGCGGATAGCGTAGCTGTAATGTGTGTACGCTCCTGCATTAAGAATTACGCCCGCATAATCAAACCTGCTTTCGTGAAGCCTGTCAATCAGCCCGCCCTCGGAATTGCTCTGAAAAAACGATACCTCATAGCCCAAGCGCTTTGCTTCCTCAAGAATCTCGTCGTTTATCGCCGCAAGCGAATTGTCACCGTAGATATTCGGCTCGCGCTCGCCAAGCAGATTCAGGTTCGGTCCGTTCATAACAAGGATTTTCATGTTGTTCCTCCCGATTTTATAAAGATTCGTAATAACGCTTCATTTCCGCTGCATCCTCTGCCTGCGTGCCGCAGCTTTCGCATATCACGGAGCATTCCAGCTTACGGCGGTGAAGCTCCTCGATAAGCGGCTCGTAATGCGGACCGTAAACGCTGTCGGCAAAGGTAAGATGGCGCTTTTCGCCGCCTGTGGTATACTCGATTTTACTGAAATGTATGTGCATACCGGACAGGCGCTCCCTGCCCAGCTTATGCTCAATGTAATCAAGGATTTTCGCGTAATCGCTCTTGTCCTTTATCTGCCCCAGCGTACGCGCGTTAAGATGTCCGAAATCCACCGTCGGCAGAAATCTCTCGTCAACTCCGCAAAGCTCTACTACCTCTTCAAGCGTGCCAAGCTGATTGATTTTGCCCATAGTTTCCGGGCAGATTATTATGTCGGACAGATGCGCCTCGTCAAGCGCTTCCTGCGCCATTTTCAGGGTCTGCTTTGCAAGCTCGGTCGCTTCCTCGCGGCTCATTTTGGAGCAGGAGCCGGAATGCACCACTATCTTCTTCGCGCCCACGGATTTTGCCGCAATCGCCGACTGCATGATATACTCCACGCTGTTTCGGCGCTTGTCCTCTTCAACCGAGGACAGCGAGATGAAATACGGCGCGTGCAGCGTAACGTATATCCCGTTATCACGTGCCAGCTGCGGAAGAAGCTCGGTTGTTGCGGCGCTTAAACGCACGCCCCTGCCGCACTCAATCTCATAGCCGTTAAGACCAAGCTCCGAAAGATAGCCCGGCAAATCCTGCGGGAATTTGCGCTTGCCCCAGCTGTCCGAATTTCCGCCCGGTCCGAATGTAATTCCCATTTATTTCACCTCCAGCTTTGAATAATCTCTGTGAAACACTACGCTTTCCAGCTTTCGCTTCAGCTTGAAGGTCCATGTTTTTTCCAGATGAAACGGCTCAACAAGCACGGTACGCACGCCCTTGAAATTCCCCGCCATTACATCGGTGAAAATCTGGTCGCCCACTACAAGCGTCGTTTCCTTGTCAGAGCCCATTGCTTTCATAGCGCGGGTAATGCCGAATGTAAGCGGCTTGGCTCCGTTTGCGGTGAACTCCAGCCCCAGCTTTGCGGCTAAAGGCGCTACGCGCTTTGTCGTGTTATTCGACACCACGCGCATCTTTATCCCCAGCTCACGCATCTTATCCAGCCACTCCGTAACGCCCTCTTCCGCTGCGGGATTGCCGTGCATGGAAAGCGTATTGTCAAGGTCGAGCACCAGCGCCCTGACATTATTCTTTGCCAGAAAATCCGCGTCTATCTGCAAAACGCTTTTAAGCCAGAATGTCGGCTTGAACAGCATATTTCCTCCATTACCGCTGAACTCCGTCAGCTATACATACACAATTAAAGCGGGCAGTTTTACCTGCCCGCCTCAACCGTTTGCTTTTTGTAAGTAACAATGCCCTGAACCCTTGCTCTATTTGCAATAGGTATCTCCGCGGAGCTTACTCCGCACAGATTATCAGAACTTGCGCTTGCGAGCAGCTTCGGACTTCTTCTTACGCTTTACCGAAGGCTTTTCGTAATGCTCTCTCTTACGAACTTCAGCAAGAACGCCGTCTCTAGCGCATGAACGCTTGAAACGCTTCAGAGCTGTATCAAGAGATTCATTCTTACCCAGACGAATTTCTGCCATCTATATCCCTCCCTTTGCCAAAAGGCATAGGTTATCTACAAAATGTAGTTATACAAAAAGTATATAATAAATTATACTGCATATATACTTATTTGTCAAGTAGTTTTTGAAAAAATTTTACTATTTTTTCTTAAATAATAGCCTTCGCGCTTACTCCTTGATGATTTCCTTGATATCAACAGGGGTGCCGTCTGCCCAAAGGCGCTCAAGCTGGTAAAAATCGCGGGATTCTTCGTTGAACACATGAACCACTACATCAATATAATCAAGAATTATCCATGTTCTGCTTGCATAGCCCTCAATATTCTTGGGCTGAACGTTCTTGAGTCCCAGCTGATATTCTACCTCGTCGGCAAGCGCCTTAACCTGCGTTGTGCTGGTAGCGGATGCAATTACGAAGTAATTCGCAAGTATGGTAAGGTCATCTACCTTAAGCACCTTGATGTCATTTGCCTTTTTGCTGTCAAGCGCCTTTACGGCTATTTCAAGCTCTTCTCTGTCTGTCATAAGCTCTCCTTATTTTTATTAAACTGCATATAGTAATTATACGCTTCAAACGTGTACACCGGTATCTTTCCGCATTTGTCCGCAACGCTCTGAATCTGGTATATCAGCGCAACGGACATAGCCTTATCTATATCATCATAGCAGATTTTTCTGAATTTGTCAACATCCTTGTAGCTGCGCTCCTCGGAAATCATATCGCCAAGATACAGAATTTTTTCCAGCAGCGTCATTCTTGCGCAGCCAATAGTATGAAAACGTATCGCGGATACTATCTCGTCATCATCTATTTTCAGCTTTTCACGCACATAATATGCGCCTGCCACTCCATGCCACAACGCTTGAGTTTCAAGCTCTGCGGGGTCGGGTGACAAGCCGCTTTCTACGGTCATCTGCCGCTGCTTTTCGGGGATTTCCTCTTTCATTATATCATGCAGTATTCCCGCAAGATAGCAGCGCTTTTCATCACCGCCGTAACGCTTTGCAAGCTCCAGACAAGCCTGCGCTACATTCATGCTGTGTGTAAAGCGCTTTTTGGAAAGGCGCTCCTTTATCAGCTTTTCGTACCGGTCAAATTCCTCGAATTTGCTCAATCCGAACTACCTCCGTTATCTGTACAGATTCTTTTCCGCAATGTATTCGGCTACACCCTGCGGTACAAGCTCCGAAATGTCACTGCCCGAAAGCAGCTTTTCGCGAATGTCTGTGGATGAAATCTCAATCGCCTGCGTTGGCAGAACCTTGATTCTGCCGATTTCGTTTGCATACTCCATCATGTCAACAAGGCTGTCATTGTCGCGGGCTACTGCGCATACCGTCGTTTCCTTCAGTAGCGATTCGTACTTGTACCACTTTTCAAAATAGAACAGCATATCGCCGCCGATTAGCAGATAAAACTGATTGTCGGGATACCGGCTTTTCAGCTCGCGGACAGTGTTTATCGTATAGCTGATTCCGCCGAGAGTCCGCTCAATATCGCTAATCTCTGCGCCCTCAATATGCCCGAATGCACGGCGGCACATCTCTGCGCGGTCGTCAAACGGGGCAAGCTTTGTCATTTTGTGCGGGGATTCATAGGTTGGAATAATGAACAGCTTTTTCAGCTTCAGCTGCTTTACCGCTTCCTCGGCAAGCCGTACATGACCCTTGTGAACCGGGTTGAACGCTCCGCCGAAAATTCCTGCTTTAATCAAGCTCAATCACCCTCTTCTTGGGGTCCTTGCTCCTGCGCCAGAGTACAAATTTTCTTCCTATAACCTGCACCACATCAGCACCCAGCTGCCCTGCTACCATATCAGCTGCCTCGCGCGAGGTGTACTCGCAGTTTTCCTGCACACCAACCTTGATAAGCTCGCGGGCTGTCAAAGCGTCGTCAAGCTGCTTGATAAGCTCGTCGCCCAAGCCCTGCTTTCCTACAAAAAATATCGTCGTATAGCTCTGCGCAATTGAACGCAGATGCGCTCTCTGTTTACTTGTAAGCATCAGTTGAATTTCTCCTTAAGAATCTCTGCAAGCTGCGCAAAGGCATTCGCGCGGTGGCTGATTTTATTCTTTTCATCCTCGTCGATTGTCGCCATGCTTTCGTCATCATCAAGCATAAATATCGGGTCGTAGCCAAAGCCGTTCTTCCCGACGAGCTTGTCGCCGATATAGCCCGAAACCGTTCCTCTGACGGAATACTCGTCATCCTCGCCCAGAATCATGTACAGCGAGCATACAAACCGCGCGTCACGCAAAGGTCTTGGCGCGTCGTGCATTTCCTCCAGTACCTTTTCGCAGCGGTCGGCGTCACTTGCGCCCTCACCTGCATAGCGCGCCGAATACACGCCCGGTGCGCCGCCCAGAAAATCAATCTCAAGTCCGCTGTCATCTGCTATTGTTGGCAGACCCGTTGCTTCATATACCGTGCGCGCCTTGATATGCGCGTTTTCTTCAAACGTGTCGCCGTCCTCGATTATTTCGTCGGTGAAGCCTGCGTCACGCATTGATATTACCTCAAAGCCAAAATTGTCAAACAGCTTCTTGAACTCGCGAATCTTGCCTGCATTATTGGAAGCAAGAATAATCTGTTTTCGTTCGGGCTGATTGGGGGCGGACTGTTCCTCGCTTGAATTGTGATGGTTTGTCATAAAAATTCCTTTCCAGATTTATTCAAATAAAATATTTACATAGTCGCCGGGAATAAACGGCTGAAGGTCGTCGATTTTTTCACCCACGCCAACCAGCTTTACGGGGATTCCCAGCTCGTTCTTTATAGGTATAATTATACCACCTTTTGCGGTTCCGTCAAGCTTTGTTAGCGCAATTCCCGTAATTTCAGCAGTTTCACTGAAAAGTTTTGCCTGACTTACTGCATTCTGTCCCGTTGTTGCGTCCAGCACAAGCAGCGTTTCTATGCTGGATTCGGGCAGCTCGCGCATTACTACTCGGTTGATTTTCTTAAGCTCCTCCATGAGGTTCTTCTTGTTGTGAAGTCTGCCCGCAGTATCGCACAGAACAACATCCGCTCCGCGCGCCTTTGCCGCTGATATCGCGTCAAATACTACTGCGGCAGGGTCGCTGCCCTCGCTGTGCTTGACAATTTCCACGCCTGCGCGGTCTGTCCAGACATTGAGCTGGTCTATTGCCGCAGCACGGAACGTATCTGCCGCCGCAACAATTACGCGCTTGCCCTGATTCTTCAGATTAGCCGCTAGCTTGCCGATTGTTGTGGTTTTGCCCGCGCCGTTTACGCCTATAACCATTATAACAGACGGCTTGGTATCCAGCTTCAGCTCGTTTTCTCCCGTCAGCATATCTGCAATTATTCCGCGCAGCAGGCTCTTAACCTCCGCGGGGTCGGTGGTTCCCGTGCGCTTTACCTCGGTGCGCAGCCTGTCGCAGATTTCAACAGAGGTTTCTGCACCGATATCGGAGAGAATCATGGTTTCTTCAAGCTCCTCGAAGAAATCCTCGTCAATTTTTGTAAAGCTGTTCACCAGAAGCTCGATTTTGCTTACAAAGCTGTCCTTTGTCTTTTTCAGCCCGTTTTTCAGCTTGCTGAAAAATCCTGTTTTTTCCGGTTCCTCGGGCTGTTCCTCAAAGGGCTCATCCTCGGGTATGCTTTCTTCAGCCTCAACGGATTCCTCAAAATCCTCATTGACAGCTGATTCGGGTAATTCCTCGGGGATTTCGTCAGCTTCACTCACCATGTTATCGGATTCCTCAGATTCATCCGATTCTACGGTCTGCAATGCTTCCTCGTCGGATTCCTCTGCAATTTCATCATTCTTTTTCTTCTTGAATTTATCCCAAAAACCCATATAACCTCCGTTAGCTCAATTCTACATCAAGGTCGTCCGTAAGCTCCTTGCGCAGCAGACGTGAAACGCCCTTTTCCTGCATAAACACGCCGTAAAGCACAGCGCAGCCCTCAATCGTACCGCGGCGGTGTGTGATTACCATAAGCTGCGTCTGATTGCTGAACTGATTAAGGTATGTTATGTATTTCTCAACATTGACATCATCAAGCGGCGCATCCACCTCGTCAAGCATACAGAAAGGCGTGGGGCGGTGCTTTAGTATTGCAAGGTATATGGTTATCGCAACCATCGCCTGCTCGCCGCCCGAGAGCGAAATCAGGTTCTTGATTACCTTGCCCGGGGGCGCAGCCTTAATTTCAATGCCCGAATTAAGCACATCGTCAGGGTCCATAAGCTCCAGCTCGGCGTGTGCGCCCTTGCCGAAAATCACCACAAATATCTCCTTGAAGTAGCGGTTGATTTCCTCAAAGCTGTTCAAAAACCGCGTCTTAATATCGCCCGTGAGCCTTTCGATAAGCTGCTCAAGCTCGCGTTTGGATTTCTCAATATCTGCAAGCTGCTCCATCTGAAAAGCATACCGCTCGGATACCTGCTGATATTCCTCGATTGAATCCATGTTTACGCTGCCCAGCGCGCTGATTTTGCGATTCAGCTCTGCAAGGTCGTTCTCGGCAGACATCAGATTTTCAACCGGCTTTGCCTCCTGCACTGCCTGCGATACCGTCAGCTCATAGCGGTCAAACAGCTGCTTAACTATGGTATCGTATTCGCGCTGCATTGCCACTCTGCGCTCATCCAGACGCGCTGCCTCGCCCGTGTATTTCTCCTTGCTGCGATTGATTTCACTCACATCGCGGCGCAGGGATTCAATCTTCATCTCAAGCTCGTTAACCTGCTTCTGCGACGCTTCAATATCACCCTCATGCTCGGTTATATTCTCGCTGCGGGAGACTGCCTGTGCGCGCAGACGCTCTATCTCAACCCTTGTTTCGGCGTCGCTTTCATCAAGCTTTGTCATGGTCTGCTGAAACTCGCCGCTGTTTTTAAGCAGCATTCGGCGGTTTTCTTCAAAATTGCGGATGTTGTTCTGCTGTATGGCAATCTCGTTGTTTGCCGCATTTATCAGCCTGTTCAGCTCGTCAAGCTCCGCTGATATCTCGCGGATGTGCTGCGCAATATCTTCTCGCTCGCTGCCCGAGGCTGTCAGCTGAACATTAAGCTCATCAATGGCTTTATCGCAATCTGCAATCGCCTTTGCGCTTTCGTCAACAATTGCCTGCTGCTGTCTGATTTCCGAGTCATAGCTCATTATGGTGAGCTTTGCGGTTTTATCTTGGTCGGTGAGCTGTAATATCAGGCTTTCCAGACGCGATATTTCCGCTTTCAGACGTATCTCGTCATTGTCAAGCGCACGAAGCTCGTCGTTCATGCCGTCCATCTCAATGGCGTACTTTTCTACTTCCTCATGATACTGACGATACTGCTCCTCCAGCTCCTTGCGCTGTGCCGAAAGCGATTTGATTCTTGCACGAAGCTCTTCGATATCCTGCTTTCGCGAGATAAGTCCCGAGGATTTGCTTGTGCTTCCGCCCGTATATGAACCGCCCGCGTTTACAAGCTGTCCGTCAAGCGTAACAATTCTGAATTTATTGTGGTATTTCTTACCGATATATGACGCCGTGTCGATATCATCAACGACAACGGTCGTGCCAAGCAGCGAGCGTACAATCTCACCATATACATCATCAAATTTTACAAGGTCGCTTGCGATTCCCTCAAAGCCCTCCTCATATTCAAGAGAAGGCTCGTTGAGCGTTCTGCCCTTGATTGCGGTGAGCGGCAGCATTGTGGCTCTGCCTGCGTCTCTGCTCTGCAAAAAACGAATGCAGCGCTTTGCGGTTTCCTCGTTGTCAACGATTATGTACTGCATTACCGACGAGGACAGCACGGTTTCAATAGCCGTAACATACCGCTTGTCCATTGTTATTACATCTGCAACTATACCGTGTATTCCGCTTAACTCGCCCCTGTTTGATGCCTGAATAATCTCCTTTACGCTGCGATAGTAGCTGCCCATGCTCTTCTCAAAATCTTCAAGCACCTTGCAGCGGCTCTGACAATCGGTAAAGTCCTTCATCAGCGCGTCAAGCGACTGCTTTGCCTCGTCGCGGCGCTTTTTCTTACCGCCCGCAAGCCGCTCAAAGCCCGCAAGTCGGTTTTTCATCTCATCACGCTTGCTGTTGATTCCCTCAAGCGCTTGCTCTGCCTCACTGCGGGACTTTCGGTACTCCTCCAGCTTTTCCTCGCTGTTGCCCATATCCTGCAGAAAAATCCGCTTTTTCTCCTCGGCACTCTCAACTGCGCGCTGCGCCTGAAGCTGCTTGAAATTTTCCTCGGAACGCGTTCTGAACTGCTCGGCAAGCTTCTTCTCAATATCGGAATATGCCTTGTCTGCCTGCTCGTTGCTGCGGGTTATGGATGTAAGCTCCTCCTGCTTGGCGTTATGCTCTGACATAAGCCTTTCAGCCTCGTCTGTCCGGGATTTTATTATCTCGTTGGCGTCGCTTATTTCCTTGTCAAAGCCCGCGCCGTTTTCCTGTGCGTCGCGCAGCTGTTTATTCAGCTCCCGGCGGCGTTCCTCGTTGGATTCAAGCCTTGCCTCCAGCACCTTTATCTGCGCCTGAAGCTCTGCGATTTCATCCTTCGCCGTTTCACGGCTCCTGCGAAAGCGGTCTACCTCTGCCTGAATACGCATTCTCTCGTTGGCTGACTGCTCAATCTGCGCTTCAATCCGTGCTGCGTCATGCTCAAAATGCTCGCGCTGCGCCTGATTCTTCAGAATATCGTCGTCAAGCGACTTCAGCGCAGAGCTCTTTTCTGCAAGCCTTGCGGCGCTGACCGAGATATCAAGCTCTTTCTTTTCAGCCATAAGCTCTGCGGCAAGAACCGCCTTTTCGGACTGCTCCTTAAGCTTTGGCAGACGCTTTTCATCCACTGCCAGAATATCCTTCTGGCGCGTAATGTTCTCCTCTGCGGAAGCAAGCTGCTTTTCAGCCTCCTGCTTTTTGTGCAGGAAAAGCGATACGCCTGCCGCTTCTTCAAAAATCTCGCGGCGCTGTGTTCCGCGGGCATTGACAATTTCTGCAACTCTGCCCTGACCGATAATGGAATAACCGTCTCTGCCAAGACCCGTTCCCATCAGCAGCTCCTGTATATCCTTCAAGCGCGAACGCTGACCGTTAATCAGATACTCGCTCTCGCCCGAACGATACAGCTTGCGCGAAATCACAACCTCATCAGCGTCAACGCCCAGCGCACGGTCGGTATTGTCGATAGTCAGCGCTACCTTTGCAAAGCCCATCGGCTTGCGCTCAACCGTTCCATGGAAGATTACATCCTCCATTTTTTCGCCGCGCAGAGTTTTTGCGCCCTGCTCTCCCATTACCCAGCGCAGCGCGTCACTAATATTACTCTTACCGTTGCCGTTGCTTCCTACAACTGCTGTGGTCTTTGTATCAAAATGCAGTACGGTCTTGTCCGCAAAGGACTTGAATCCCTGTATTTCCAGCGACTTAAAAAACATCAATTACCTCGTTCTCATTTTTTCTGCTCGGCAAGGAGATACTCCCCGCTGCGCTCCCTGACGGTGACATTATAGCCAAGCTGTGCAAGCGCAAGGATATTGCCGCGCTTGTTTCCGACTGCCTTGCTGATATTTCTGCCGTCGGTATATATTACATACTCTCCCTTTTGCAGTGGGGAAAGAATCTGTTTCATGTCATTCAAAAAAAGTCTGCTTTCGCAAAGCTCACGGAACGCCGGATGATATACCCCGCCCAGCATTTCCCGCTCGACCTGCTCGCTTGCGTGCAAGCCCATTCGTATGACCTTAATCCCACTCTCGTCAAACATTTTCAGCAGCTGCGCACAAAGCTCAATTGTCTCTTCCTGCGAAAAAGAGCTGTACTCGCCGCTTTCAAAAAGCGCACCCAGCCTTGTTCCGCGCAGAATAACCGTCGGGTAGATTCTGACAGTAGCGGGCGAAAGCTTTATAAACTCCCGCGCAGTGTATCGGCAGTAATCCGCGGTGTCCTTATACAGCCCCGTCATCATCTGCAGACCAAGCTCGATTCCGTAGGATTTTATCAGCGCAGACGCCCTGCGGATATCCTCTGCTGAATGCCCGCGCTCGTTTGCTGTCAGCACCTCGTCGGACATGGACTGTGCGCCTAATTCAACTGCGGTCATACCGTAGCTTTTAAGCAAAGAAAGCACATCGTCGTCAATGCAGTCGGGGCGGGTTGAACAGCGTATGCCGGTATATGCGGGATACTCCCGCACAGCTTCGGATGCCACTTCCAGCAGCTCGGTCATGTAGTCCCGCGGTATTGCCGTAAAGCTGCCGCCGAAAAAGGCTATCTCGGCTGTCATGTTTTTCTGCACAAGATGCTCCGCCTGCTGCGCAAGCAGATTCTTTACATCCGCGCCACGGGGCGGCTTTGTTTCACCGCTGATTTTGCGCTGGTCGCAGAAGCTGCACCTGTGCGGACAGCCTAAATGCGGAATAAATATGGATATGTTAGTCTGTTTCATAGCCCATAAGACCTATGGCTTCCTTTGCAGCAGCCTGCTCGGCTTCCTTTTTGCTCGCGCCGCTTCCCCTGCCGATTGACTGCCCGTTGAGCATTACGCTGGCATGGAAGGTCTTGCGGTGCGCCTCGCCCTCTTCCTCGCTTATCTCGTATGCTATATGCTCCTCGGGATTCTGCTGGATAATCTCCTGCAATATCGTTTTGTAATCGCCAAGCTTTACCTTGCCGCTGCGCAGAGCCTCAATCGACGGCACAAACCGCATGATGAATTTCTGCGCCTCATCCATTCCGCCGTCAAGAAATATCGCGGCAATCAGCGCTTCAAATGCGTCTGCAAGAATCGAGCGGCGCTCTCTGCCGCCGGTCATTTCCTCGCCCTTGCCCAGCAGAATATATCTGCCCAAATCTATTCGCTTTGAAAAGCTGTACAGCGAATTCTCACAGACAATAGACGCGCGCAGCTTTGTAAGTCCACCCTCGGGAACCTCGGTCATGTTAGTGAACAAATACTGCGAAACCGTTATCTGCAGCACGCTGTCGCCCAGAAACTCCAACCGCTCATTGCTGCCGTTATTCTTGCCGTTAGAGTAGCTGGAATGCGTCATTGCCTGCTCTAAATACTTCTGATTCTTGAATGTATAGCCAATCTTCTTCTGTAAATCCGTAAGTTCAGACATTTCAATCTTCCTTTACACCAAGCCTTGCAATAGCTTCGGTCATCTCGTCAATAGCGTGATTCTCAACAAAGCGCTTCGCCTGCCTGAAAGCCCCCAGAAAAGCAAGCGCGTCGGAGCTGCCGTGCGCCTTGAACACAGGCTTCGCAGTTCCCAGCAGCGGCGCTCCGCCTATGGTCTTGTAATCCATCTGCTGCGCAAATTCCTTTATCTGCTTTCTTACAAACAACGCGCCGAGCTTTGTCAGCGGGTTTGCATAGAACATCTTCTTCATGCCGTTTTTCATCAGCACGCCCATGCCCTCGCACGCTTTAAGGTAAACATTCCCCGTGAATCCGTCGGTAATCAGAACATCAACAGCTCCCAGCGGAACGTCTCTGCCCTCTACATATCCCACAAAATTAACCGGAGTTTCGCGCAGCAGCTTCAGCGTTTCATGCTCCAGCTCTCTGCCCTTTTCTTCCTCTGTGCCGATATTAAGCAAGCCTACCTTCGGATTGGGTATGCCCATTGTTTTCTCCATGAAAATGCTTCCCAGAATAGCAAACTGCTGAAGCATCTCGGGGCGGCACTCAAGATTTGCTCCGCCGTCAAGCACACAGTAGCGCTTTCCGCCCTCGCTGGGCATGAGCGGAACAAGAGCTGCCCTCTTTACGCCCTTTATGCGCTTTTCAATGCGCGAGCCGCCTACCACTATCGCAGCAGTACTGCCTGCGCTGATTACTGCCTCGGCTTTGCCCTCGGCAAGGTATGTAAATGCCCTGCCCATTGATGTTCCCACATTCTCCTTGGCAATCGTCAGCGGTGAGTCCTCGGTGGTAATTACCCCGTGAGCCTCTACTATCTCAATTCCGTTTTCGGGTATCTTCAGCGCTGTCATACGCTCTTTCAGAACATCGGGCTCGCCTGTTACGGCTACCTCAATGCCAAGCTCTTTAACAGCAAGCGCCGCGCCCTTTAATACCTCATCGGGAGCGTTATCGCCGCCAAAGCCGTCTATTACAATCTTCATATTTTTCTCCTTATCGCAGCTGCTTTTCAGGATTGCTTCAATGCCTTGTCCAAATCTGCAAGCGCTCGTTCGGCATAAGCCGCGTACTTTTCCTGTTTGCCCCGGATATTCTGCTCAAGCGCGGGCAGTATTCCCATATTCGCACCCATGGGCTGAAAATTTGTCACACCGGGGTCACTGATATATGCCGTCAGCGCGCCAAGCATTGTTGTTCGCGGAAGGCTAATCGGTGCAATACCGCAAAGTCTGTCGGCAAGCGCTCTGCCTGCAATTATTCCGCTTGCGGCGCTTTCTACATAGCCCTCAACGCCGGTTATCTGCCCGCCGAAAAATACATTATCGGAGCCTTTAACCATAAAATGCTCGTCAAGCAGGCGCGGGCTGTCTATAAATGTATTGCGGTGCATTACCCCGTAACGGACAAACTCTGCATTTTCCAGCCCCGGAATCATAGAAAAAACGCGCTTCTGCTCGCCGAATTTCAGATTCGTCTGAAAACCGACAATATTATACATCGTACCCTCGCAGTTTTCCTTACGAAGCTGAACCGCTGCATAAGGTCGTCTGCCGGTATGCGGGTCGGTAAGTCCCACGGGCTTCATGCACCCGTAACGAACGCTTTCAATTCCGCGCTTTGCAAGCACCTCAACGGGCATACAGCCCTCATACACCCTCATCCCCGATTTCTCCTCGGGACGGTCGAACTCTTTCAGCGGAGCGCTCTCGGCGTGTATCAGCGCTTCATAGAACGCCTCGTACTCCTCGCGCGTCATGGGGCAGTTGATGTAATCTGCGTCACCCTTGTCGTACCGCGTCTGAAAAAACGCTCTGTCAAAGTTGATACTCTCTGCTGTAACAATCGGCGCAGCGGCGTCGTAAAAGCTGATTCCGTCGCCGCACAGCCCGCGAATCTTTTCCGCAAGCGCGTCGGAAGTCAGCGGACCTGTACAAATCACAGCGTTCTCCGTCGGAAGCTCCGTTACCTCGCCGCTTATCACGGTTATATTCGGGTAGGAGCGTACAAGCCTTGTCACCTCGTCGGAAAATTCCGTTCGGTTGACCGCAAGAGCGCCGCCTGCGGGTACTGCGGTTTTTGCGGCTGCTTCCAGTATCACAGAGCCGAATCTGCGCATTTCCTCTTTCAATAGACCGCACGCGCTCTCTACACGCGCGGCTTTCAGCGAATTTGAGCAGACAAGCTCCGCAAAGCCCTGATATTTATGCGCGGGCGAGTATTTCTGCGGCTTCATCTCGCAAAGCTCGACGTCAAATCCTCGCCTTGCCAGCTGAACAGCCGCCTCGCACCCTGCAAGCCCCGCGCCTATTACTCTGACTTTCATAATTATTCCTTTGCGCCGTCGGCGGGCTTTTCAAATGTACAGCCCTCATGCGCACAATAGATTTTGCCCATTTTGCCCGCTTTCTTGAACAGCGACGAGCCGCACACTGGGCATTTCTCCTCAATCGGCAAATCCCACGACATGAATGCGCAGCCCTTGTAATCCTCGCAGCCATAGAAGGGCTTGCCCTTTTTGGATTTCTTTGCAAGCATCTTCTTGCCGCACTTGGGGCAGGTGCCTTTGGTCTCGGTGACTATCTTCTTGGTGAATTTGCACTCGGGGAAGCCCGAACAGCCCAAAAACTTGCCGTACGGTCCGATTTTTATAACCATGGGCTTACCGCATTCCTCGCAGATTATATCCGTTGGCTCATCGGGTACTTTTACGCGCTTGCCCTCCATATCGGTCTCGGCTTTCTCCAGCGACTTGGAGAACCCGCCGTAGAATCTGCGCAGAACCTCTACCCAGTTCATGGTGCCGTGCTCAATGTTATCAAGCTCGGATTCCATTTTCGCCGTAAACTTTACGTCAACGATATTGTTGAAATGGTCCTTCAGCAGCTCGGTTATAACCTCGCCCAGTGATGTGGGCTTAAGCTGATTTCCGCTTTCGCGCTCTACATAATGCCTGTCAAGAATCGTTGAAATCGTCGGCGCGTAGGTTGACGGTCTGCCGATTCCGTTCTCTTCAAGCTCCTTGATAAGCGAAGCCTCGTTGAATCTTGCGGGCGGCTGCGTGAAATGCTGATTGCCCACAACCTCTTTTGCTTTCAGCTTCTCGTTCTTTTCAAGCTTGGGCAGCGCTCCGCCCTGCTCCGAATCGCCCTCGCGCGACTCCTCATACAGCTTGGTGAATCCGTCAAACTTAACGGAATATCCGCTCGCCTTGAACAGACAGCCCGCAGCAGATATTTCGGCGGAAACCGTATCCATTACCGCATTCTGCATCTGGCTAGCCATAAAGCGTTCCCAAATCAGCTTGTACAGCTTATACTGGTCTGATGTAAGCGAGCTTTTCACCTTATCGGGAGTAAGGCTCACCGTTGTGGGGCGAATTGCCTCGTGCGCATCCTGCGCATTGCTCTTTGAGCGGAATGTCCGCGGCTTTTCGGGCAGATACTCTGCGCCGTAAAGCTCCTTGATAAGCTCTGCGGCAGCCGTCTTTGCCTCGTCGGAAATACGCAGCGAATCGGTTCTCATATAAGTAATCAGACCGACAGCGCCCATTCCCGCTACATCAATACCTTCGTACAGCTCCTGCGCCGCTTTCATGGTTCTTCTCGCCTGAAACGAAAGTCTGCGGGATGCTTCCTGCTGAAGTGTTGATGTGGTAAACGGCGGCGCGGGCTGCTTCTTACGCTGGGATTTCTTCACAGAGGTTACAACGTACTCTGCATTCTCCAGTCTGGCAAGAATAGCGTCTGCCTGCTCCTTGTTTTCAATGCTCACCTTTTCGCCGTCAACCTCGGCAAGCTTTGCAGAAAACGCCTTTTTTGAGGATGACGCCGTAAGCTTTGCGTCAATGCTCCAGTATTCCTGCGACTTAAACGAGCGAATCTCATTCTCGCGGTCAACGATTAGTCTTACCGCAACCGACTGCACTCTGCCCGCAGACAGTCCGCGGCGAACCTTTTTCCACAGAAACGGCGACAGCTTGTAGCCAACGATACGGTCAAGCACTCTGCGCGCCTGCTGGGCGTCAACCACATCGGAATCTATCGTCCTCGGGTTGCTCATTCCCGCCTGAACGCCCGACTTTGTAATCTCGTTGAATGTAACGCGCACCTGCGCGCTCTCGTCAATGTTCAGCAAATGCGCAAGATGCCACGCTATTGCTTCACCCTCGCGGTCAGGGTCGGTTGCAAGGTAAACGGTTTCGGCGCTTTTGGCGTGTTTTTTCAGCTCCTTGATTACCTCTGCCTTGTCCTTCATATTCACATACTGCGGCGTAAAATCATGCTCGATATCAACGCCCAGCTTGCTTTTGGGAAGGTCGATAATGTGTCCCGTTGAGGCGATTACATCATACCCCTCGCCAAGATACTTTTTTACTGTTTTCGCCTTTGAGGGCGACTCCAAAATTATTAGCTTTGCCAATTATAAAACTCCAATCTTTTTCGTGTAGAGCACCGCAAAGCCGAAAGAACGGCTTTCGGTTTTGCGGTACCGTTCGCGATTTTACAGGCATTATCTGTTTCGCTTCAGCTCCCAGCAGATTACCGCCGCCGCAGCCGCGGCATTCAGCGATTCAGCGCCGATTATCGGTATGTACAATCCGCCTGTGCAGACCGATTTTACCGCTTCGCTGATTCCTCTGCCCTCGCTGCCTATCACCACAGCGCATTTTTCGGGGAACTCTGCCCTGCCAAGCGCGCAAGCCGTTTCGTCAAGCATTGCGCCGTAAACCGCAAAGCCCTCCGATTTCAGCTCTGTTATGATTTCCGTAAGGCTGCCCGTTATGCAGGGTATTCTGAAAACACTGCCCATTGCCGAGCGCAGTGTTTTCGGCGAATAGACGTCAGCGCAGTTTTCAGAAAGTACAACGCCGTCGATTCCCAGCGCCTCTGCGGTGCGTATCATTGTGCCGACATTGCCCGGGTCCTGTACTCCATCAAGCATAAGCAGCCGCGTTCCGCCCGGCTCGCTCTGCGGCTTTCTGCGAACTTCTGCAAAAAGCCCCTGCGGGCTTCGCGTATCGGAAATATATTCCGCAAGCTCATCGGATATTACCGTAACAGCGCATTTCTCGCCAAGCAGCGCAACGGTCTGCGGGTATTTTTCCTTTGCCTTCTCGGTTACAAAAACACTCACCAGCTCCAGCCCAAGCTTCGCCGCCTCGCTACAAAGATGGTCGCCCTCTATCACGAAAACTCCCTGCTCATCCCGCAGCTTTTTTTCGTGCGAAAGCTCCCTGAAACGCCTTACAGCGTCATTTTTCCTTGATGTTATCACCATCGGAAATAATCCCCCTACATAGCGAAAAATCTCACGCCCTTTTATGAGCGTGAGATATATCACGATTAAAGTGCTGCCTTTGCCTTTTCGGTAAGCGCTGTAAAGCCTGCGGCATCGTTAATTGCAATCTCGGAAAGCATCTTTCTGTTGAGTGTGATGTTTGCCTTCTTGAGACCGTTCATAAATGACGAATAATTCATGCCGTTAGCCTTGCATGCAGCAGAGATTCTTGTAATCCAGAGCTTTCTGAAATCTCTCTTCTTCAGTCTTCTGCCAATATATGCATACTTACCCGACTTCCATACGGCTTCCTTTGCGGTCTTGAAAAGTCTGCTCTTACCGCCCCAGTAGCCCTTTGCCAGCTTTAATGTTCTATTTCTTCTCTTGCGAGTTGCAAGTGCGCCCTTGATGCGTGCCATGTTTGTTTCCTCCTAGTTTTTTGTATACTGCGGATTGCCCTCCGCTGAAATTATTTGTACGGAATCAGGCTCTTTACCGCTGCTACATTGGTAACATCAGCGTATGCGCCTACTCTAAGACCTCTCTTGCGCTTGGTGGTCTTCTTTGTAAGAATGTGGCGCTTGCCGCAGTGCTGCATCTTTACCTTACCGGTCTTGGTCAGCTTGAAGCGCTTTTTTGCTCCACTGTGTGTTTTAATCTTAGGCATTTTGGTTTCCTCCTTGAGTTTTTGTGCGCCTTTCGCGCTTATCATTTCTTGGGGCTGAGTACTATTGCGTAATTCTTGCCCTCGAGCTTTGACGGCTTATCAGATGTACCGTATTCCGCCACGGCCTCCAGGAATCTTTTCATCAATTCTTCGCTGAGGTTCATGTGCGACATCTCGCGCGCACGTCTGAAACGAATGGTTACCTTTACCTTATCGCCATTCTGAAGAAACTTGATGCAGTTCTTAACCTTGATATTGAAATCGTTTGTGTCGATATTCAGCGACATCTTGATTTCCTTTACCTCTGCCTGCTTCTGATTCTTCTTCGCTTCCTTTTCCCTCTTTGTCTGCTCAAAACGATACTTGCCGTAATCCATGATGCGGCATACCGGAGGATTTGCGCTCGGTGCAATAAGTACAAGGTCAAGGTCTGCCTCTATTGCCTTTGCAAGTGCGTCTTCCGTTGGCATTATTCCAAGCTGGTCGCCCTCGGGTCCTACTACTCTTACTTCCTTCTCGCGAATTTCCTCATTGATGAGCTGCTCTTTCGTGCCGATGTTGAAACACCGCCTTTCCATAAATTCAACCATTTAAGCTCTGTGAAATAAAAAAGCGTGAGCACACTACTCACGCTTAACAGATACACCTTTCGGTACTATTCTTTGTTAAACAACCGCGCCTGACAGACTTAACGCCGGCGGGTGAGAGTGTGGTGGCTCTTCTTTATTACCTTGATATTATACAACATCATTTTCCGTTTGTCAAGCGTTTTCAGAAATTTTTTTAGATTTTTTCGACTTTTTTCTCAAATTTGTTTGACAAACAATATCGTCTATGCTAGAATATACTTATCAATCTTTTATAGCGTGGTGATGGTATGAGGTTTTCCCCGATAGCAGTGTTCAAGGCGGTTGTAATAATTCTGTTCGTGGCGATAGTTATGCTGTGCGCCTTCAGAAATTACCCGCAATCCGAAACGCTTACAATAATTCACACCTCTCATCAGGCATCCTCTGCGCTGAACACCGATTCAAACGAATCACCGCCGCAAACCACCCAAACCAAAACCGTAACATCCGTTTATTCCGAGCCGGAAGATATTCAACCGACTGAAGCTCATACCGAAAGCGAGGTTATACATCAGACCGACGCGCCCGTTGAAACCTCAATTGACGAGCCGCAAACGTCCGCGCAGCAGACCGATTACCTTATTATCGAACAAAAGCCGTATTCATCCGATGTTCAAACCACCGCACAAACGACGCAAAATGACAGGCTAATCAACATCAACACCGCAACGGCAGCGCAGCTGAAAACTCTGACGGGTATCGGGGATGTCAAGGCACAGGCGATTGTGGAATACCGCGAGCTTCACGGGAATTTCGCCACAATTGAGGACCTCACCCGAGTGAACGGTATAGGAGAGAAAACCCTTGAGAAAATCAGAAATGATATAACGGTATAATAAGTTAAGAGAGGGAGCAAATGCCCCCTCTGTTTTATTATGCCTTATAATCGGAAATCATTTCAACATACTCCGTGACCTTATCCCGAGGTAATCTGCCAACGACGCGTTTTACCATTGTGCCGACAGCAGAAAAGCACAGGTTATAGTCTTTAGAGCCGATTCGCTTTTCGCAGCGGGTCATCATATCGGTAAAAACAAAGTAAAAATCGCCTGCCAGCGCGTTCTCGCGCGAATTTGCCGACAGAATTACAAAATCTCTGTTCGTCTGACGGCACAGAAAATACATCTCTACCCTGCCGTTTCGTATCAGCGCCGAAGAAATCTCCGTATCGGCTTTGGATTTCAGCTCGCGCCACGACAGATTGCTCTGTATACCGCTGTCTGATTCCAGCTCGGACAATATTTCGGGTGCAAGCTCCGCAAATGACTTGAGCTCGTACTCGCTGCGATGAAGCTCACCAAATATCTCCTCAATATAATCAGCCTCGGAAAATGCCCGCGCCTGCGCTTTGTAGACCCGTGAACGTTCAACAGGCTCGCTGAAGCCGCGCCGCTTAAGTATAGAGCCCAGCTTTGAGGCATCCTCGCTGCTCATCACATAGTTTATGCCTATTTCGGTGATTCCCATTCCCAGCAACGTATCAAGCAGTATATCCATCAGAAAGCTGCCTGCTCCGCTGCTGCGTATCTGCTTGTCAACAAACAAATCGGTTATTTCCGCAGAGCTTCCGTTAACCAGAGCCGCCGCTGCGCCGCAGGCATTTCTGCCTGTAACAGCGCCTACGGCAAGAACATTTTGGGCTTTGTTTTCAATAAGCGCAGCCGTTTCTGCTGTAAGATAGCTGCGGAATCCGTTAAGCTCGCGGCAGTCGATTATCCTGAAACTGAACTCCATGTGTTCCTCCGAAAGAAATTAGTTTGTCTGTTTCTCGCGCTTCTTTGCGCTAATTCCCGAGGTTACGGCGAACAGGAATGCGCAAACACCGAACGCTATTCCAAGAACAGTAATTCCGACATTGCCGCCTGCAAGAATTACCGAATAGAGAATCGGGCTGAAGGTCTGTATTATGCTGCCGATTACGTTGAGAACAGCAAGACCCTGATTAACTCCTACCCTCTTAACCGAAGGCATATTTACATAGTAATCGCTGGAGGCAGGCGTACCAAAGCCGTCGAAAAGACCCAGCAAGCCAACGCTTACCAGAACGATTATCAGAGGAAGGTCAATATTGAGAATAAGCACAGATACCGCTGCAAGCACCAGTGTGATGAATACACAGGCGGTTCTGCCGATTTTCTGCGACAGCGCTTTAAGGAGCTTCGGACCGGCATATATACCAATCATACCGTTGATAAGATAGCCGTATGACGTTGTTATCTCGGGCAGTCCCAGTGATGTTACAAATCCCGGGAAGAACGCTACAATAAACATAAGTCCGAAGTTCAGCGGTACGGCTACCAGCAAAGCATACCGCAGGAAATCAAAATTGAATACAAGCGAGAAAACGCCGCCCTTTTTCTTTGAAGAGCTCTTCTTTACAGCGGATTCCTCTACCGCGGTGTTTTCCGCAATAAGCTTCCACGGTGAAAGTGCAAGCATAAGCAGAATAAACGACGCCATCAGCACGCCTGCAATCAGATATGTGGTCTGTACGCTTATTGAGCTTGCAATTATTGCGCCCAAGGATGCGCCGCAGGTAATTCCGCCCAGCAGTCCTGCGTTAAGCGCCGCAAGATTGTCGGTGGTGGTCGCTTCGGAATCGGAGCCCTGCGATACAATCGAATTAAGCGAATACTTGATTCCCGCAAATCCGATACCGGAAACAAATCTGCATACGATTAGCTCGGCAGGACCGCCTACAACAAAGCAAACAATGTTTGCAGCTACCGAAAGCAAAGCAGAAACCGAGAATACCAGCTTAAGATTCAGACGCTTGTACACAGGCAGCAGCAACAGCGAGCAAAGCATTGTCGCAAGCAGCTCCGCTGTCATCGGCACGGATGCAAGGAATGATACCGACAATCCGAACAGGCTCTTGTTCCAGTGCGAAATCAGAACCGCAGAGAACGGCGTTGCAGCGTAAAGACCCGTATAAGCAATGAACGCTCCGAGCCTTACGGCAGGCGCAACGGATTTTGCCTGCTCGGCTTTTGATGTGCTGTACGTCTTTGACATTCGCGCAAACAGGCTGTCGGGCAGCTTCAGCAGCTCATATATCATCAATATCGCCACAGCAAACGCTACAACGAATACCAACAACATATTTATCATCTTGTTATCAATGTATTCCTTGGATATCTCGACATTGATATGCATATTTTCAAACTGCTCCGAAATCTCGCCTATCGGCATTGAAACATTGTACTCACTGTCGTGGCTAAGGATTCCCGAGGTGTCGGCGTAAACATTTACTATGCTTACATTCCACAGCAGCGGCGAATCCTTTACCTTGGTTGAAAGATACTCCGCAAGACCGTTCATCTTCTCGTACGGAACGCCCTTGGAATTTAGGTCGTCGATAATTTCGCCTAAATACCTTGAAATACCGGTTGCGCCCTCAAACATTACGTCTCTGTAACGCTTCTGGTAGAAATTGTACGATACAAAGCACTGTACCATTAGTCCCGCCATGATTAACACAACAGGAATCACAAACATAAATCTGTTCTGACGCTGCTTGTGCTCATAATTAGCCAGAGTATTCTCCTCGGCATTCTCGACATCCTCGGTTATGCTGCGGGGAATCAGAATAAAGTACAAGAGCAGAATGAAGATAACAGAGCCTGCACATACCATTGTTACATAATTACTGCTCTGTTTCTGCGGCAGCAGCTCGCGCTCAACGGCTTCTGACTCGTAAAACAGCACCATTGAGCCAATCTGTGCTTTTTCGGTATCATATATGGGCTGAATCATTACATCATATCCGTTTTGATTTACTATTCGATATGCTGCATTGTCGTTATCAAACCTTATGTTTGCAAGCGTATTCTCGCCGCGTACCAGCGCGTCAAAGTCACTCTTTTGCTGACTTAATGCATAAGAGGTGTACAGAATCACGCCCTGTGAATCGGTAATCGCGGTATTCACAGGAATTGCGGATGTACTGATAAGGTCAAGCATATTGTTCAGCTTTTTGTCCATGCCGTAGAAGCGCTCAATATCCTTGCCGTTCTTAACGGAGTTTTCAATATCCTCTACAACCTGACGCGATACAACAGAATAGTACTGCTGCTTAATGTCACGGTAGCTCTCTGCAAATACCGCATATATCAGCCATGAAACAAATGACATGGCTATTGCAATAAAGACAGAGAACACAACCAGAATCCATATTTTTTTAGCTACTTTTGTTTTTTTCATCACGATACCTCGGCAGTATTATTACGTTCGCAGAACACCTCTTCACAAGCAATCAGCATCTCAAATGTCGGCTGGAAGTTTATCTTATCAGCGACATCAAGATTGAGCTTGAGGAACGGCTTGCTGCTGTACTCCTGCTCCAAATCACGCGGCTTGGAGCCGTTAAGCACGGAGCCTATGATATTCGCCACAAACGGACCTGTTTCTGTTGCGTCACGCGGGTCAACTATCATCAGCGCAGCGCCCTCCTGCACCAGAACAGAGTCTATCTGCGAGAATACCGGTATGTTATTGTCAATGAACTTCTGCATGAGCTTCTTCGCCTGATTTACGTCTGTAATCAGTGTTGTGGTAATAACATAGGCGTCAACCTTGTCCTGCGAAATCATCTTGTCGTAAATTCTGCCCAGCTGCTCATAATATGCTTCATCCGTATCATAATCCGCTCTCTTAAGCTGATACTCTGTCATCTTGAAATTGTTCTCCTCAGCTACCTTTCGGTAATCATCAACAGAGGCAACTATTTCATTTTCATACACAATGCCGATATTATTGAACGGTATAGTATCATAATAATACTGAAGCTGTCTGGAAAATGCCGAGGAGTCGATATGCGCCCAGTAGTTGTCATTTCCCGAATCCTCCGCAGAAGCAACAAGACCCGAGCCTACTGCGTCGGCGATTCCGTACATAAGTACAGGAACATCAAAATTGAAACTCTCTACCATCTGCGATACAGACGTTGCCATGCAAAGAATTATATCAATCTTTCCGTTGTCGATATTCTGCTTCAGGCTTTGATAAATCTCATCCTCTGTGCTGTATATGGTGAAGAAATTTGTGTCCTTTGAAAACTCAAGGTACTCGCTTTGCGCATTGTCTGCAAGCCAGTTTACCAGAGCAAGCGAATCCGAATCGGTTTCGGGGTCAAACGGAAGCTCATCATAGGTCAGCCAGCCCAAATCCTTAAGGCTCTCAATCGCATAATAGGTCATGCGGAAGGTCGGGTTGTACGGGTCGATATCAACATACGCAATTCTGAACTTTCCGCCTCCCTCCTTCTTACACGGGAGGTATGCTCTTGTTGTGGTTGTGGAGCCGCTCTCGGGCTGTTCCACGTCAACTATTTCACCATTTCCCGCAGTGTAATTATTACATCCGCTGAACGAGGTAACTGCAACAGCCGCGAGGATTGCCGCCGCAGTTCTTTTTAATATTCCTCTTAATTTCATAGTATCTCACCTTTCTTTATATATAAGCCCAGATAATTGTTTTTTCATACGGCTTAATTATTGAAGTAGAGCAAAGTCGCTGCGAATTCTTGTTATCAAGATGAACAAACAGGCAGCCTATGCTTGCAAGCTTGGTGTATTCGTTAAACATATACTGATTCAGCGTTTTCGCAAAGCCCATTCCCCGTACCTCCGGAGAAATCAGTATCGGTCCCAGTTCTCCGTTGGTATGCACCAGAATATAGCCTACCTTTTCGCCGTTGTATACAGCGCCGAAGCACGGCAGAGTTTCTATGCACTCATCAATGTACTCCCTGCGCGAAAACTCCTTGCTTTTATAGGTGGACAGAATATAGTCTGTCCAGCTTGTGTCTATCCGCACTATTTCTAGGTCAGGGTTAATATCCTTCTCATCAAATTCAAAATCGGAGGACTCAATATAATACTGAAGATAATCATGCAGCTTTGCGCCCGGAAAAACACTCCGCACAGCGTCTGCATACGCCTTATCATTGATGTAGAAGGTCCTGAACGGGTGCTTTAGCTGCTTTACCAGTTCAGCAAAGTCCTCGCCCCTTGCAAGGCTGAACAGATATGAGCTGTCATGCGGTTCATATACCACTGCGGAATCACCGCGAAGGTACGCTTCGGGCTCCTGCTGCTTCTCGGCTGTACTAATCAGGAACGCATTGCTTATTCTGTGCTTGTTAAGCGTGAGCAGCAAGTCTTCTTTGGTTATCATCTTTCTTCGCTTCTCCCCTGTTTATCATTTTCTTGGAATTATACTTATCGGCAATAACGGACAGCATAATCAGCGCAAAGCCTATCAGCGCGCTTACTCCCAGCACAATCGCTATTGTCAGCGCAAAGGACAAGGTCTGATTTGTTATGTAGCTATCCGAGATTATCGCGGTTATTTTGTAATTCTTATCATAAATCAGGTTATCAATAAACGGAATATCACCGCAGTTTTCCAAAAGCCAGCTGTTAAGGTCAAAAATCTGGCTTAACGAAGCGCCCTTGCTTTGCACGGTGTCAAGGTCGTTCTGCAAGGTCATGGTGATTTTCGATACTGACTGCTGTATAATTTCTTCAAACCTGATTTTCAGCATGATTACCGAAATTGCGCCGTCAAGAAGCGCAGAAAGGCAGCATACCGATACAATAATCCGTGAAGAATCAAAATACACACGCTGGGGTCTCTTCACAAAATTTATCAGCAGAACCGCGCCAAACAGATACAGCTCAATTCCAATAACATAGGTCTGAATTAAATACTCTTGTCTGTAAACGTCCACAACGTTATCAATGGCTGCATGGCTGATGTTCAAAAGCAAATATCCGCACAGCACATCTGATTTTCCGTATATCGGTATTGTGAGTATATATCTCTCACGCGCAGATTCATTATACACCGAATACACTTCGCCGTCCGAGAAATTGTGAGAGACGCTCATTGTGGTTATGGAATCCTCATCCTGTTCACTCAACGAATACAGCAGCTTATTATCGGCAGAAACTATGTACGCGCCGTTAGTGTATGAGCTGCATCGCTTTACCTCTGACAGAATGTTCTGAATATTATAAAACTTATCCAGTTCCTTTCCGTTTTTCAAGCCGTATTCTATCTGTCGGGTATACTGCTGCGATTCAACTGCAAGCCGCGTAAACACAATTCCGCTGTACAAATCATCCATTGCATCGGTTTTTACTATAAACTGCCTTTGCATTACCAGTGCCATCAGTGCGCCGAGAAGCAGCGCAAGCAATGTTTTTATTCTGTTCAACTTCTGACGCTCCTTTCCTTTACGGAACCTGTATAGTCAAAGCCGGCGTCATATTTATATTTATCACACCACCGAACGAGCACATACATTTTGAAGTATTATTCAATGCCGGGAAATTGTTTATCAGCACAGTAGGCGAGCCGGGCGTCCATGGAGTGCACGCAGGCATACACGGAACCGGAACATACGGTCCGGGAACAAACGGAACCGGCCAGAATATTCCTCGCGACTGTGCGGTTGCTGTAATTACAGCCGGATTACCCGGGCTGCTGCACATTCCGAACGAAGTTGGCGGCTTGGGTATATCCATTATAGTAGCAGCCAGTTGATTTACTCCGGTAACAGTCTGCTGCGATGTTACCGTAAGAGGCGCAGGTGCCACTCCAAATGTACACTGACATATCGCAGTTTGTACAACTAAATTTGCCATTTAATACTGTCCTTTCCGTTATACCTCGATAAGTCCGAGCGCGGTTTCGCCCCTGTCTGCGGCGGTGATTTCCTTTGAAACCAGCTTTCCGCCTTTATCTGCAAACAGCTTCACCAGATATCTGCCGCTGTCATCTTTCTTGAATCCGCCCGAAAGCACCGCAAAAAAGCTGCCGTCAGCCTCTGAGGTCAGCTTTATCAGCGGAACAACGGATGTTGAGCGCGCGTGCGCATACATAAGCGGGCTGTCCAGCAAAAATGAATCGCCGTCAAGACCCTTGATTACAACAAACTCATGCTTGGATTCTGTTTTGTCTTTGATTAGGAATACAGACGGGAATACGGGCTTTCCAACCGAGGAAAACAGCTTGACCTTATCGCTGCCCTCCTTCGCAGAATCCTCTGCAATCTTCAGCTCGCAGTCCTCGCGGAGAATATAATAGTCGGTCTGCCTGCCGAAGCTGCCGCGTATCGAAGGCAGCTTTGCAGCCGTAGGGTGCGACGGAGAAGGATTCATAATCACATAGCGCACCATGCTTATATCGAAATTCACGCTGTAATCTACGTTAATCTTTATTTCTGCTGTCTGATACTTCCATGAGGTTATCTTAATCAGATGCTCGCCCTCGGACATATCGGAAAGCACAAAGAAGCTGCCTTTTTTATATGTATGACGATATCTGACGCCATCGGAATATATTGTGACATCATTGGTCAGCAAATCAGCGCTGTCTATACTGCTGTTAAGCTTAAGAACACAGGAAAGTCTGCTTATCATGCTCGTTCTCACTTTCTCTTTGCATTTTCCATCGGGTTAGTATCGAATTTTGCAGAAGCAACACGCGAAGCAGCTTCTCTTATTCGATTGGACTGAATGAAAACCTGAGAAATTGTTATGCCGAAAGAGGGCTTAATCGTTTTCTGGGAGTTGTTCCAGATACGCGAGATTTCCTCCGTGCCCAGCTTGGTTATTTCAAGAAGCACAGGCTCCTGCTGGTCGCGGATTGTCCCGCGCAGATATTTTTTGGGAATTGAGGGATTATCGCGCACAAGCTGCACCGCCCTGCCGATTATTCGGTACTCATCGGAGCATTTCTGCGCCGCGGGAGCCTTTGAATGAGCGGAAACAAGTGCAAACAGCTTCAGCTGTATTGGCGAATACCGCTCAATATTGGGGTTCTCCGGGTCGGGAACATAACCCGCGCGGATACCGGTGTCTTTTACCTCTTCAATATTATATATCCACACCGTAAGCTGAAAATCCTCCGGAGACTGCGGCTCGCACAAGCCAATCTGCTCTGCCTTTGCTATTGGCTCGGGCGTCATTTCCCCGCGGAACATCTCAACCAGAGAATCACCTGCTTCAAATATTGCGGTATAATCCGTCATCAATCAACACTCCCTTACTTTGTTGTAACAAAACCGCCAAACGGCGCAAATACCGAAACCGTATAGCTGTAAACCCTGCCGTTTGCCTCATAAAACGTGACCCTTGCAGTATTCTTCCCGTCCTTGTACTTAACGGCGGATAATCTGCACGAAGCGCCGATATTCGCTTTGCCTATCTGCTTGCCGTTGTACTCAACGGTATAATAGCCGTAGTAATCATCCTCGTACTCGTCAAGCAGCATGGGGTAAGAAGCCACGCTGAAATAACGCTTTCCGTCACACTCAATTACCTTCCAAAGACCCTTGCCCTTTGATTCCTCGTCGCATACCTTTCTGCATTCGCCGATAAGCCCGCCGCTCATTCCGTAGCGGTAAGTCAACGCAGTGCCTGCCGCTGCGTCCAAATCCAGCAGAGCCGAGGTGTATTCTGCTTTGGCAGCGCAGACGTTTAGATACTCGTCTTCTTTTGTTGTCTGCAATTCAAGAAGCTGCTCGGCGGTGATACGCTCCAGTTTAAGGTCGGAGCAGCCGATTTTATACGCCTCGCAAGCCTCAATGTAGGTTCTAAGTGCAGTGCCTAGCTTGTAATACGCTTTGACTGCACTGTTGATTTCTCCCGAATAATCCGGCGCTTCCTGCTCCTCGGCTTCCTTTTCCTCCGTAAGAACAGGGTCGGCGATTGACGAAAGCTGCGACATATCCGCAAGCTTTCCGTTTTCAAGCGCAAGCGCATCGGTGATAAGATAAATGCTGTCGAAATCAAAGCTGTCGGTAAGCGTTTCGCCCGTTAGCGCCTCAATCTCACCCTTGAGTACACCAATACCAAAAATCTGCTCCTTTATATTATAATACATCTTTTCGGTTTCTTTTTCAAGTGCCTCATAATCGGAATACGCACATCCGCCTGTCCGGAACTCTGCATACAGCTTTTCGGCATTGGCTTTCAGCCGATTGTAGCGCTCGTTGCTTAATGTCAGCTTTTTCAGCGAGATATCATACTCCATCAGCATTTTGATAAGCTCGTTTGTCTGCGCCGCTGTATCATCCATCAGCTGCTGCGAAAGCTCAAGCCGCTTTTCATAAAGCCCTGCAAATTCCTTCATATCAAAGCCCAGCGGAGATTCCTCGGCTATATGCTCCGATTCCTCAACAGGTGCGGATTCGGTGAGTGCGGATTCCGTCGGCTCGGATTCGGCAGGGGCAGGTTCGGTGGGGGCGGATTCTGCCTGCTCGGATTCGGCAGGGGCAGGTTCGTTCTGCTTTGCTTCCTGCTCTGCAAGATATTTTATATCGGCGTTGGGAGAGTAGCTCTTTTCAGCAGCTGCTATCTGCGCGTTGATATCGGCGAGTTCCTCGGTTATGCTTTGTGCAGCGATTTTTGCCGCGGAGTTCTGCGAATACAGTGTGTACGCAGAGGCTTCAGCCGCAGCAGCTATTATTGCTATCACAGCCAGAATGCCCGCAATACGCTTCTTCATTCCCATTGCTCCTTTCGTTTGCTGTAATCAAAAACCAAGACTTCTGAAATCCTCAATATCAAGCCCGAATTCTTCAAAAATTGCCCTAATCTCCTCGGCAGTCAATCCGCTGCTTATTTCATCACCCGAGCCTGCACCGCCGCTGTTCCCACTGTTTTGAGCGGGCAGTGCGGTTTTAAGCACCAGTTTTCCGCCGACTACCCAAAAGTAAACGGTCGAATTCTCGTATTTTGCCTCGTAGCATTCAGCCTCTGAAGCGTCGATACCGTACTTTTTCGCTGCCCATGCCGAAAGCCGCTTATCGGTTTTCTCGACAGAGATTGCATTGGGTGCATTTATATCAGCACGAGACTTAACCTCAACTGCGCCGCTGATAAGCGGTGCGGAACAAATCTCGGTTATTGCTGCGGGCTGGTCCGAACCGGCAAAGCTGCAACGCATTGTAATTCCCAGACCCGAATTATCAAGATAGAAGCAATCCTCCGAAACCGTCTGTGTCAGCTTATCCTCAAACATCTCGCGCACAGCGGTTATATCGCTTGGGAAAATTGCGCCGAAATCTATGTCGTTATCGACAAATGAACCCGTGAATGAATAGCTGCCGACTGCGTCTGTAAGCTTGCCCATACCGTTGAAATCCGTGCCGATGAATGCGCCCTCATATTTCATGCCGTTTGCAAAGGTTCGCACACCAGTGCCGCTTACCTCGCCGTTATCAAAGGCTGCGGTTATTTTACTGCCGTCGTCAAGGTACAATACACCGTCACCGCTGTACTTGCCTGCTTCAAACTCTCCGACGTAGCGCTTGCTGCCGTTTTCGTCAAACAGATTTCCGCTGCCGCTGTATACTCCGCGCTCAAAATCGCCCGAATAAATCTTCGTGCCGTTTTCAGAATACAGAACGCCTGCGCCGTTGTATAAACCCGCAGTGAACATTCCGTTGTATTTCAGCGTGCCGTTTTCATAGTATTCCAGCAGCTTGCCCTCGGGCAGACCGTTTTTGAAATTACCGTTGTAATGCTCCACGCCGTTAGGGTACATGATTCTGCCGCTGCCTGTTATCTCGCCGTTTTCAAACTCACCCTCGTAATAAATGCTGTTACCGTCTTTGATTGTACCCGAGCCGTTGATTTGACCCTTTTCAAAGGTGCCGGAATAGATTTTTCCATCCTCGGTGTGAAGCTCGCCGATACCCTCATATCGACCCTCGGCAAATGAACCGCGATACTGCAGGGAGCCGTCGTTATAGTACAGAATGCCCTCGCCGCTGAATTTGTCTTCCTCATAATTGCCGGAATACTTGCTTCGCCCGTTCTCGTAAAATTCCTCGCCGAACTCAATCTTCTGACCGTCTTTAAGTCTGCCCTCAAACGACAGCTGCTCGAACTTCTCGTCATAGTAGACCTGTACTCTGCCGTTGTAGGAATTGAGCGCGTTGTCCTCAATGTAGAAGCTCTTTACGCCGAACCAGCTTGTAAACAGCGGTACAATAAGGAAAATTATAATCAGAGGTATCAGAATAAGCAGAATAACAATGGTCAGAACCAGTGATTTTGCTATGTAGAACGAGCCCCAGTCAAAATAATCCTCACGCTTTTCAGGCTTGGACTTGATTATCTTGGGGAGCTTCAATGCGGCGTTCGGAATCTTCTGAACAATTCTGCCCGCGCTGAAGAAAAACCTGATTTTATTGTACAGAATTACAAACGGGCGTACCGCCATGTTTTTCAGCACACGAAAAACCAGTTTAATGCTTCCAATCAGTGATTTTATCATTGTCTGCGTTTACCTCTCTGCCAGTTTTTTGCCAAAGGTTTATTCACCGGGATTGTTATACACAGTATATGTGAGCTGCTTGATTTCCGAAGAAATATTATGCTCGGAAAGATACATATAATTACGGGAAACACCGTCGTCTGCCGCATATTTTACAATATCCATGAATATCTTTCGCGCATTGATAAAGTCTTTCTTTTCAAACAATGCCACACCCAGCTCAAATTTTGTCATAAGCTGCTCCTTGAGCTTAACCAGTGAATACGGGTCGCTGTCAAACATATCATACAGCTTGTGATAATCGCCCTCGGAGGTTCTGTATCTGCCTATGCAGCGGCTTCTGTATTTGCCCTTGGGCAAATAATTGTATGCGTCGTCGGAGCAAACAATGTACATTCCGCTTTCGGAGCACAGACCCTCTATCTCCTCGCACTGCGATATTGCAGTCGCAACCGCTGTCGGCTCCATACGCTTTTCGTCGCCGATAAAGCCCAGCAGTACCTCTCCGCGGCTGATTACTATGCGAACATCAACCGTGCGTTTGTTCTGTACACGCTGAACCTCATTGAATGCGCTTACTACCTCGCGTACCTTTATCGCCGCCTGAAGCGCCTGCTCGGGCTGCTCTGAAAAGATAGCATTGAAGCCGTTGAACAGGAAGTTGTACGCAGTGCCCTCATGGCTGTTGATTATCGGGATTACCTGCTCAAACACGGAATTGATGCTCTCGAATATATCCTGAGCCTCCATGTTGGCAAGCGGCTGCGAGAACTCAAACCGCAAAAACAGCACCGTCATTACGCGCTTGGTGTGCAGCGACTTGCTTACAAGCTCAATCTTGGTTTCGCCCAGTGTTTTAAGGAAGCTGAGCGGTACAAAGCGGTAATAGGAATTATTAAGCCGCTCTAAGCTGGTCGTCTTGTCAACAATATGATTTGAAAGCGCCTGAACCGAAATCGCAAGCTCCTCCATCTCATCGCCCGTGTTGATGTTGAGCTTTGTATCATACTGTCCGACTGCTATTTTATCAACGGAGCGCTTCAGCTTTCTTGCGGCGCCTGCTGTGATATTTTCGATTATCATAAATATTACAACCAGCGCAATTCCGCCGATAAGCAGGAAGAGATTTATTAGATTCTGTATCTGCTGAACCGCAGTCGCAAGTCCGCTTACTCGGGTTGCAACCACGATATAAGCTTCATTCGCGCTCATTTTGAGGCTTGTCTTTCTTATTAAAAACAGCTTGTCGCCGTTTATGCTTTCGCTAAGCGGGAATACCTCCTGTTCGGTCAT
>JBJESB010000095.1:0-2938 GCA_051882575.1 Oscillospiraceae bacterium
TATACCACATTTACGCAAAAAAGCCCAGCCTTTGCTGGACTTTTTCGACAGACTGAAATCCCGAAAGTTTTGGCTTTCGGGATTTTTTAGATAAGATAAACAAAGAAATAACGGATTCACTTTTCGTTTAGTGTTTTTATTAAAACCTTCAGAATATCAATAAGCTGCTTTTTTTCTTTTGGCTGCATTTTATTTATGATATCCACCAGAGTGCGCAGATTATCCGATTGTGTGTTTACCGACGAGTTTGTTTTCACATCGGTAAGCTCCGCTAGATAGTCAAGGCTAACATTATAGTATTTAGCCAATGCAATGGCGCGTTCAAATGATATTTCGCTGCCGCCCTTTTCATATACCGAATAGTATTGATATGGTGTACCGAGATATTCTGCTATTTCACGCTGTGTTTTGTCGTTGTCCTCACGAAGTTCTCGTATTCTTTTGTAATATGCCATGTTATATCATTCCTTTCTTACTGAAAAATCATAACATATTTCATTAGAAACTCTTGACAAATACAAGATATTACATTATAATATATGTGAAAACAAATGTTTTATCATTTGTTTAGATTTTTTTTGGAGGTTTTGTATATGAAATTCAAAAGAATTGGCTGTGCAGCCGCTGCATTAGCCGTAGCGACATCAGCGTTCTCGCTGCCTGCTTCTGCGGCAAGCAAGAAAAAACTGCTTGTAGAGCCTGTAACCACTGTCAGCGCAGACAATGAGGGAATCGGACATTGTCATGACGACGGGCTTTTCGCGATTGAAAAGGACGAATTTGCGACCGGCTTCTACTCAATAACCAAGGATGATATTGACGCATGGCAGAAATCCGGAAAGTTCTCTTACTCCGATGTCAAGGTAAAGGGCAATGTTGATTACACAAAACTCGCTTGGTTTAAAGACTGCAGCGGATTGGTTAACATTGGAACAGATGGCAGCTATGTAAAATGGTATATGTACGACTTTAACGGCACCGATACCCTGACTATAACTAAGGTTTCCGATGAATGGTTTGGCATGAGCGATGATGGCTATATCATTGAAAGAGTTCTCAATCCTGTTTCAAAAAATACGGCTGACCTTAACATCACACTTACAACGCCGGACGGAGAAAAAATTCCTGTTGACATAACCGGGGTGCATCTTGACCCTATGTACTCAAGACTTGACCAAGAACACCAGAAAGATTATTATTATTACCAATGTTGCCATCTTGTTAACAGCGATTATGCGGGATTAGTTTTATACCCCAGCAAGTGGGACAATATTAGCGAAGATGATGATGATTTTAGGATTTTTGACAGCGTATGGAATATGGTTCTTATAGGCAAGGATGGCTCAACCGAAACAGTTTGGACTGAAGCAGGTGACATTGTTACATTGTTGGGTACAAACTGCTCAAATGGATACGCCTTCGGATACATTGATAACTGGAGCACTCGCTCGGGCGTACTTGGTGCTTGGAAATTGCTGGTGTGCAACGCTGATACTATGGAAGTAACAATGATTGAGGACGGTTATTTTCCGTCTATTAAAATACCCGGTTCAGACGAAAATGTTGCTTTTTGCAAATTATACGAATTATCCGATATAATAAACAATAAGTCTGTAATAACATATAAGAATAGGGATAACGAAGAAGAAAAAGCAGCAGCACTCTATGACATCTCCAACGGAAAGCGCATAAGCGACTACTATTCCTATATGGGAACAAAAGACGGCAAGCTGTATCTGGTTAAAACCGGTGACGGTAAATGGGGCTATATTAACAGCGACGGCGAGCTGCTTGCAACCTTTGATGACGCAGGTGCCTTTAACGGCGATTACGCTCCGGTAGTTAAAGACGGAAAGGCTTATCTTATCAACAGAAAAATGAAGGCAGTGTCCGAGAAAATAGAAGCGGACGGCGTATTCGCTGTTAGCAAAGACCTGTTTGGCGTAAAAATAAACGGCGAGGAATATTTTATGACATTTGCTGACGGTGTAGACAATACTGACACCCCCGACACTCCCGATACACCCGACACGCCCGATACACCCAATACTCCCAATACTCCCGACACTGATACAAGCGAAAACGACGGCAGCAAGGGCAATCCGGACACAGGTGCAGAGTCTGTTGCAGCAGTTACAGCAATCCTGCTTGCTTCTGTCGGCGTAGCTGCACTTTCAAAGAAGCGCAGAAAGTGATATTTTATTCATAATGAAATCCTCTTAACTTTGGGTCGGCAGAAATGCCGACCCAAAAATCTGTATATTAAAACAAAAAATCCCCCGCTCACACGAACGGGGGATTGCTATATCAAAAATTACATCTCAACAATGATATCGTTCTCTGCCTTGAGGATAGAGTCGAGGATAAGCTTGCCGTCAATCTTCTCGCCGTTTACCGTGACGCTCTTAACGCCGTGCTCCGAGCCGTTCGGGTTCTTTACGGTAACATGGAGCTTCTTGCCGCGGAAGGTCTTTTCCATGGTGAATTCCTTCCACTCCGAGGGGATAGACGGGTCGATTACAAGACCCTTAATCTCGGGGTTAAGTCCGAGAATACCCTCTGTTGTGCCTACCATAACCGTTGAAGCCGTACCTGTCAGCCAGTGAACGTGCGCACGGCCTGCGAACGGGCTGTCCTTGCCCTCAACAAACTGACCGTAAACGTACGGCTCAAGCACTCTGTGCTCTGCGTTGTCGTTGTAGGTTGCGGGCGCTGCCTCTGTCCAGTACTTGTATGCGCGGTTGCCGTGACCCAGCTTGGACTCGGCAAGAATCAGCCAGCCCTGCGGCTGCGAGAAGATACCTGCGTTCTCCTTGGTGCACTTGTTGAAGCACTGCATAAGAGCGCCGTCAAAGCCGTGCTTAACATACGGCGGGTACATTACCATTGCGCCGTAGGGAGTATTCAGCTCGCGCTCTACGCTGTCCATAGCCTTTTC
>JBJESB010000096.1:0-2927 GCA_051882575.1 Oscillospiraceae bacterium
GTATCGGACGAGGTTTCTTCGGGTGGCTGTTCCTTGCATGGCGTTTCGTTTTCAGAAACAGACTTTGTTTTCTCCTCTGCCGTAGCTGTGTCCTGCTTTTGGTTATTCTCAACGGGAATAGGGACGGCAGGTGTTTCTGTCTGCTTTGTTTTTTTCTTAAAGACTATTTCGTTGATCGTTTCTTCGTCAAGTCCGTATCTGTCCTGCTCGGCGATCTGCCTTGCATAGTCCTCGTTCATTTCAAAAGAGGGATTATCTGCAAGCCACTCTGCAAGGACAGATTGATTGCCCTCGGATAGCCCCACAAATATCTCTGCGGTGCGGAACGATAATCGTCCCTCGTCAAGCAGTTCAAGCAGCGCGTCGGATAAACTGGCGCATTTCAGATATTTTGAGATCGTCTTACGGTTGAGATTGTACTGCTCCGCTATTATTTTTTGAACGCCGTAGCCTTTACCCTCGATCTCAGACAACACCTCATACTGCGCCTTGTAAGCTCTGATTAGTTCAGACGGGGAAAGAGCCTGCCGCTGACAGAGGTTTGTATCCAGCATCATCAGCTTTGCGTGTATCTCGTCTGTGTCCTTAACTACTGCCGTTATATCCGTCCAGCCGAGCATTCGGCAGGCTCGCGCACGGTTATGACCTGCGATAATTCGGTATTTATCGCCCTCCGGTCTGACGATAATGGGTGTAAGCAGACCATTTGTACTGATAGACGCTGCAAGAGTACGCAGCGCGTCATCCGAGTATGGTTTGAACGGCTGATTATCCCATTCAAGGAGTTTGTCAATCGGTATGAGCTTTTCGCTTTTCTCCGAAAGAAAACCTTCGCTGTTCAGCTTACCGCTGTTTGCGCTTGGTTCCAGATTAAACGCCATTTGCCGCAGCCTCCTTATTAAGTATTTCCTGTGCAAGCTGCCTGTACTGATCGCCGATAGTAGAGCTTTTCTTTGATACAAGAGATATTCTCTCGGCGGTGCTGTTGGCAGCTTCGATACGGCGGCTTATCTTCGTTCCGAAAACAAGGTCGTTATACCGATTGTTCAGCACCTTGTCTATATCCCTAGACATAGCGGTGCGCTCGGTCATGGTTTCAAGTATGCCGAAAATACGGAGTTTAGGATTGATGTTCTCCTTTACGAGATTGAATATATCCTCAAATTGCACTATGCCGTTGAGTGCGAATTTCTGCATTTGCACGGGGATAATCACCCCGTCCGCAACAGCAAGCGCATTGGTGAGAAGAATACCGAGTGACGGCAGACAATCAATCAGAATGTAATCGAATTTGTCAATTTCCTCATCGGTGACGATAGCATGACGGAGTACCTGTTCGCGGCACATTGTTTGAGCGAGGAAAAGGTCTGCTGTCGCAAGGGTAATATCTGCGGGGACATAGTAGATATTCTCCGCCTCGTTGTACACGATACAGTTTGACAGGCGGCAAGTGCCTTTCATTACGTCAGCAACGGTATGAGTATTGTTGTCAAAGTCATAGCCGAGATAGTCGCTTAAATTTCCCTGCGGGTCGATGTCAATACAGAGAACCTTATTGCCGAGTTCTGCCAGTGCCGCAGCAAGATTGACCACGGTAACGGTTTTTCCGACGCCGCCTTTCTGATTAGCAACAGCGATAATCGTAGGTTTCTTTCCTTCCATTATCAGAACACCTCCACCAGCTTGTCGATCACCTCGACGAGGGGATCCTTACTTTCGCATAGCGGAGATACCGCAAGGAGTACACTTATGAGAGCGTTATCTCTCTTGATAAGCTCGCCCTGCGTCTTGATGAGTTCTCTCTGCAAGTCGATAATTCTGCGCTGTTCCTCGACGGTGTCCACAAGGTCGGCAGCTACCTCAGTTAAAGCAATGTAGCTTTCAAGGAATATCTGTTCTGCCTCTGCCTGGTTGTTCTTGTCCTGTGTGTTCATAATAGCCTCCCATATTATAATAGTGCAATCCTTTTTATGAGAATCGGCAGACCGCTAAAAAGGAGTAAAAAACGGTCTGCCGATTTATATATGTAAAAGCCTTTCGGCGATTTACCGTATTGGTGGGCAGACGGAAAACTGCCCACCGGAGTAGGAGGTATATAATCCCCGGAGCGGGGGGATTAACATAATTGTATATATAAAAAAGGCAGGTATTTGCCTGCCTTTAGAGTATTCAGTTTTAGTAGATTAGAATATATTTTCAAGTATTGCATCACCTTGCGATTTCATTTCTTCAGTAAGGTGCTGATAAATCTGCAATGTTACCTGAATGTTTTTGTGACCGAGCCTTTGCTGAACATACTTAGGCTTGGCTCCTGCTGAAAGTAACATACTACAATGTGTATGCCGTAATGAATGGAAATCAAACTCAATGTTCAGCTTTTTATTGATGACAGATGATGTGTGCTGCATAATTCTTGGCTGTGTAAAATCTCCGCTTTCTCTAATGCAGACAAGATGAACTTCCTCTCCATCACCAACGGTATTCAGTTTGCCGGATTGAGTTCTGAAATTGTGAACATAGAGTTCGCCATAATAGTCTTGGGCTTTGCGTTGACGCTCTCTTTCTCTTTTCAGCAGCTCACACAACTCGGTGTCTATCGTGATAGTCCTAAAGCTATCGTATTTCGGTTTGGTAAAGTACCAAAAGCTGCCCGCTTCCGGATTTTCCTTGTTTTTATCCATCCATTGAATCTGCCGGTTGACTTCGATTGTTTTCTTGTCAAGGTCAATATCTTCCCAGCATATTCCAAATGCTTCGCCTAATCGTAGTCCGCATTTGTACCCTAGCATAAAGGGAACATAGGCAGTTGACCGCTCCGGAAAGCGTTCAAATATCCTTTGTATATCTTCCTTTGCAATGAAAACGTGTGGGTTTGACCTCGTTGGAACTTCCGGTTCTACTCGTGGAGAGGGCAATTTTACAAAAGC
>JBJESB010000097.1:0-11752 GCA_051882575.1 Oscillospiraceae bacterium
TAGCTTCAACGCCGCCTACCTTAACCGCCTTTACCGTGTCCTTTACAGAGGCAACCGAGGCATAGCCGATTGCGTCGGGGTTCTGCGAAACGGTTGTGATAACGTCGCCTGTTGAAGTGAGCTCCTGACGATATTTGCACTTTTCGCTTGTTTTGGTGATTGATTCAAAGCCGTCGCGCGTACCGCTGCCTGCCTCTCTGCCGATTACAACGATTTCAGCGTCAGCGCCGCCAAGCTCGCTCCAGTTTGTGATTTCGCCGGTGTAAATTCCCGCGATAGTATCAATATCGAGGTCCTCAACGGGATTTGCGGGGTTTACGATTATTGCAATGCCGTCGTATGCAAGAACGGTTTCGGTAAGACCCTGTGACTTTTCCTCGTCCTTAAGATTACGGCTGGAAAGTCCGATATCGCAGCTGCCTGCCGCAACCGCCTTAATGCCCGAGCCGGAGCCTGTGGGGTTATAGGTGACTGTAATGCCCGTATCGCCCTCAAACGCTTCGCCCAGCACGCCGATTACCTTTTCCATAGAGGTTGAGCCGTCGGTGGTAACCGCTTCCTTTTCTGTGGAGCAGCCTGTAAATGCTGCGCATATCATCACTGCCGCTGCAAGGATTCCAATTGTCTTTTTCATAGTTGATTTTCCTTTCGTTTGTTAAATAATTTTACCTTTCGGCTTACATCTGCTATTGTACAGCATTGATGTAAAATCGAAAAGAACAGTTATGTAAAATCTTTGTAAAGTGCAAAACGTATGCACATCACCGCTCGATTACGCTTACTGCATTCGCATATTCCGAGCGCCCGTTGATGATTTCGGGCTATTTTCATTTTATGCTTTCTTAAAGTAAAAAATCCCCCCTATGGCTGAATAAACCATAGGAGGGTCAGCTTGTAGAGAAAGTACGGCAACAGCCGCGGAGCGTCAACGTTTTTGGCGGGCTTATGCCCACAGCCGAATTGTCATAAATCCGTGCAAACTATCGCCATGTAGCCGCGGAGCGTCAACGTTTTTGGCTACCTTTTGTCGGACAAAAGGTAGCAGGGGGTGTGGGGGGCGGCGCCCCCCGCACTGGAGCGCAGCGACCCAGCGGGGTGTGGTTCAGCACCAACCACGGTTAGCGCACAGCGCCCAAAATGCCAAGAAGCGCTAAAGGGGGGACAGGGGGGAAAACAAGAGTTTTCCCCCCAACAGCAACGCATAACCAAGATGAATCATTCCTCGCAATCAGTCCGGTGGACTGATTGCGACAATGCAAGCCGAAAGATAGTACCGCGGGCTTTTAGTTTGCACGTGAAGAAACAGTGCTGTGAACCGTTTGCGACAATGCAAGCCGAAAGATAGTGCCGCGGGCTTTTTGTCTGCACGTCAAGAAACAGTCCACCGGACTGTTTTTGAGGGACACCTCATAAAGCTGAAGCGTTGCATGGGGGAAAAACTCTTGTTTTTCCCCCTATCCCCCCTTTAGCGCTTTTTTGGGGGTTGAGGTTTGCAATTTAATCGTGGCGGGTGCTGACCAATACCCCGCTGGTCGCTGCGCTCTAGTCGTGGGGGCGCCGCCCCCACACCCCTGCTACCTTTTGTCCGACAAAAGGTAGCCAAAAACGTTGACGCTCCGCGGTTACAAGGCACAGCCTACGATAATTTACATCATATTGCAATGCCCCCCGCAATTGCCGCACAACTCCTTCAACAAGCAGACCCCCTATGGCTGAATAAACCATAGGAGGGTCGTTTTGTTATCAGAGCATTTGCATGGCAGGATTACCTGTTTCTTTCCTTGATAGCGCGCTCAATTTCTCTGCCCGCATCACGCTTCGCCATGCTGTCGCGCTTATCGTGAAGCTTCTTGCCCTTGCACAGCCCCACCTGCACCTTTACCCGCGAATCCTTGAAGTAAAGCGAAATCGGTATCAGCGTGTAGCCGCCCTGCTTTACCTGCCCCAGCAGCTTCATAATCTCCTTTTTGTGAAGCAGAAGCCTGCGTACCCTGTACGGGTCGCGGTTGAAGATGTTGCCCTTTTCGTACGGCGCAATGTGCATATTCCTGATAAATGCCTCGCCGTTGTCAATCGAAATCCACGAATCCTTAAGATTGACGCCGCCCGCACGAATGGATTTTACCTCCGTGCCAAACAGCTCAATGCCCGCCTCGTAGCTCTCAATGATGAAATACTCGTGGTGCGCCTTGCGATTTTCCGCTATTGTTTTTGTGTTCATTTAGCCTCCGAATGCTGCGCAGAAACACAATCAGTCAATGCCGATTACATACTTGAGAATGCATACAGCGTCATCAGCTCTTACCCACTTGTCGCCGTTGAGGTCGGCAGCAAGCTTCTTTGCGTAGGTATCAAGCGAAATCTCGCCGATAATCGCCTTGAGTATCTGCACTGCGTCAAGCGCTGTAACATTGCCGTCGCCGTCGATATCGCCCGGTACAACCAGCGAGTAATAAACATCGCTGTTAGCCGCTCTTGCGGTCATGCCCGTTGCAATGTACTGCGCCTCCGAGACCGCCGAGCCGTCCGCGTTGAGAATCTCAACCGCATGACCGTTGTCAATGGCATTTCTGAAATCGGCAACCGTATATTTCTGCTTGAATCTGCTTACGATTGTAAGGTTTGCGTTGTCAATGGTAAAGCTGGAGGAAATCATCTGGAAGTTCTGCAGAACGGAGCTTATAAAGTAATCTCCGCCCGAGGATACCGAGAACTCGGTAACTCCGTCAACAATGCTTACCTCCTGCACAAACTCGCCTGCCTTTGCAGCGGTGTTCCACTTGTACAGACGATATGTACCGTTCTTGTAGGTCTTGGAAACATCCAGACGAACGGTCGCAGCTCCCGGGAATATGCCCTTTTCGGCAAAGGATACAATGTGATAATCGCTTGTGCTGCCAACCTCAAAGCGAATAGCCTCTTCGTTTGCGGATTCATAAGCGATAGAAAGGTTCATATCTGCGGGGGTCTTTACATCCAGACCGTTGAAGTACCAGATATACGAATAGTTGTCGCGCGTTACGCCCTTGAACGAAAGCGTCTTGTTCTCGCCGTAAATCGACTCGAAATCCGCCTTTGTCGCCTTGCCCGGGTCAACCAGATTTGTGGGCTTGAGTCCCGCTTGAGCCTCCTGATATGCCTTGATTGCCGCGTTAGCCTCGATTACCGAAGCGTCAACGTTGTTTGCGGCGTTTGTCAGCATTTCAACAGCCTTTGCAAAGGGAATCCAGCTCTCTGCGGTGTAGTCGGCTTCCTTGAAGTTCTTTGCAATGGCAAGCAGGTCGGTGAGCGTTTTCTTTGTTGCGGAAGAAATGCCGTTTACCAGCTCTGCCTTTCTTGCGGCGAGATTATCCAGCGCCGACTGAAGCATATCAGCGTCTGCGCTTGAATAGCCAAGCAGCGCCTGCGCCGTCTTAAGAGCTGCCTCAAATGCCGTCCAGCTTGAGGTGGTGTAATCGGTCTTTACAAGCGAAGCGCATTCGCCAACCAGCGATTCCAGACGGATTTTAAGCGTAGAGGGGTCGCTGCCGTCAAGCAGGTACACCTTAAAGCTTGCCGTGGTGTGAGCGTTAGCCGACGACGAGGACACCAGCTTAACCTTACCTGTGATAATGCTGGTGCTGGGCTTGCTTACAATGCCGTTGGTGATGTAGGGAGCAAGCTTTACCTCAACCTCAACATTTGTGTTAACGTCGGGGTCTGAATCATCAGCCGGAACATTGTATGTAGGAAGGTCGGGGTCATACAAGAATGCAGGCAGCGCTGTTCCGTCGCTTAAACGCAGCGAGGAAAGCACCTTGTCCTTGAATTCGTTCTCGTTAAGCGGGTCGCCTACCATGAAATAGTAGGTATCGTTAAGCAGCTTGATGCTGCGCTGGTCGTCAGCGTTGATAAGGTTATTGCCGATTTTCTTGGTTGCGATATTCAGCGCCACATACCATGAGGGCACTGCGGTGAGGTAGTTGTTGCTGATATCAATTGTATTCAGCAGAACACAGTCCGAAACGTCAAGGTCGTTGACCATACCCATTGCGGTTGTGCCGTACTCCTCGCCCGCCTTTGTCTTGAGAAATGCCTCTATCTCATCGGCAGAAGCGGTGTGCAGCTTGTTTTTGGACAGATTCAGCGTTTTAAGGTTGTGCATATACTCAACAGCCTTCGGAACGCCCTCAAGACCCAGTCCGCTTAAATTTAGATTTGTAATTGAGTACAAATCCGCAAAGGTTACGTCGTCAATGTCATCCTTTTTAAGCAGCTTGAGCAGCGCATTGTTAAAGGCTTCACAGGGCGCGCCGTTTACCATGAAAACCTCGGGGTAAACGCTCATAACCGGAGTTTTTGAGTCAAGTCTGGTGGTTGCTGCGTAGGATACCACAGGCACGGAAACCGCGCTTGTCACAGACAGGCAGCCCGCAACGGCAGCCGCAGCGATTCTCTTTTTCAGTGTCATAATATATCTTCCTTTCCGTTATTTTTCCCGCTTGCGCGGAAATCCCCGTTGTGTATATTGACGAAATATATACCGACAGTACAATTTCGCCTATATAGTAACACATTTTGATTATAACACAGTATTTGCCATTTTGCAATAGCAAAATCAAAAAAATTTTAATTTTTTGACAATAAAACTACAAAACGCGGGAACAAATGTGCAAAAACATTCGTTAAAATTGTCCAATCCGGATATCTTGCAAAATATGTCGCTATATGTTATACTATATATGTGTAGTTATATGAGACCGTCGAAAAAGTCCCGTTGGGACTTTCCCTCGCCGAAACTTGGATGTCCGGCATCCGTGCCGGACTTTTGGTTTCGGCTTTGCAGCGTCCTGCTGCGCCGAAACATCCCAGCTACGCGCACGTTTTGTCGGCTACGCCGTCAAACCGCACACTTGCTGGGATAGAAGTATTTTTTGCCCCGGCAAAGCTGGGGCAAAAAATGGGATTTAAATGCCCGCTTCGCGGGCAAATAACAGTTTTTCGACAGACTGATATGACGCCCCTTTTTTCGGAATGAGGTGATAGAATGAAAGACCTGCTTGACAGAAGCGATGTTGGAATCTGGCGCACACGGCTTATGCGCATGAATCTGATTATGGTTGTTGCCGTTTTTGTAATAGAGTTAGGAATAAGTATTGTAATACTGTTTCAGGGCTCAATGGCGCATGAGCCGGTAGTGTATCTCGAAAGATTCCTGATTCTGCCTACAATTATCAACTGCGCGGCTGTTCTTACAGAGTACATTCTGATGAAAAAATACCCCGAGAAGAACAAGCTGCAGAATTACCTTGTAGTGTATACGCTGACAATACTGTGCATGGTGGTTGCGAGTACGCATTACGTTTTCTCCCCGACGCTGCTGGTGTTCTGTTTCCCGCTGATGTGCTCGATTGTGTTTGTGGATAAAAAGCTCACGCGCTCTGTAACGTTAATCAGCGTGGTCGGAATTGCAATAGCTCTTATAAACCGCTATTTTGACAAGGGTATGGATACCAGATTTATTCCCGAGGGCGCTATTTCCGTATGCATTACTTTCCTGCTTTCCTACACCGCAGAGCTTGTTATTTCGCTGATACACGCCCAGAGGCAGCAGCTGATAAAGCTTACGCAGGAAGCCCGCAATGCGCAGGAGCAGGCTGTTGCGGCAAGCCGCAGCAAGAGCAGCTTTCTTGCCAATATGTCGCACGAAATCAGAACGCCCATAAACGGCGTGCTGGGCATGGATTCCATGATTCTGCGCGAATGCACCGACCCCGAAATACGCGAATACGCGCTGAACATTCAAAGCGCGGGAAGAAGCCTGCTGTCGCTGATAAACGATATTCTTGATTTCTCGAAGATAGAATCGGGCAAAATGGAGATAATCCCCGCGAATTACGAGCTGTTCTCCGTAATCAACGACTGCTACAATCTGCTGTACATGAGGGCGCAGGAAAGCGGTCTGGAGCTGCGCGTTGAAAACGACCCCACAGTTCCCGTTCATCTGGTGGGAGACGAGGTGCGCGTAAGGCAGATAATCTCAAACCTGCTGACAAACGGCGTAAAGTACACCAAAACGGGCTATGTTCTGCTTAAGATAAACTGGTCGCGTATCGACGACGACCGCATCAACCTGATTGTTTCCGTCAAGGACACGGGTATTGGCATCTCCAAGGAGAACATGGAAAAGCTGTTCCGGTCGTTCCAGCGCATAGACGAAAAGCACAACCGCAGCATTGAGGGCACGGGTCTGGGGCTTAAAATCACAAAGCAGCTGATTGAGCTTATGGGCGGCAGCATTGACGTGCAAAGCGAGTTCGGCAAGGGCTCGGAGTTTACCGTTACCATTCCGCAGGAGGTTACGGATACCGAATCAATGGGGCTGTTTGCCGACAGATACCGCCGCATGGACACCAACGAGGTTTACAGGGAGAAATTCCGCGCGCCCGAAGCCAGAATACTGGTTGTAGACGACGTGCCGATGAATCTTAAGGTGTTCAAGGGCTTGCTGAAAAACACGCAGATGCAGATAGATACCGCAGAGGGCGGCGCGAGGTGTCTGGAGCTTGTTAAAAAGCAGCGCTACGATATAATCTTCCTTGACCACATGATGCCCGATATGGACGGAATTGAGGTATTCCGCCACATGAAGGCGCTGGGCGAGTATATAAACAGCAAAACTCCCGTAATCATGCTTACGGCGAACGCAATCGTATCGGCGAAGGACGAATATATGCGCGAGGGCTTTGACGGGTATCTTTCCAAGCCAGTGCGCGATACCGACCTTGAGTGGCTGATTCTCAAGCACCTGCCGCAGAGCAAGATAATCACGGATTTCGGCAGCGAAGAACCCGCCGAGGCTGCGCCCGCGCAGACGGTCGCACAGACGGTTGAACCGCCGCAGGACAAGAGCGTTATGGAAAGGCTGGGCGAGATATTAAGCACGGAAACGGGCATGATGTACTGCATGAACGACGAGAGCTTTTATCTTGAGATAATCGCGGAGTACATAAACTCCGACAGGCGCGAAAAGCTCACCGAATTTTACGATTCCAACAACATCAACGATTACCGCGTGAGCGTACACGCCCTGAAAAGCTCGTCGCTGTCAATCGGCGCAACGCAGCTTTCGGAGGCTGCAAAGGCGCTTGAGTTTGCTGCAAAGGACAACGATTTGAAATTCATTGCCGAGCATCACCAGCCTATGATGGAGATGTACACCAAGCTGCTTGACGAGCTTAAGGCGATTGTGCAGTAATAAGAATCAGATAACCCCGGAGTTTTCGCTCCGGGGTTTTAGATTGTTGGAACAGACTTGCAAACAGCGCGGAGCGTCAACGTTTTTGGCGGGCTGTCGCCCCACGCACAAGTCGATTAAATCTCCGCGGTTGTGGGGCGAAAGTCTGCGCAGATTTACTCGGATTTTGTGTGAGGGCGAAATCCCGCCAAAAACGCTCTCGCTGCACGGTCTATCAGCCGACAAAACCCCGAAGTTCTCGCTCCGGGGTTCTTCATTTTATACCGCAAACTGACTGTTATACAGATTAGCGTAAAATCCGTTCTGCGCCAGCAGCTGCTCGTGATTGCCCTGCTCAATAACATGACCGTCGCGCATAACCAGAATCACATCTGCCTCGCGTATCGTCGAAAGGCGGTGCGCAACAATAAAGCTGGTTCTGCCGCTCATCATGCGCGAGAATGCCTCCTGAATCTTGATTTCCGTGCGCGTATCAATCGACGACGTAGCCTCGTCAAGAATCAGCATAGGCGGCAGGCACAGCATAACGCGCGCTATGCACAGCAGCTGCTTCTGACCCTGCGAAAGACTGCCGCCGTCCTCGGTGATAACCGTATCGTAGCCCTGCGGCAGCCGCTTGATAAAGCTGTGCGCGTGCGCCGCCTTTGCAGCTGCAATAACCTCCTCGTCCGTAGCGTCGGGCTTGCCCGTGGTTATATTCTCGCGGATTGTTCCCGAGCGCAGCCATGTCTCCTGCAGCACCATTCCGTAGCTGCCGCGCAGACTGTCGCGCGTTACCTCGCGGATATCTTTGCCCTCTACCTCAATCGAGCCGCCGCTCACATCATAAAAGCGCATCAGCAGATTGATTATCGTAGTCTTTCCGCAGCCCGTGGGTCCCACAATCGCAATGCGCTGACCGGGCTTGACGTCAAGATTAAGGTCCTCGATAAGCTTTTTCTCCGGAACATACGAAAAATATACATTATTCAGCTTTACGCTGCCCTGTACATCCGTCAGAATCTCCGCGTTTTTCGGCTCGGGGGTCTGCGGCTCTTCTTCAATCAGCTCAAACAGCCTTGCCGCACACGCAAGCGCATTCTGCAGCTCCGTTACCACGCCCGAAATCTCATTAAACGGCTTGGTGTACTGATTTGCGTACGAAAGGCAGCAGGTGAGCTCTCCCACCGTAAACGGATTTACCGCGCCCGCCGTACCGATACAGGTAATCGCGCCCATAAGCGCAACGCCCGCGTACACCACGCTGTTTACAAAGCGCGTTGAGGGATTGGTAAGCGACGAGAAAAACGTCGCATTAAGCGAAGCCTTTGCAAGACGCTCGTTGATTTCGTCGAACTGTTCCAGCGCAGACTGCTCGTGCGAAAACGCCTGAACCACCTTCTGCCCGCCTATCATCTCATCAATAAACGCGGTCTGCTCGCCGCGGGTTTCGGACTGCAGCCTGAACATATTGTAGGTCTTGTTGGCGATAAACCGCGCTATAAACAGCGACAGCGGCGTTACCACAACCACCACCAGCGCAATCTTCCAGCTTATCGAAAACAGAAAGAACAGCGTTCCCAGAATCGTCACAACGCCCGTGAAAAGCTGCGTAAAGCCCATAAGCAAGCCGTCCGCAAACTGGTCGGCGTCGGAAATTATGCGGTTTACGATATCGCCGTACTGGTGCGAATCAATGTAGCTTAACGGCAGCCTTTCCAGCTTCTCGAAAGCCTCGTTGCGCACGTCGCGCACAATATGGAATGTGATTCGGTTGTTGACAAGGCTCATCAGCCACTGCAAAAGTGCTGTGATTCCTACTATGATTGCAATTTCCGCAAGCTTGAATCCAAGCTCCCTGAAATGCACCTCGCCAACGCCTATGATAAGGTCGATAGCCTCGCCGATAAGCCGCGGCGCGTACAGCGTAAGCGCCACAACAGCCGCCGCCATTACAACGGAAATTGCCATGTACCCGCCGTAGCTGCCGACATATTTCAGCACCTTTTTCAGCGTTTTCATCTGACCGCTTTTCTTTGCCATATCACATCGCCTCCTTCTTGAACTGCGAGCTGTAAATCTCGTTGTAGACCTCGCAGGTCTTTAACAGCTCGTCATGTCTGCCCATGCCGACAATTCGCCCGTCATCCAGCACGATTATCTTATCGGCGTGCTGTATGGAGGAGGTTCTCTGCGACACTATAAACACGGTAGGATTGCTTTCCATTGTGCGGATTGCCTTGCGCAGCGCAGCGTCCGTTGCAAAGTCCAAAGCAGAAGCGCTGTCGTCAAGTATCAGGATTTCGGGGTCTTTTACCAACGCGCGGGCTATCGTAAAGCGCTGCCGCTGTCCGCCCGAAAGATTCTTGCCGCCCTGTTCTATCTCAAAATCCAGCCCGCCCTTTGAGGTGATTACATCGGCAGCCTGCGCGGTTTCGGCGGCGCGCATTATCGCCGCGTCGTCTGCGTCGGGTCTGCCCCAGAGCATATTCTCGCGGATTGTACCCTTGAACAGCACAGCCTTCTGCGGCACTACGCCGATTCTCGCGCGAAGCTCTTTTATCGGCAGCGTTTTGATATCCTCGCCGTTAATCAGCACCTGACCTTTTGTTGCGTCATAGAAGCGCGGTATCATGTTCACAAGCGTTGATTTGCCCGAGCCCGTACCGCCGATTATGCCCACGGTTTCGCCGCGCTTTACCGTAAAGCTGATATCCGTCAGTGCGTCGTCGCCGCCGTCCTTATAGCGCAGCGCAACGCCGCGAAACTCGATAATATTATCGGTATCCTCTGCTTTTCCGCGCTCGGAAATCTCCAGCGAGGAACGCATTTCAAGCACCGACTGCACGCGGTTTCCGCAGGCAACGCTTTTTGTAAGGCTGATGATGAGGTTTGCAAGCTTTACAAGCTCCACCAGAATCTGCGACATATAGTTGTACAGCGCGACAACATCACCCTTGAGCAAAACGCCGTCGTTTACCTTGTCTGCGCCGACCTTTATCAGAAAGATTATCGCAAGGTTGATGATTATATAAGTAAGCGGGTTCATCAGCGCGGAGATTTTGCCGACGAATTTCTGCGCCTTTGTAAGCTCCTGATTGCGCTCCCAAAAGGTGTGCATTTCGTCGTTTTCCTTGCGGAATGCGCGGATTACTCTAGCACCCGTGAGATTCTCGCGCGTTGTGCCCAGTACGCGGTCAAGCTTCTGCTGAACCTTTTTGTACAGCGGAATGCACCACAGCATGATTCCGTAAACAACCACCGACAGCAGCGGTATCGTGCAGACGAAAACCAGCGCCGCGTTGAAATCAATCGTGAACGCCATTATCATTGCGCCGAACACCACAAACGGCGAGCGCAGCAGCAGTCTTAACGTAAGGTTCACGCCCGTCTGAATCTGATTCATATCGCTGGTCATGCGGGTGATAAGCGTTGAGGTGCCGACATGGTCAAGCTCGGTATAGGAAAGGCTCTCTATATGCTTAAACAGCTCGTGCTTTACGTCCTTGACGAAGCCGACGGCGGCTTTTGCAGCAAAATACTGCGCCGTAACCGAAAAGAGCAGCCCCACTATGCCAAGTCCAACCAACAGCAGACTCGCTTTTACTACATACTCCGTATCGCCCGCCGCAATGCCCTTGTCGATTATCGCCGCGATAACCAGCGGCACAAACAGCTCCAGCAGAGCCTCCGCAAGCTTGAACAGCGGACCGAGTATGCACTCCTTTGTGTATTTTTTAATGTGTACTAACAGCTTGAACAATTCGCAAAATTCCTTTCCTTGGGATACGCTGATTAAAGCGAAGCGCAACAAATTCAGACCCGCGAAACAGCGCATTTGAGCGGGTCGAATTTGATTTAATCAGCGTTTCCCTTGTTCTTTTTTTGATGACAGATATACCTAGGCAGCACCGATTGAATCACAGCCCGATACTCTGCGCTTTTATCGGCGCGCCCGCTCTGCTGCTTCAGCCCGAATAACCGGACACGCGCCCACAGATTAGTATATCACATTTCTCGCCAAAAATAAAGCCATTTTTCCACATATTACTATACGATTTTTATTTTTTCTTTCACCGCTCACCCCCTCTCGTAATTTACACCAGCTTTTCTCTCAAATCTGCAAGAATTTTCCGCTCGCGGCGGGAAACCTGAACCTGCGTAAGCCCCATGATTTCGGCGGTTTTGCACTGCGTATGCCCTCTGAAATACCGCAGAAAAATCAGCCGTCTGTCCTCCTCGCAAAGCTCACCCAGCGACTGCCGCAGCGCAAGCAAATCAATCAGCCTGTCCTCGCCCGAGGAAACCGGCACATCCGTCTGGCTCTCGTCGTCGTCATTTGGCGTCAGCGATACGGGCGGCAAGCCTGCGCACACCGCCTCTGCCGCCTCTGCCTCGGTTACGCCAAGCCGCTGCGCTATATCCGATATACGCGGCTCTTTTCCCTGTGCAAGCAATTCCTCGCGCACACGCGCAGCCTTCAGCGAAAGCTCTTTAAGACTGCGGCTGACGCGAATCGCGCCGCCGTCTCGGAAC
>JBJESB010000098.1:0-8918 GCA_051882575.1 Oscillospiraceae bacterium
GCCAAAACACGAATTCGGATGTTTTGCGGCGGTCATTCCGCCGCAAAACGCTGGTGCCGGTGGCGGGGGTCGAACCCGCACGGTATCGCTACCAACGGATTTTGAATCCGCCTCGTCTGCCAATTCCAACACACCGGCAAAATTACCATTATATTTTATCACACTCAAACGAAAAAGTCAAGTACTTTTCAAAAAACACTGCGAATTATGCGCAAAGTGCAATCTTTGTTACACAAACCGATTGACATTACGGTGTGGATGTGCTATAATGTTCACAAACAGATAAAGTAATGAACGGAGGCACTGCAATGCATTTTGTGCAAGCGAAGGGTATTTTGTCTGCGGGCAACGGCATGAATATTTACCGCGGATGTCTGCATGGGTGTATTTATTGCGACGCCCGCAGCGATTGCTACCAGATGAAGCACCGGTTTGAGGATATCGAGGTTAAGCAAAACGCGCCGCAGCTGCTGGAGGCTTCGCTTAAATCCAAGCGCGAGCGCTGTGTGATTGGCACCGGCGCAATGTCCGACCCATATCTGCCGCTTGAAAGCGAGCTGAAACTGACAAGGCGCTGTCTGGAGCTGATAGACCAATACGGCTTTGGCGCGGCAGTGCTGACAAAATCCGACCTTGTGCTGCGTGATATCGACCTTTTGCAGAGCATCAACCGCAAAGCGCTTGCGGTGGTTCAGATGACGCTGACAACGCTTGACGACGACCTGTGCCGTATTGTAGAGCCGAATGTCTGCCCGACAAGCGCCCGATACAAGGCACTGTGTGAGTTCCGCGACCGCGGCATACCGACGGTTGTATGGTTTACGCCGCTGCTGCCGTATATCAACGATACCGAGGAGAATATCCGCGGCATACTGGAGCTTGCGGCAAGCGCAGGCGTGTACGGAGTTATAGGCTTTGGTATGGGCATGACGCTGCGCAGCGGCGACCGAGAGTATTACTACGCCAAGCTTGACAAGCATTTTCCGGGGCTTAAGCAGCGGTACATCAGCGAGTATGGCGCTGATTACGAGATTCCCTCACCCAATGCGGAGCGGCTTCAGCGCTTGTTTGTAAGCGAATGCAGGCGGCTGGGGCTGGAATACCGCAACAGCGTTATATTCGATTATATGAAAACTATCGACGACGGTCAGCTGACCTTGTTTTAGCTTTGAGTCAGGACTTTTCCGTCATGCGGCGGCAGGCAATTGCGGCGATAATCATAGCTGCGGGGAAAATCACTGCAAACGGCAGACCCTTGTTAAGTCCGCCCAGCGCGCCCGAAGCAAATCCCACAACCGTAGGTCCGCCAGAGCAGCCCAAATCACCCGCAAGAGCCAGCAGCGCAAACATTGCTGTTCCGCCCTTTGGGGATTTTTCTGCGGCAAGACTGAATGTACCCGGCCACAGCACGCCCACGGAAAATCCGCACAGACCGCATCCCAGCAGCGAGAGTATCGGCAAAGGCGCGAATGCCGCAATGATATACGACAAAATGCAAAGTCCGCAGCAGCCGATAATCACGTGCCGCAGCCTGATTTTTGCGCTAATCTTGGCATATAATACTCGGGAGATTCCCATTAGTACGGCAAAGAAGCACGGTCCCAGAAGGTCGCCCGCTGTTTTGGGCACGCCCAGAGCGCTCTCTGCAAATGCCGAAGCCCACTGGCTCATAGCAAGCTCGCTTCCGCCCGCGCAGAGCATAAGTATAACCAGCACCCAGAACAGCTTTGAGCGGCACAGCTCGGTAATGCTCATGCTTTCGCCGTTTTCGTTGAGCGTGTTAATGGGTACTTGCGTGAAATACACCGCATTAAGCAGCGGCAGTGCAGCCCAGAACAGCGACAGCAGCTGCCAGCTTTCTTTTCCGAATATTTGCAGAAACAGCGTGGAAATCAGCACTGCGCCCACGCTGCCCCAGCAGTAGAACGAGTGTAAAAGTCCCATTGCGCCCGCCTTATTCTCGCTCGGGCACGCCTCAACAATCGGGCTTATCAGAACCTCGGTAAGACCGCCGCCGACAGCGTACAGCACAACGCAGGTTACAAGTCCGACAAACGGCGGCAGGATAAACGGCAGAAATGCAAGACCCGCAAGTCCCGCCGCGGCGAAAATATGCGCGGCAACAATCGCTGTGCGATAGCCGATTCGGTCAATGAATTTTGCCGAAAGCAAGTCCACCAGCAGCTGAACGAGAAAATTAACGGTAACCAACAGCGTGATTTGCTCCAGTCTTATGCCGAATTGCTGCTGAAAAATTAGAAACAGCAGCGGAATGTAGTTATTCACAACCGCCTGCGTTATGTAGCCGCCGTAAGAGGCGATAACGGTGTGCTTGAAGTTATTTTTTACAGACATTTTACCTCATTATTTTAGCCGAACAGATAGCTCTGTCCGGCTAATTTTATTCTTTCGTATATTCGGGGAGCTTTGCGCCAATCAGCCTTGCGTTGCGCACGGCGAACAGCTCTGCGTCCTCAATGCTGCCCTTATGGAATGCCATAATATCAATGTTTTCGGGATTTTCAACAAACTCGTCTGCAAGAAAGAATTCCATGCCCAGTGAAGCGGCAACCATATCCTCCGAAACACTGTTGCCAATCATAACGCATTCGCCGGGCGCAACGCCGAGCTTTTTCGTTATCTCCTCAAAGTACCTTGGATTCGGCTTGCAGAAAGTGCTGTTGTCGTAGTGAGTTATCAGGTCGAAATCGGCGGGGTCAAGCCCTACCCACTTCATGCGTGTGATTACGCCGTCAAGAGGGAAAATAGGATTGGTTGCCAGCACTACACGCAGCCCGAGCGATTTCAGCCTTTTTATCATGCTGCCGTATTCGGGCAGGAATTTAAGACTTTCCTTTGCTTTTTCAAATTCGTGCGTGTAAAACTCGTCGCACAGCGGTTTTGCGTCGGGCTTGCCGGGGTTAAGCGCGCGGAAGGTCTCCCAGAAAACCTCGCTGTTAAGCCGCGAGCCGTCGTTTTTCACCATTGCCTTTGTTCCCGCCCAGATTGCTTTTACCGTGCTGTCGGGCTCGTAGCCCAGCGGGGCAAGCTTTTTGCAAAGCTGCGAGAAGTAGATTCTGACGAAATCATCCTGCTCAAACGGCAGCAGCGTACCGTCAAGGTCAAACATAACCGTGGTGATTGTCGGGGGCATTTTGCAGTGCTTTTCATTCCATGACAGAACGCGGCTTCTGTATTTCTCGGTGTATTTTGCGATGTCCTCTTGCTTTGCTGCGGTAATTTTTCGGGTAACGACCCAGCCCGCGTGTGTGTTATTCTTTGCCGAAACACGCACCATAAAATCGCCGTGCTCTGCACAGTGAGCAACGGAGGAGTGCCTTAAGCTGATTGATAACCACGGAGAAACAACCATGTTCTTTTCGCATTCGGGGCAGGGGATTGCATTGGTGATTTCGCGAATGTTTTTAAGCACAGAGGGCTTTTTTTCGCAGGTGAACTTTTTGTGCCCCAGTGCGGAATGCAGTCCCATGGAAATATCGCCGTAGCTTGCCACGCCCGCATTCATATCCAGCCTGCGGCAGACCTCGTATGTAAACAGCGCGTCGCACATTGCGTCGTGCGCGTGAACATCGCTTTCGGGCAGAGACGGGCAGCTGAACAGCTCAATATCGGGAGTTTTGTCCTCCAGCAGCGGTATTCCTACCTTTTCCATTGCGTCCGAGAGCGACCACTGCAAACGGCTGTTGTCAATCTGATTCTTGAAAATCAGCTGAAGATTGTAATAATCCTTACCCCATGAGCTGTCCAGCCCGTGAAGCTCCAGATTATCCGTAAGCATAGGTATATCGTCAAAGCCCCATGTAATAAACCTGAAATCCTCGCCGCACCACTCGCGGAAGCGCTCATACACCTGCGGGAATTTCTCGGTGCCGGAAAGCTTTGAGCGGGTGATACCCGTGATTTTTTCAACATGGCGGTTCATTACGCGGTAGTATTTTGGCGAAACATAAGCCTTAAAAGCGTCAATAGCGTTGAAATTCTCGTCTGTTTTAACAGCGCCGATTTCGATTATCTCGCCGCGCAGCAGAATAGGCTCGGTCACCATTTGCGATTTGTCAAACGCCTGATTCCACTCCATATCCAAAATAATATAATTCATTCACACTCTCCGTTATAGCGTATCAGAGCATCAGCTTGCCGCCGACAGTGTTTTTGCGCCATTCTACAAAGTCGTCGTAGGTGCCCATTTTGTCGTAGCAGCCGTTTTCGGTTATTTCAATAATGCGGTTTGCCGCCGTCTGAAGAATCTCGTGGTCGTGTGTTGCAAACAGCAGATTGCCCTTGAATTCCGACAGACCGTTATTTACAGCTGTAATGCTTTCAAGGTCGAGGTGGTTGGTGGGTCGGTCGAGGATGATTACATTGCTCTGGAAAAGCATAATCCGCGAGAACATACAGCGTACCTTCTCACCGCCCGAAAGCACATTTACCGGCTTGAACACATCATCTCCGCTGAACAGCATACGCCCGAGGAATCCGCGCAGATAGCTCTCGGTTTCATCCTGCGAATACCGGCGCATCCAGTCGAGAATAGACAGCGTGCAGTCGTTAAAGAACGCGCTGTTATCGTTGGGGAAGTAGCTTACGGAGGTAGTGCTGCCCCACTTGAATGTACCCTCGTCGGGCTCGATTTCTTCCATAAGGATTCTGAACAGCGTGGTAACGGCGATTTCGTTGTTGCCGACGAATGCGATTTTGTCGTTCTTACCCACCGTGAAGCTGACATTATTCAGCACCTTAACGCCGTCAACAGTCTTTGAAAGCCCCGAAACCTGCAGAATATCCTTGCCGACCTCGCGTTCCATGTCGAAAGCGATATAGGGGTACTTTCTGCTTGAAGCAGGGAGCTCCTCAACAGTGAGCTTATCCAGCAGCTTTCTGCGCGAGGTTGCCTGCTTGGATTTTGACTTGTTGGCGGAGAATCGCGCGATAAAGTTTTGCAGCTCCTTGATTTTTTCTTCTGCGCGCTTGTTCTGCTGCTTAATCATGCGCTGAATAAGCTGCGAGGATTCATACCAGAACTCATAGTTGCCGACATACATCTTGATTTTGCCGTAGTCTATATCAACAATATGGGTGCAGACATTGTTGAGAAAGTAGCGGTCGTGCGATACTACAATCACCGTTCCGAAATACTCTGCCAGAAAGTCCTCCAGCCACGAAATAGCGTCGATATCAAGGTGGTTTGTAGGCTCGTCCATGAGTATGATATCGGGATTGCCGAACAGGCACTGCGCCAGCAGAACCTTTACCTTTTCGTTACCCGTAAGCGAGCTCATCTGCTGATAGAGAAGCTCCTCGGGCAGACCCAGACCCTGAATCAGCTTGGAAGCGTCGCTTTCTGCCTCCCAGCCGTTAAGCTCGGCAAATTCGCCCTCCAGCGCAGAGGCACGCTCTCCGTCCTCGTCGGAGAAATCCTCCTTGGCATAAAGAGCTTCCTTTTCCTTCATAATATCGTACAGGCGGCGGTTGCCCATTATAACCGTGTCCTGAACAGTATATTCGTCAAACGCGTAGTGGTCCTGACGGAGCACCGACATACGCAGCTCCTCGGGCTTTGATACCGTGCCCTTGGTAGGCTCAAGCTCACCGCACAGCACCTTGAGAAATGTGGATTTTCCCGCGCCGTTTGCGCCGATAACGCCGTAGCAGTTTCCTGCCGTAAATTTAAGGTCAACATCCTTGAACAAAAGCTGACCGCCAAAGCTTACGCTTACATCCGATACTGTAATCAAATCATTGTTCTCCTTATTTTTTCTTTCTGTGAAAGCACACTATATATTATTGTAGCATATTATCCGGTAATAATCAAGTGTTTTTGTGAATTTTAAGACGAATTTAGCCGCAGCGCCGAAAAATCCGAAAAAAATTATAATTTTTTCGGCAAAACACTTGATTTTATAAAAATAATGTGATATAATACATTAAGATAGACTAGACTAAAGACTGGGGTTTCGCTCCAGTCTTTAGAGTTTATATGGAGATTTTTTTGGAAAGGAGCTATCAGCGAATGGCATTGGCAAAGGGCTTCAGCGCTGTTGAGGCGGCTGCGGAGCAGGTAGTCAGACCCATAGTGGAGACGCATGGATTTACGCTGTGGGATGTGTGGTTTGCAAAGGAGGGCGCAAAGTGGTATCTTCGCGTATTTATCGACAGACCCGAGGGCATTTCGATTGACGACTGCGAATCCATTGACGGTCTGATAAATGCGGAGCTTGATAAGCAGAGCTTTATCGACAAGGTTGATTATGTGGAAATCGGCTCGGCGGGCTTGGAGCGCCCCGTGCGTACAGTGGCGCAGCTTGCGCTTTCGCAGGGCAAAAGGGTTAAGGTAAAGACCTATAAGCCGGCGCAGGGTCTGGCAGAAAAGAGCTTTTCGGGGGTTCTGCAAAGCTTTGACGGCGAAACGATTATGTTTACGGGAGATTTCGGCGAGGTGAAATTAACGCCCGCAGAAATTTCTGTTATAAATTATGATGATTTTGACGAATGCTGAAAATAAACCGAACTGGAGGAGTTAACAAAAATGGCAAAGAAAAAGACAGCACCGAAGGAAAACGAAACAGCGCAGCTTTTTGACGCTCTTATAGAGCTTGCGCAGTCAAAGGGGATACCCGAGGACGTGTTTATTGCAAAGATAGCGATTGCAATAAAGAAGAGCGTTACCAAGAGCATTGATTTCGGCGACAGAGCAGACGAGTCTGTTGTGGTAACTCTTGATACCGCGAATAAGATTTTTGAGGTCTGCATACTTAAGGAAGTAGTAGACGACAAGTACTACACTCCCGATATTGAAATCAGCCTTGCCGATGCGCGCAATATCGACCCCACGCTGAATGTCGGCGATTTTGCAAGAGTGCCGATTGATACACATGATTTCAAGCGCTTTGCGGCAAAGGAAGCCAAGGACCTTATCAGACAGGGCTTCTGCGAGGTTGAGCGTCAGCACACCAGCGAGGTCTGGGGCGTATTCGAGAATGAGGCGGTTCCTGCGCTTGTTGTATCGGTTGATACCGACGGAAACGCTATTCTTGATATCAGCGGAAGAACAGCCGAGCTCCAGCGCAACGACCAGCTGCCCGATGAAACGCTTGTGGCAGGACAGGTAATCAAGGTTTACATTACAGGCGTATCGCGAGTTTATAAGGAAGGCGACAAGCGCCAGAATCTGCGTATCACAAGAACAGACAAGGGGCTTATCAAGCGTCTGTTTGAGCTGGAATGCCCCGAGATTGCGGACGGTACGGTTGAGATTAAGTCGGTAAGCCGCGCGCCCGGCTCGCGTTCAAAAATTGCCGTTGTAAGCCACGACCCCAATGTTGACCCGGTAGGCGCTTGCATAGGTCCGCAGAAATCAAGAATAAATGCGGTAACAAAGGAAATCAAGGGCGAAAAGGTTGACGTGGTTCTTTACAGCGATGACCCGCAGGAGTACATTGCGCAGGCTCTTAAGCCCGCAGAGGTTACAAAGGTAATAATCCTGCCTGACCTTCCGCCTAAGGAATCGGGCAAGAAGCCCACTCACCAGTGCAGAGCAATTGTTCCCGATAATCAGCTTTCGCTTGCTATCGGCAACAAGGGTCAGAATGCAATGCTTGCGGCAAAGCTCACGGAGTATAAAATAGACATAATTGCCGAGAGCAAGGCAGGAAACTAATACGGGTAAGGAGATATTCATGCAGGAAAAGCGCGTACCGCTGCGAAAATGTATCGGCTGCGGCGAAATGAGCGGAAAAAGAACTCTGCTTCGTATAGTACGCAGCAAGGACGGAGAGGTAGCGGTCGATATAACCGGCAAAAAGTCGGGGCGCGGCGCATATATTTGCCGAGAGCCGGAATGCTTTGCGCAGGTGCGCAGGCAGAAAAAGCTCGAGCGCGCTCTGAAATGCCGTATACCCGATGAAATATACGACTCTGTCGAAAAGGAGCTGAGTTCGGATAAATAAAGTGCTTTCGACAATAAGCCTGTGCCGCCGCGCGGGTAAGCTTGTAATGGGCTTTGACGCCGTTGTGCAGGAGCTTGCCTCACCGAAAACCAAGGCGGCGGGAATAGTGCTTGCCGGAGATATTTCGGCAGGAACAGAAAAGGAGATACGCTTTGCCGCAGAGAAATACGGCGGCAAGGACGTTGTAAAGGCGGCGTTTACGATGGATGAGGTACAAGACGCTGTCGGAAAGCGCGCGGGTATCATGCTGATACTTGACGCGGGACTTTACACAACGATAATTCGGCACATAACGAATGAAGAATAGTATGGAGGAAACCTACATTGCCAACAAACAATAAAAAGAATCGTATTCAGGATATTGCAGAGGATTTAAGGGCAGACCGCGCTGAAATTATAGCTATGCTTGACGAAGCGTTCCCCCAGACGGGAAGCGCAGGAAGAAGAGCGCAGACCACGCTTTCTTCCGAGGAGATAAGCTATCTTCTGGAGAAATTCATGCGCAGCAGCGGTGTAAACACCTTTGAGCAGTATGAGAAGATGACAAAGAATGTTCGCACGGAGCGCCCCGCGCCCGTCGAGAAAAAGACGCGCAAAAAGCCCGAGCCCAAGCCGGAGACTGCTGCCGAACCCAAGGCAGAGGTTAAGCCCGAGGCACCCAAGGCAGAGGTTAAACCCGAGGCTCCCAAGGCAGAGGTTAAACCCGAGGCTCCCAAGGCTGAAGCCAAGCCCGAGGCACCCAAGGCAGAAGCCAAGCCCGAAGCTCCCAAGGCTGAATCCAAGCCCGAAGCGCCCAAGGCAGAAGCCAAGCCCGAAGCTCCCAAGGCAGAAGCCAAGCCCGAAGCTCCCAAGCCTGCGCAGAGCACCGCAAGAGATGCCCGCGAGAGCAGACCCGAGGGCAATCGTCCGCAGGGCGACCGCAGAGATTCGAAAAACGGCGACAGACCGCAG
>JBJESB010000098.1:9018-38637 GCA_051882575.1 Oscillospiraceae bacterium
GGCGACCGCAGAGATTCGAGAAACGGCGACAGACCGCAGGGCGACCGCAGAGATTCGAGAAACGGCGACAGACCGCAGGGCGACCGCAGAGATTTCAGAAACGGTGACAGACCGCAGGGCGAGCGCAGGGATTTCAGAAACGGCGACAGACCGCAGGGCGACCGCAGGGATTTCCGCAGAGACGACCGCAGAGACAGCAAGCCCGCGCAGCAGCCGCAGCAGCCCGCACAGCGTCTTTCTCCGCAGAAGCCCGCTATTGATTCCTCAAAGATTAAGGTAAACACACCTCCCGTTGGTCAGCACAAGCCCAAGGGCGAGGCTGTTCAGCGCGGAGAGCAGGTTACAAAGACCGTTGATACACGCGGCTCTTATGTAGAGCTTGACAAATACAACGAGCGTTACGAGAGCATTGCTCCCGCAGGCAAGATGAACCCCGACAGCTTCCAGCGCAAGCAGAAGATTCAGCAGAAATCGCAGCAGAGGGGCAAGCAGTTCGGTGCAAAGCGCGAAACCGAGGCGCAGAAGCTTAAACGCCTTGAGCTTGAGCGCGCAAGAAAGCAGCAGCTAAAGGTACAGATTCCCGACGAAATTGTAGTATCCGAGCTTGCCGCAAGACTTAAGGTAACAGCCACCGAGGTTATCAAGAAGCTGTTCAATCTGGGCGTGATGGCTAACCTCAACGAAACGATTGATTTCGATACCGCGTCTCTTGTAGCCGAGGAGCTTGGCGCAAAGGTTGAGAAGGAAGTCGTAGTAACAATCGAGGAGCGCCTGTTTGAGGAGGTTGAGGATACCGAGGAAAATCTCGAGCCGCGTTCGCCCGTTGTAGTTGTAATGGGTCATGTAGACCACGGTAAGACCTCGCTGCTTGACTACATCAAGCATACCAGCGTAACCGCTACCGAGGCAGGCGGTATTACCCAGCATATCGGCGCATACAGGGTAAAGGTAGACGACCGCGATATTACGTTCCTTGATACGCCCGGACACGAAGCGTTCACGGCAATGCGTGCGCGCGGCGCAAGCGTAACGGATATTGCAATCCTCGTTGTAGCAGCCGACGACGGTATCATGCCGCAGACGGTTGAAGCTATCAACCACGCAAAGGAAGCCGGAGTATCCATTATCGTTGCAATCAACAAAATGGATAAGGAGGGAGCAAACCCCGATAAAATCAAGGAAGAGCTCACCAAGTACGACCTCGTCTGCGAGGAGTGGGGCGGTGATGTAATCTGCGTTCCCGTTTCTGCAAAGACAGGTATGGGCATGGATACTCTGCTTGAAATGGTATGCCTGACCGCTGATGTTCTGGAGCTTAAGGCTAACCCGAACAGACTTGCGCGCGGCGCAGTTATCGAGGCTCGTCTTGACAAGGGCAGAGGACCTATCGCAACCGTGCTTGTACAGAACGGTACGCTGAAATCCGGTGATGTTATCATTGCGGGAACTGCTGTCGGCAGAGTGCGTGTAATGCGCGACGACAAGGGCAGAACCGTACACGAGGCAGGTCCTTCCGTGCCCGTTGAGATTATGGGTCTTGCGGAGGTACCCGCAGCAGGCGATACCTTTGCGGCGGTCGAGGACGAAAGACTTGCGCGCGAGCTTGTTGAAAAGCGCAAGCACGACGCCAAGGAAGAGCAGTTCAAGGCATACAGTAAGGTTACGCTTGATACGCTGTTCTCTCACATTGAGGAAGGCTCTGTCAAGGAGCTGCCAATCATTGTTAAGGCGGACGTACAGGGCTCTGTTGAGGCTGTAAAGCAGTCGCTTGAAAAAATCAGCAACGAGGAAGTAAGAGTACGCGTAATCCACGGCGCAGTAGGCGCGGTAAGCGAAAGCGACGTAATGCTTGCAATGGCTTCGGGCGCGATTATTGTCGGCTTTAATGTAAGACCTCATCCGTCGGCACAGGAAAACGCAAAGCGCGACGGTATCGAGATTCGTCTTTACCGCGTAATCTATGATGCAATCGAGGATATCACGACAGCAATGAAGGGTATGCTTGCTCCCAAGGTACGCGAGGTTGACCTCGGCAGAGTTGAGGTGCGTCAGGTATACAAGATTACCAATGTCGGCATAGTTGCGGGCTCGTATGTGCTTGACGGCAAGGTTGCAAGAAGCGGACTTGTCCGTATTGTCCGCGACGGCATTATTATCGGCGACGACAAGATTGCCGGACTTCAGCGCTTCAAGGATTCCGTCAAGGAAGTTACCGCAGGCTTTGAGTGCGGTATCAGCCTTGAAAAGTTTACAGATATAAAAGAGGGCGACATCTTTGAGGCATATATGATGGAGGAATACCGCGATTAAACGGTTAGCTAATAAAGGAGGTTTTTTATATGGCTAATTTCAACATAAAAAGACTTTCCGAGGATATCAAAAGGGAAATTTCCGCAGCAATAAGCGAGGTTAAGGACCCCAGAGTTGCGAAGAATTTCGTGACGGTCACTCATTGCGAGGTAACGAATGACCTTTCGTACTGCAAGGTTCATATTGCCTGCATGGGCGGCGAGGGACGCACCGCAAAGGCTGTGGAGGGAATGACGGCGGCGTCGGGATTTTTCAAGAAGTGCATATCAAAAATCAAAATGCGCAAGATACCCGAGCTGATATTCCTGCCCGATAATTCGCTGGATTACAGCGAGCATATCGAGCAGATACTTGCGGGACTGAAGCCGGCGGCTTCACAGACGGAGGAGACAGAGAATGAGGATAAAGATTGAAGAAGCAGCGGAATTTCTCCGCACACATGACGATTACCTCATTCTTATGCACTCTAATCCCGACGGCGATACGCTGGGATGCGGTTTTGCGCTGTGCGGAGCGCTTCAGCGAATGGGAAAGCGTGCCAAGGCGGTTTGCGCCGACCCGATTCCGCGCAGATTTGATTACCTCTGCAAAGCGATAGAACAACAGGAATTTGAGCCGCAGACGATTGTTGCGGTTGACGTTGCAGACGCAAAGCTGCTTACCGATAACGAGGCGCTGGGCTTAAAAGCAGAGCTGTGCATTGACCACCACGGCACCAACAGGGAATACGCTGTAAGAACGCTGTTAGAGCCTGATTATGCGGCAAACTGCGAGCTTGTGTATCAGGTGATATGCGAGCTGGGCGTTACTATTGACAAGGAGCTTGCAAACTGTCTGTATACGGGCGTTGCGACCGATACGGGCTGCTTTAAGTACAGCAACACCACGCCGCAGACGCATATTATAGCGGCAAGGCTGATTGAGCTGGGCGCAGAGATTTCGTATATTAACTACATCATGTTTGAAATGAAAACACCCATGCGTCTGGAGCTTGAGCAGGCAGCGCTTGCGGGGCTTCGCTACTACGGCGGGGGAAGAATTGCGGTGATTTCCGTTTCACTTGCGCTGCTTGAAACAATGGTGAATGTAGACAGCGAGGATATCGGCGCGCTTGCAGCAATTCCGAGGCAGATTGAGGGCGTGGATATCGGAATCAGCATAAAAGAGAAGAAACCGGGGCTGTTCAAGGCGTCGCTGCGCTCCAGCGAAAGGGCTGATGCAGCGCAGATAGCCGCTGTATTCGGCGGCGGAGGTCATGCAAGAGCGGCGGGATGTTCCTTTGTGGACAAAACGCAGGAGGAAGTTGAAGCGCTGCTGGTTGCAGAGTGTGAAAAGGCTCTGGGACTTGCATGACGGGAATTATCTGCATAAACAAGCCGCAGGATTTCACATCGTTTGATGTGGTTGCGGTGCTGCGGCGGTGCTTTCACACAAAAAAGGTAGGTCACGGCGGAACGCTTGACCCAATGGCAACGGGAGTGCTGCCCGTGTTTGTGGGCGGTGCAACCAAAGCCGCAGATATGCTGCCCGAAAGCGGCAAGAGCTACCGCGCGGGCTTTCGGCTGGGGTATGTTTCGGATACGCAGGACGTATGGGGAACACTTACGCAAAAAAGCAGCCGACAGCCAGAGAAATCGGAGCTTGAAGGTGTGCTGAATCGGTTTCGCGGTGAAGTAATGCAGCTGCCGCCCATGTATTCCGCACTTAAGGTTAACGGGCAGAAGCTCTGCGATTTGGCGCGAAAGGGCATTGAGGTAGAGCGAAAGCCCCGCCCGATTACGATATCGCGTCTGGAGCTTGTGAGCTTTGACGGAACAGACGGAGTGCTGGAGGTCGATTGCTCTGCGGGGACTTATATCCGCACGCTGATACACGATATCGGCGAAGCGGCAGGCACGGGCGCGGTTATGAGCGCGCTGTGCAGAACCCGTTCACACGGCTTTGAGCTTTCGCAGTGCCGAACGATTGATGAAATACGCGGCGCTGACGAGCAGACGCTGCAAACGTGGCTTATGCCGGTTGAAAACGCATTTATAAGCTATCCCGTGATAGAGCTGGATGATGTTCAGCAGAGAATGTACCTTAACGGCGTTCGGCTGGACGCAAACAGGCTCTCGCAAAGAACACCGGTGGGTCAGCCCTGCCGTGTGCGCGGCAGCGCGGGATTTCTGGGTATTGCGGGAATAACCGCCGAGGATGAACTGATTTCCCTCAAGAGATTTACGCAGGAATGATTCTGCGGTGATATGGTGGAATAATTTTGACTGATATAACTTACGGAGCAAATGCGCAGCAAAAGACCGCTGTTGCTCTAGGGTACTTTGACGGACTTCATCTGGGTCATGTCGGGGTGATTGAGGCGGCAATGAGCCAGACAGGGCTTATGCCTGCCGTATTTACCTTCAACACCGACACGACGCTGCCGAAGTTTGAAAAGCGCGAGGATATAATATCGTTTGAGAATAAGTGCGAGCTTATGGCGAAAATGGGCGTGAGATATATCTATGCACCCGATTTCGCAGAGGTTTGCGGGCTTTCCGACGAGGAGTTTGTAAGCGAAATACTGGTGAAGCGGCTTAACGCAGGCTATGTCTGCTGCGGAAGCAATTTTCGCTTTGGAAAAAGCTGCAGTACTCCGCAGCGTCTTGCGGAAATATGCGCGAAATACGGCGTTCGCACAGAGGTTGTTGCCGATATTTGCCTTGACGGCGAGATGATAAGCTCCACGCGAATACGCGAGCTTATCCGCAGCGGCGATATTGAAGAAGCCAACCGTCTGCTGGGTTACGAGCTGTGGTACAGGCTGCCCGTTGTAAAGGGCAACATGATTGGCAGAACGCTGAATTTCCCGACGATAAATCAGATAATCCCAGAAACTAACATAATACCGCGGTTTGGCGTGTATGTCAGCTTTGTCAATATCGGCGGGGTTAATATGCGCGGAATAACCAACATCGGTGTAAAGCCCACGGTTGAAAATCGCTGCGACGGCACGGGCGCTGTAATGGAAACGCATATCATTGATTACAGCGGCGACCTGTACGGTCAGAGGATTGCGGTTTCGCTGTGCAGGTTTATCCGACCCGAAAGGCGCTTCGCAAGCCTTGAGGAGCTTAAAGCGCAGATTGCAGCCGATAAACAAACCGCGCTTGAATGTGATATATTGAAAGGATGATAGAAATGGCAGAGGTAAGAACAAGGTTTGCGCCCAGTCCCACAGGCTATATGCATATAGGCAATTTAAGAACGGCGCTTTATACCTATCTGATAGCAAAGAAGAATCACGGCACCTTTATTCTGCGTATTGAGGATACCGACCAGGGCAGGTATGTAGAGGGCGCTGTTGACGTTATATATAACACGCTGCGCGCTTGCGGGCTCAACTGGGATGAAGGCCCCGATGTGGGCGGCGATTACGGTCCGTACATTCAGAGCCAACGCATGGGTATGTTCAAGGAGTACGCAGAGCAGCTTGTTGAATCGGGTCACGCATATTACTGCTTCTGCAATAAGGCTGCCGAAAGCGCCGACGAGGATAAGCCCAGCGGCGCTGCGTCGCTCAACCGCTGCGCCTGCCGCGACCTTTCGCCCGAGGAGGCAAAGGCAAAGAAGGCTTCCGGCGCGGAGTATGTTATCAGGCAGAAGATTCCGACCGAGGGCACAACCACATTCCACGACGAGATTTACGGCGATATAACCGTTGAGAATGTTGACCTTGACGACCAGGTATTGCTTAAATCCGACGGTATGCCAACCTACAACTTTGCAAATGTCGTTGACGACCATACCATGAAAATCACTCATGTTGTAAGAGGCAATGAGTACCTTGCTTCTGCGCCGAAGTACAATCTGCTGTACAGCGCATTCGGCTGGGAGCCGCCAATGTATATCCACGTTGAGCACATTATGAAGGACGCGCAGCACAAGCTGGCAAAGCGCGACGGCGACGCATCTTTTCAAGACCTTATGGCAAAGGGCTATCTTACAGAGGCAGTGCTGAATTACATTGCTCTGCTGGGCTGGGCGCCCAAGGGCGAGCGCGAGATATTCTCGCTGGAGGAGCTTATAGAGGAGTTTGACATAAGCGGTCTTTCCAAGAGCCCTGCGATTTTTGACCCGCTTAAGCTCAAGGCGATAAATGCGCAGTATGTACGCGCGCTGCCCGCCGATAAGTTTATGGAGTATGCAGTGCCGTATATCAGACAGACCTGCAAGCGTGAGGATATCGACCTTGCGCTGCTTTCGGCAACGCTTCAGCCGCGCGCAGAGCTTTTCACGGATATACCCGCGCAGGTTGATTTTATCGACGCTCTGCCCGAGTACGACCTTGCACTGTACACCAGCAAGAAGATGAAAACCAACCCCGAAACCTCGCTTGCTGCGCTTAACAAGATTCTTCCCGTGCTGGAGGGCATCACCGATTTCACACAGGAGAACATCCACGACGCGCTTTTCAAGCTGATTGAGGCAGACGGCGTTAAGAACGGATTCTACCTGTTCCCGCTGCGCGTTGCGTTAAGCGGCAAAATGGTAACCCCCTGCGGCGGCGTTGAGCTTGCGGTAATTCTCGGCAAGGCTGATACGCTTGCTCGTATCGGAAAGGGAATAGAGCTTCTGTCTGCTGCGCAGAGTTAACGTTTTTTTCGGTTACGTTCACAGAATTTTCACTTTAATGTAATAAAATATTATTGAAGAAATATGTTCGCAGTTTTTCGGAGGCTTAAATGATTGAAGTAAAAAATCTATGCAAGAGCTACGGAAGTAAGCTTGCCGTCAACGACATCAGCTTTTCCGCGGGCGAAAGCGAAATTCTCGGATTTCTCGGACCGAACGGCGCGGGAAAATCCACCACAATGAACATACTTACGGGGTATCTGTCGTCCTCGGGCGGACAGGCGCTGATAAACGGCGTTGATATACTTGAGGACCCCGTGACCGCCAAGCGCGATATCGGCTATCTGCCGGAGCTGCCGCCGCTGTACCTTGACATGACCGTAATGGAGTATTTAAGCTTTGTGTACGGGCTCAAAAAGTGCAAAATGCCCAAGCGTTCGCATTTGGATGAAATATGCAGTCTTGTCAAGATTACCGATGTTCGGCACAGGGTAATCCGCAATCTTTCAAAGGGCTACAAGCAGCGCGTGGGACTTGCACAGGCGCTTGTCGGAAATCCCAAGGTGCTTATTCTTGACGAGCCGACCGTAGGTCTTGACCCCAAGCAGATTATTGAAATCCGTACGCTGATAAAGAAGCTCGGAAAAAATCACACGGTTATACTGTCCTCGCATATTCTGTCGGAGGTACAGGCGGTTTGCGACCGTATCGTTGTAATAGACAAGGGCAGACTTGTTGCCAACGACACCACGGAGAATCTCTCGCACAACCTTTCGGCAGACCACAAGCTGACTGTTCAGATTGAAGGACCTACCAAGGAGGTGCAGTCGCTGCTGACAGCGATTCCGGATATGGTAGAGGTTCACGTCAACCGCGTGATTGATAAGACAATCACAGAGTTTGAGCTTAACGCCAAAGAGGGCGCGGATATCCGCCGCGAGGTGTTCAAGCGCATGGCAGCGAGAAATTACCCGATTCTGCTTATGCGTTCATCCGAGCTTACGCTTGAGGAGATATTCCTTAAGCTGACAACGGGTGATTTTTACGGTGAAACAGCCGAAGGAGGAACAAATAAATGACAGCAATACTTAAGCGTGAATTTGCTTCCTACTTCACTTCGCCGCTGGGCTATGTTTATCTTGCGGTATTTTACGGCTTTTCGGGTCTGTTTTTGTGGATGACCTGCCTTGATATGGGCTCATCCTCAATGTCCAACGTTTTCCTGTTCATGTTCTTTATAATGATGATACTTATTCCGGTGCTCACCATGCGTACCATGGCTGACGAAAAGCGCCAGAAAACCGACCAGCTTACTCTGACCGCGCCCGTAAGCCTGTTTGGCTTGGTTATGGGCAAGTTCCTCGCAGCATTTCTGATTTTCCTGTGCGGCGCTGCGGTACTGCTTGTATACGCGCTGTTTCTTGCGGGAATGGTATCTGCTTCGGGCGGTGAATTTGGCTGGGCGGCTTTCTTCGGTAATTTTGTGGGTATTATTCTGATGGGCGGCGTGTTTGTGTCTGCGGGAATATTCATCTCGGGACTTACCGAAAATCAGATGATAGCCGCAATCGGCAGTATCGGCGCGAATATTGTGCTGTGCCTGTTTGACGTTATCTCAAACTTCGTCAATGTTGATATCATCAAGGATATCATCAGCGCGCTGTCGGTATTCTATAAGTATCAGGAGTTCACATACGGCATATTCAGCTTAAAGAATGTGCTGTTCTTCATCAGCCTGATAGTACTGTTCAACTTCTTAACGATGCGCACAATAGAGCGCCGTCGCTGGAGCTGAGAAAGGAGGTCACAGCATGAGTGAAGAAAACAAGAATTTAGATGAGCAGGAGCTGATTGAATCCGCAGAGCCTGCTGTCGATAATGAGCAGGCTTCTGCCGAAGCCGCAGAAGCTCCCGCAAAGAAAAAGGCAAAGAAGCAGGGGCATAAAATCAACAAGCGCAGCCTTAAATACGGCACGATGTCCGTTGTGCTGACGATTGTGTTTATCGGTGTTCTGGTTGCGGTTAACGTCATAGTGGGGCTGATATCCGAGCGTTTTGATACTACGGCGGACCTCACGGATACGGGAATTTATACTCTTGAAGAAAGCACCCACAATTATGTTGAGGGCATTGATAAGGATGTCACGATTACGGTGCTTAATTCCGAGAAGAGCTTTGAATCGCTTGGCGAGATGTACAAGCAGGTAAACGAGCTGCTCAAGAAATTTGAAATGGCAAGCAGCCGCGTTAAGCTTGATTATATCGTGCTTGCACAGAATCCGAATTACTCCTCGCGGTTTAAGGGCGAAACGCTTTCGGATAACTACATTGTTATTGAATGCGAAGAAACGGGCAGACACAAAACAATCACCCCGTACGATTATTTCACCTTTAACGAGCAGTATCTGACCTACTATCAGCAGTATGTTGTTGAGGGCTCAAATATTGAGCAGGAGGCAGTTTCTGCGATTATGGCGGTTACAAACGACGAGCCTGTGCGCGTGGCGTTTACAGAGGGCTACGGCGAGAGCAAGACCTACTACGGCGAGCTGTACAATCTGCTTGACAAGAACGGCTACGACGTAGAAACGATTAACCTCACGCAGATTTCCGAGATTGACGCGGGCATTGATTATGTTGTGGTATTTGCTCCGACAATGGACTACGACAACGACAATCTTTCCAAGCTGGATAAGTTCCTTGATAACGGCGGTAATTTCGGCAAGAATGTGCTGTACTTTGCCTCTACCTCGCAGCCGCAGACCCCTAATATCGAAAAGTTCCTCAACGACTGGGGACTGTCTGTGGGCTATTCGGGCGTAGGTCAGACCGACGCTTCGCACTGCATGGGCAGCGGAGTTGGCTACTACTGGCACTATCAGGACGTTCAGAATACCGATTACGCAGGTGACGCGGCAGACACCTCGCTGTATTTCTATGCCGCAAACATTCGCCCTGTAATCCAGATTTGGGGCGGAAGCAAGGGCAGTGTAGAGCAGGAGGTTCTGCTGAAAACCTACGACGGCGCATTCCTGCTGCCGCTGGATAATCAGGAGGGCTGGTCGCTTGATACAGCAGAATCCGGCGTATTCAACGACGCAGTTGTTGCTTACAGAACGCACAGCACAGCGCTTACACGCAGCCGTCTTATCGTGTTCGGTACGGAAACAATCGCTTCCTCTACATTTATGCAGCCCTCCAACTCTGTTAACGAGCTTTTCTTTGTGAATATGTTCAATTACATCTCGGGCAGGGAGCAGGGCGTGACTATTACACCCAAGTCCTTTGGCTTCACAGGCTTTGAGATGAACGCGCAGCAGGCAGGAATACTCGGCATTGTGCTTTGCGTTGTAATACCGATTGCTGTAATCGTACTGGGCATTGTAATCTGGGTACGCAGGAGGCACAGATAATGGCGAAGCTTTCCAAAAATACAAAATACATTGTAATCGCAGCGGCTGTGCTGCTGATTCTGGGCGCAGTGCTGCTTGTATTGCTGTTAACCAAGCCCGAGGAAACCGCGTCGGCATCCGAAACATCTTCGGAGGTCAGCACAGCGATAACCGTAAACGAGAAGTCAAAGGAAAATGTGCTTTCTGTTGAGGTAACAAATTCCCACGGCAGTTTTTCGTTCGAGCGCAAAAGCAGGGTTGTCAGCACAACCGACAGCGAGGGCAATGTAACCTCTGCTGATGAATACTACTGGGAATCACCCCAGCTTGAGGGTCTGGACCAGAATACGACATCAACCGCAGCGTTTGTAAATTGCTTTGCGGGGCTCACCACCAAAAGCCTTGTTGAAGAAAACGCGCAGGACCTTGCAAAATACGGGCTTGAAACTCCCGAGGCGGTAGTAAAGCTGAATTTTGACGATTCCACCGGGCAGACGCTGTATTTCGGAATACAGAATCCCGCAGCTAACAATCTCTGCTATTTCCGCCTTTCGGACAGCAGCGACGTTCATCAGGTGAGCTACTACACCGTGGGCGACGCATACTCAAAGGTGAACAGCTTTGTGCGCCTCTCGCTGACCGAAGCCTACAACACCGAGAATCCGCAGGAGCTTGATTACATGATAATTGAGCGCAAGGACCTTGAAGAGCCGCTGGAGATACGCTATATGTACGATTTGGCGGCATTGGCGGAGGAAGAGGACAGCATTGTAACAACCTTCAACTCGCACAGATTCGTAAAGCCCTTTAAGGCAGAGATAGACACAACCAACGGCAAGGATACCTGCTATGGTATTTATGGCTTGGCGGCGTCGTCGTGCGAGTATATAAGCGTTACAGATGAAGCACTTGCCGCAACAGGGCTTGACGACCCGTTCTGTACCGTAACGGCAAAGTACGGCGGCAGTGTGAAAAAGGTGATTTTCGGCGACCCGATAGTGAATATTATTGAAACCGAGGATGAGGACACACCTGCGCTTGCAACAACCGTTGGCTATTACGGAATGCTTGAGGGCGGCAGCGCAATTTACAGGTTTGATGTCAGTGCGGTTCCGTGGTACACGGTAACAATGCAGGATATCATCTCGCGCAGACCCATTTCGCCGTATATCTACACGGTTGACAGGGTAGTAATCGAAACGCCCGGAAAGACATACGATTTCAAGATAACAGGCGACGCGCAGAACAACAGCTTTACCTGCAACGGTGTTGACGTTGACCCCACGAAGTTCAAGGAGAGCTATCAGCATCTGATTACGGGAATGGGCGAGGAGCTTTTCTTTGAGGAAGCCGACTATGAGCCGTATGTAAAGGTAACATTCATCTATCGCGATGATTACAGGGAAAAATACGGCGCAGAGGATGACGTTATTGAGTTCTATCAGTCGGACGACCGCAAGAGCATAGTACGCGTGAACGGTTCGGTTCTGTTCAAGGTGCGTCAGGTGTACACCGAGCGTCTGATTGAGAATGCCGAGGCGGTACTCACAGGCGGAGAGGTGCAGATTAACTGGTAATTGTTGAGGAAGCCGCTGGGCTTTCGGAATAAGATATGGAGGTAAACACAATGGCAGAAAACAACTTATTATTTTACAGAGGTTTCCCGCTGGTAAAAGAGGGCAAGCAAATCTTTTACGGAAGCATGGGCGACCCGGTGGTTGCAAGACTTACCATAAGCGCAACGGAAGCTTGCCATGATGTTGAGGTTCCCACAAGAATAAAGGTACAGCTGATGCCGCTTGACGGAGACGTGAAGAAGATGAAGAAAGGCGATTGCTACGGTCTTCGCGAGGCGATAGATATGGCGTATGACTGGCTGTGCGCGGCACTTTTCGAGTAATTGGAAAATATAAAATCCCGTCGGGAAACCGACGGGATTTTTCCATGCTATCATGTAAAAACTTCGCGCTTTTCCTCCATAAACGGCTCGCCGAACTGCTTGGGATAAAGCCCGAAAACAAGGTCATAGTACTGTTCGGGGGTAAGCCCGTCGTACTCGCCGAGAATAAACCCCGGCATACTGCGCATAGCTTCTATCATAGCGAGTGCTTTCTCCTGCTCGCCGACTGAGAGCTTTGAGCAGATACATTCATTGCCGTAAATCATAACATCAATGTATTTCAGCGCGCGGTCAAAATCATAGTCATGCTTCGGATGAATCATTGAGAAATTCTTCATCATCTTGGTGCTGGTGCGGCTGTGATTTTGCCTGATATCCTTTTTCAGGGATTTCATAAGGTCGTTCATGGGCTGTTCGCTGTCGCAGTGTGAAAGCATATACGAAAGCGAATTAAGCAGCGCCTCGGGATTGGAAACAGAGCCATCCAGAAGCGACATATACGCGTCACGCGAGAGGGACAGCACACGCGAAAGAGCTTGTTTTTCCGTCATACAATCCTCCGTTCAGGCATTGCGGTCGCCGGTGGATTCACGCAGAATAAGCGAGTGCGGCAGCTTGTATGTATTCTTGTCGGGCGTTTCGGATTTCATATTCTCGATAAGCTTTTCAATAACCGTTTTGCCCTGAAGATAACAGGGCTGTTCAACCGTGGAAAGTCTGGGAATAAACATGTGCGAGAATGCAATATTATCAAATCCGAAGAACAAAAGCTCATCGCCGATACCGATACCGTTGCGGATTGCGTAGGTCATAGCGCCGATTGAAATTGTATCGGAGATAGAGAAGATTGCATCGGGCTTATCCGGCAGTGACATCAGCTTTTCGCAGCCCTTTGTGCCCGAATCAACGCCGTAATCGCCGTAGTATATCAGGTTTTCGTCAAACGGGATTCCCGATTCCTCAAGAGCTCTGCGGTAGCCGTTTTCGCGGTCGATAGAGGATTGATTGCGCGCAAGAGTGGTAAGCAGACCGATTCTTTTTCTGCCCTTGCCGATAAGGTATTTTACCGCGTCATAGCCCGCGCGCTCATTGTCGATTGTTACGCACAGAATGTTGCAGTTTTCCTTGCGTTCCAGACACATAGCAAGATTGTATTTGTCGGCAAGGTCTGAAATTGTGGCGGAGTCAAGCTTTGGCGCAAGCAGCACCGCGCCGTCAACAGCTCGTGAAAACAGCATACTCAACAGGTGCATTTCGTGCTCGGGGTCGTCACGGGTGGTGGCAATCAATACATCATATCCGTATGTATAAGCCCCGTCCTGCATACCGCGCAGAACCTCGGAATAGAACGAATGCTCGGTAGAAGCGATTATTGCGAGAATACGCTTTGTTTCGCTTTTGCGCAGGTCGCGCCCGAGAAAATTCGGGCTGTAACCAAGCTCCTGAACCGCCTTGTTTACCGCTTCGACAGCCTCATCCGAAACATTGGTTTTTTTGTTCAGCACTCTTGAAACCGTTGCCACGGATACGTTAGCGGCTCTTGCAACATCCTTTATTGTGATATTATTCAAGCGTTTCACCTCAAAAATCTTTGCATTAGTATATATTTATATAATACAACAAAATCTAATCGTTTTCAATAGGCATTATGCACAAATTGAATTATTTGTTGTTGTAACTTTGTTGCGGCATAGTGATTTTTGTGATAAAATAGTATAGTAATATTTTATGAAATCGGGAGTAAACAATGAGCAGCTTGAATCAGGTAGGAGAGAGGACTTACTATATAGACGCGCCAACGAATATTGGCGTATTTGTCGCCGATACGGGCGTGTGGCTTATTGACAGCGGCGGTGACAGCACAGCGGCAAAATCCGCGCTGGAGCTGATAGAAAGCCGCGGCTGGAGGGTTGAGGCGGTGCTGCATACGCATTCGCATTCCGACCACAGCGGCGGAGCGGCGTATCTGCGGGAGAAAACGGGGTGCAAGGTGTATGCTCCCCGCACGGAAGCCGCCGTTATCAGCAATCCGACCATACAGCCTACCTATTTGTACGGCGGATATCCGATAGGCGAAATGCGCTGCAAATTTCTGTTGTCGCCGCAGTGCGAGTGCCTGCCGATAACCGCGCAAGCTCTGCCTGCGGGCTTGGAGATAATGTCGGTTGGCGGTCACAGCCTTGAGATGATTGCCGTAAAAACCTGCGACGGCGTGTGGTTTTTGGCAGACAGCCTGCTTTCGGCGCAGACGCTTGAGCGGTACAGAATATCGTTTCTGTATGATGTTGGGGAGCATCTGAAAACGCTCGAAAAGCTCGCGGGAATTGAGGGCAGACTGTTCATACCCTCACACTGCGAGCCCGTAAGCGATATCTCACAGCTTATTGAAAAAAACCGTGACGCTGTGTATGAGGTTATGTCGGTAATCAAGCGCGAGTGCGCACAGGGGCTTACGGCAGACGAAGTGATTGAGCGTATGTTTGCGGTGTTTGGCATAAAGCTCTATCTCATGCAGTACAGCCTTATCGGTTTTACAACCCGCTCGTATCTTGCGTATCTTACAGGCGCGGGCGAGCTTAAGCCGCACTTTGAGGGTACTAAACTGTTGTGGGTAACACGGTAGCGTATTATTATGTTTGTCAGAAATTTGTATTCGTTTTTGTGAAAATCTCCAAAAAATTCACATGATATAATTAAACTGTTTACAAACTCAACAAATAGTGATATAATAATTGTATAGCAATGTTATGATAATACCTTACGAAAGGAATGTACAATATGTCCAAAAACATTTTGATTACGGGCGCTGCTGCAAGCGGTAAGTCGCGCTGGACTGTATCACAGTTTGCTCCGTGCGATTATGTGCTGTATCTCCGTACGGGCAAGACTGTTGACGAGGATACCCTCAAGCGCATCAGCTTTGACAACAACAAATTCGGTGTTGAGTGGGAAATTATGACGGATGTCTACGATAACCCCTGTTCAAAGCTCGGCGACCACAAAATCGCCATTTTCGACTGCTTGAGCACCTACACATCAATTCGTGTAAGCGAGATGTGTCCCAATCCCGACGAGCTTGACAATGATAAGGAGCGCGAGATTGAGCGCGCTGTTATCTCGGATGTTACGCAGATGCTTGAGCACATGAAAGAGGTTGACGGCAGTATCATCATTATCACGCTTGAAACAGGACTTTCCGTTACTCCGGGCAATCATGCGCAGGCGGCATACCGCTCGATTCTCGGCAGGGTAAACCAGCGAATCGCCAATATGTGCGACGAGGTTTATTTCTCCGCAAGCGGTATTCAGTTCAGGATAAAGTAATCGGTACAAATTTTTTTGAAAGGATATACTTACCATGACATTTGAAGAATTTATTATGAACGCCCGTGAGCTGGGCGCGTCTGATATTCACCTTACAGTCGGACTTCCCACAGTTATTCGCGTAAACGGCGAGCTTCAAAAGTACACTGACCTTGATGACAGCGTAATCAACCGTACGATTCTGGCGCTTCTTTCGGCAGAGCAGCAGAAGAAGCTTACAGAGGGGCAGGATATTGACTTCAGCTTTGAGCTGAAAAACGGCGTAAGACAGCGTGTAAACGTATATCGCCAGTGCGGCAAGCTTGCAGCGTCAATTCGTCTGCTTAACGCGTACATACCTACGCTTGAGGAATTGAGAATGCCCGTAACGCTGCTTGATTTTGCCAAAAAACGCCGCGGACTTGTACTTGTTACGGGACCCACAGGCGCAGGTAAGTCCACAACGCTTGCTTCCATTATCGACTACATCAACAAGAACCGTGCTTGTCATGTTATCACGATTGAGGACCCTATCGAGTACCGCTACGAGCAGGCAAAGGCTACAATCCACCAGCGTGAGCTTGGCAAGGATGTAACGTCGTTTGCTGATGCGCTGCGCAGTGCGCTGCGTGAGGACCCCGATGTAATTCTTATCGGTGAGATGCGCGACTACGAAACGATTTCGCTTGCGCTTACCGCCGCAGAAACAGGTCACCTTGTATTCGGTACGCTGCATACATCCAGTGCTGCGCAGACTGTTGACCGTATCATTGACGCCTGCCCGCTTCACGCGCAGGAGCAGGTTCGTTCGCAGCTTGCAACCATTATTCAGGGTATTGTTGCACAGTCGCTTATTCCGCGCTCTGACGGAAAGGGCAGAGTTGCTGCCGTTGAAGTCATGGTTGGTACAGACGCAATCAAGAACCTCATTCGTTCCAACAAGATTCCGCAGATGGAAACACAGATGCAGGCAAGCTCACGTTCGGGCATGATGACGCTCAACGATTCGCTTGCACAGCTGTATCAGTCGGGCATGATTTCCTACGAAACCGCGCTTGACTACTCCACAAACGCTACCGAAATGGATAAGAAGCTGATGAGCGGCGTAAAATAATCGCATAATTCAATAAAGCCGAGGTGAATGCCTCGGCTTTTTGTTTTAATTTACCTCAAATAATAGCGAAATATCTGCCGAAACTATCAGCAGAGGTGATTTTGTGAAGAAATTCATAGAGGGCGGGCTCTGCGGGCTGCTCAACGGATTTTTCGGGTCGGGCGGGGGCGTAATTGCAGTGCCGGTGCTGGAGCATGAGGGCTGCTCCGAAAAGGATGCACATGCTACATCGGTGGCTTTGATTTTTGTTTTAAGCCTTGTAACCGCTTTGTTTTACGGCTTTAACGGCGGGCTGAATTTCAGTGCAGCATGGCAGTACATTCCGTTTGGCGCGGCAGGCGCATTATGCGGGTCGCTGTTTCTGCGCAGAATAAATTCCGTCTGGCTTAAAAAGCTGTTCGGCGCGCTGATAATCGCCGCTGCGTTGAGGTCGCTGTTTGCATGACAGAGGCAGTTGTTGGATTCCTGACGGGCGCTGCGGCGTCAATGGGCTTGGGCGGCGGGTTTATTCTGATGATATGGCTGACGGCGTTTGCGGGAGTTGCGCAGCGGGAAGCGCAGGGCATAAATGTGCTGTTTTTTCTGCCGATTGCGCTGATATCCGTAATCATTCACCTGCGCGGCGGACTGATTAACAAACAGCTTGTATTCAAGTGCGCAGTGGGCGGAGCAATCGGCGCAGCGCTTGGCTCGTTTGGCTCGGCGGCGCTGGGCAACTCGCTCCTTCAGAAGCTTTGGGCGCTGTTTTTGCTTGGATTCGGTCTGCGTGAGCTGCTTGCAAAGCCAAAACGGCGGGGCGAAGAAACTCGATAATTACCTTGCAACCTCATAGCTGCGCTCACCAACAGGCTCAAATACGCCTTCCAGACCCTCGGTAACGGTAATGCTGCCGTCAGCTTCAATCAGCACCATTTCAAAATCGCGATAGGTTCGCCAGTGTTCAAGGGCGGCTTGCTTGCCCATAACAAACATTGCGGTAGACAGCGCGTCGCACAGCAGCCCGCTGTCTGCAATTATGGTTACGGAGCAAAGCCCGTTGTCGGCGGGGCGGCAGTCGCTCGGGTCGATAATATGGCAGTATTTTTTGCCGTCCTCGCCTATAAAGAAGCGCTCATAGTCCCCCGAGGTCACTGCCGCTTTATCGCATACAGAAATTCTGCCGCAGATTTCTTCGGGCTTAAGCGGGTCGGCGATACCTATTTTCCATGCGCTGCCGTCGGGCTTGCTGCCAAGCGCGTACACATTCCCGCCGAGGTTAATCAGCGCGGATTTTACGCCGTTTTGCTTAAACAGCGCCAGAGTTTTATCGGCGGCGCAGCCCTTTGCAACTGCGCCCAAATCCAGCATGAAGCCCTCGGGCAGGCTTACGCTGCCGCCGTCTGTTTTCACCTTGCGGTAGTCTACATATTCCGAAAGCTCCGAAAGGGTTTCTTGGTCGGGAATCCTGTAATTATCGGTTGTAAAGCCCCACTCGCGCACAACGGGGTAGATTGTTATATCCAAAGCTCCGTCTGTACGCTCGCAAAGCTTTATGGCGGCTTGAATAAGCTCTGCTGTTTCGGCGCTTACAGCAACCGCCTCGCCGTTTGAGCTGTTTATCCGTGAAATATCGCTGTCGGCATAAGTCACAGACAGCGCCTTTTCAAGTGAAATAATCATTGCTTTGGCTTCATCTGCAGGAGCGTCGCCGTATGCGGTAATTTGCATAAATGTATTCATTGCAAAAAAGTCCGTTCTTGTTTCTCTTGCGGAGCACCCGCAGAATACCAGCAGACACAAAAACAGCGCAGCAATCCTTTTCAAGGTCTCACCGACTTTCGTAATAGTGTGGTTGTTGAATAAACGCTTGTGTTTATTGTATCACAATCGCAGGCATTTTTCAACTATTATGCAAGATAAGGTTGAAATTCCGACGGGATTATGCTATAATGATAATGGATTCATTTACGAAAGGAAAGTGGTTAGTATGAAGAAGATTATTGCGCTGCTGCTGTGCGGAGTACTGCTGCTGACGGGCTGCGACGGGGCTTCGGGATGCACTGCGGTAGGCTCGGTCGAGATTACTACAAATACAAGCATTGAGCTTACATACCAAAAGCTGAACGGCACCAAAAAGTATGATATGCGCTTGCATGAGGGTGATTCCTTGGCGGTGAATGTTACGACAAATTCCGGCTCGCTTACGATTGAGATTGCGCAGAAAGGCGAAGAGCCGATTTATACAGGCTCTGTATTCCCCGATGGCGGATTCACCGTAAATATTCACGACGACGGAAGATATTATGTCAGCCTTATCGCCGAGGAGCACTCCGGCGGCGTTAAGCTGGAATGGTGACAGCATAGCCCGAATACAAGAATCCTCCTATGGCGAACAGCCACAGGAGGGTTTGTTGTATTATTCGAAGCTGTCCTCTTCGTCTCTGGTGTTGAACAGCTCAACCAGCTGCTGCATTTCTTCCTCGGTGAGCGAAACGCCCTTGCTCATTCTGGTATGGTCGGGCGACCACTCGCGGATATCGTATTTCGGCTCGCGGTCGTTCCAGCTTACAAGATTAAGCTCCTTTGTCCAACCGCGCGAGGTTTCGGAAATAACTCCGAGGGACTTGGTGATTTCAAATGTAATTTCTGCCATAATATTACTCCTTTGCATTTCGGGGCTTTTTGACCCTCTTTTTTCGGATTTTGGTGCTGTCGGCTACAACGATTTTGTCGTAAACTGCGTGGTATTTCGGCGGAATCAGCTTGTTAAGATGCAGCTTGCCGAAAAACCATGCGCCGAAGGTGATATTTTCAAAAATACCGTTAAGGTATGTATTGATGTGATTTCTGTCGCTCATACGGCTGTCGATAAAGTCGTGCAGGCGTGAGGGCGGCTCGTAGGTGGCGATAATATCAACCGTGTTTCCGCTGCGCTCCAGATTTGCCAAGCCCTCCGCAAGCTCTTCTTCGGTGGGAATTTCGCGCTGCCACCAGTTCTGACCCTCGATAAGCTCGTTGTTGTCGTCGCTCTGACCGCCGCCAAAGGTGAACACGGTCTTTTCCGCAATCTCAAAAACCTGCCCGCGCATAAGCTGGCGCAGCCTGCCGCTGATAAGGCGGGTTTTTCCGCCGCACCATTCGGTTACTTCATACTGTTCAAGCAAGTCGTAGTTTTCGTGTGAGCCTTCAACGAAAAGCACATTATAGCGCTTTCTGCCGAGCTTTTTCAGAAGCCTCTGCTCTTTTTTGCTGCCGTCCCAGATAAAACCGAAATCCCCGCAAATTATCAGCGCGTCGTTCTTTCCGAGCTTTCGCAGCATGGGTGATTTGAAACGGCTGTAATCGCCGTGAATATCACCGGTAATGTATATCATTGGATACCTCCGAGGAAAATATTAAATTTTGGTTACAAATCGCAAAAAGGGCTTTACAAGTACCCTATGTATTTGATATAATATAAGTTAGAATTGTATGCACCAAAAACATACCTAGGCTGTCGATAAACCGACACCCGGTATAGTGCTTTTTAAAACCTGACTATTATATAATAACCGATTACAGGAGTTTTGTCTATATGCGAAAAGTAAAAATTTTTTCTGTTTTTCTGTCAATAATTCTACTATTCAACTGCACAGCGGCTTCGCTGACCGCATCTGCTATATTTACACCGTCCTTTGAGCTTTTCAGCGAGGGCGTATATATGGTGAATCTTGACACGGATATCCCGATTGTATCGAAGAATGCCGATAAGAAGATGTACCCCGCGTCTACCACAAAAATTATGACTGCGCTGCTTTCGTTTGAGCTTATCAAGAATTTCAACGATACGGTTGAGGTTCCTTACGATTGCTTTAATGAGTTTACATGGAACACATCCAGCGAATATTATAATCCGAACACCTGCGGCGCTTCCAACGCTGATATTCAGCCGGGGCAGAGCAATCTGACCTATTGGGACTGCCTGTATGCGCTTATGGTTTGCTCTGCGTGTGAGGCAGCAAATATCCTTGCGTACAATCTTGGCGGGGGAAGCATTAAGGCGTTTGTTGACGGCATGAATAACCTTGCCGCAAAGCTTGGCTGCAAGAACACGCATTTTTCCAATCCGCACGGGCTTTATGACGATGACAACTACACCACGCCGTACGACCTCTATCTTATAACAAAGTACGCGATTGAGAAATACCCGCGCCTGCTTGAAATCAGCAGCACATACTCTTATGATATGCCGCCGAACTCCAATAATCCCGACGGCTACACGATTTATCACACAAATCAGATGATTAAGCCCGACAGCGAGTATTTTTACGAGGGCGTCTGCGGCGTAAAGACGGGCAGTATCGACTACTATTATCACCGCAATCCCGACGGCACTATAAATGAAACCGATTATGATTACGGCAGCCGCGCGCTTGTATCCACGGCAAAGAAGAACGGCTATAATTATATCATAGTATCAATGGGCGCACCCTATTGGAACGACGACAAAACTGCGCTGACGGAGAAAAATCTCTCCTTTGTTGACCACACAAAGCTGTACGACTGGGCTTTCGGCGAGTTTGAATACACGCTTGTAATCGGCAAGAACGAGCAGATTATGCAGGTTAATGTTGAAAAGGGCGAGGACGCCGACACCGTAGCGCTTGTCGCAACAGAGGATTTCTGGACACTGCTGCCGAAATCGCTTGATAAATCGACCATTCAGCGTGTGCGCCCCGAAATCGACCACCTTGAAGCGCCCGTTACAAAGGGCGACGAAACAGGGAATCTGGTGCTGCGCTTAAACGGCGAAACGCTTGCAAATATCAAGCTTGTCACCGAGAATGATGTTGAGCTTTCCATGACGGCGTACTATAAAGAGAAGCTGGACGAGCTTATGGCAACGCCGCAGTTTCCTGCAATCATAATCTGCGCTGTGCTGCTGATTATTGTTTATATCACGGCAATGGTAATGCGCAGAAATCACAAGCTCAAGGTTCAGGAGCAGCAGCGCCGCCGCAAGATTAACTCAATCTCAAACAGCGGTCAGAAGCCGCGGAATAATCAGCAGAAGCGCAGGTAAGCCATGAATGTGAATTTTATTGCCATGGGCAAAATCAAGGAGAGCTTTTATCGTGAGGCTTGCGCGGAGTACCTTAAAAGGCTTGGCGGCTACGCAGCGGCAAAAATGCTTGAGCCCGACCCCGTTGACCTGCCGCAGAATCCCTCGCAGGCGCAGATAGACAAGGCTCTTGCAAAGGAAGCGGACAAGATAGGCGAGAGCATAAAAAGCGGCTCGTTTACGGTTGCGATGTGCATTGAGGGCAAAACGCTGTCCAGCGAGCAGCTTGCGCAAAAGCTGGACGAGCTTGCCAACAGGGGCATAAGCACGGTGAATTTCGTCGTGGGCAGCTCATTCGGTCTGTCCGAGGATTTCAAGCGCGGCGCGGATTTGCGGCTTTCAATGTCACCCATGACATTCCCGCATTCGCTGGCACGTGTGATGCTGATTGAGCAGGTGTACAGGGCGTATTCGATAATCAATAATGCGAAATATCACAAATAAATTTTACTTGATTTTTGTCGGAAGATGTGATAAAATAAAAAAGTAATAAATTATCAAGGTGGTGAGAACATGACAGCAGACCCCGGCGCGCGAAGTAGACGTATGATTACAGAATATTGGTGTAAAATAGCCGCGTCAGCTGTTGTGCCGCGGTGAGGTTTTTTGCGCCGCGAAAGGAAAGTGACCGGCTTGGTAAATTACTACAAGAATATTGACGGCAGAATGACCGAGATTGAAGAAATGGAGCCCGGCTGTTGGATTTCGCTGATTGCTCCGACGGAAACCGAGATTTCGGACATTGAAGAAATGGGCGTTGACCGCGACTATGTTCGCGCAGCGCTTGATGAGGAGGAAACAGCCCGTGTTGAAAGCGACGACGGCGTTACTCTGATTGTTGTTGACTATCCTGTTGCAGAGCAGGACAACGACCCGAACAGAACTCTGCTTTACACCACAACGCCTATGGCGCTGATAATCACGGACAAGAATGTTATCACCGTCAGCGCGAAAGAAAATGCGGTGCTGGAGGAGATTGCAAAGGGCGTTGTAAAGGGCGTGCAGACCAACCTGCGCACCAGATTTGTGTTTAATGTTCTGCTGCGCATTGCGGGCAGATTCCTGCAGTACCTCAAGCAGATTGATAAGATTTCAAACTATGTTGAGGGCACGCTCTACAAATCCATGCAGAATAAGGGGCTTATTCAGCTGCTTGGATTGGAGAAATCACTGGTCTACTTTTCGACCTCGCTTAAATCCGACGAGGCTGTGCTTGAAAAGCTGATGCGCGGAAGATTCCTGAAGCTCTACGAGGAAGACCAGGACCTGCTTGATGATGTAATGATTGAGGTCAAGCAGGCGATTGAGATGACGAACATCTACTCGAACATTTTGTCGGGGACTATGGACGCGGTTTCGAGCATAATCTCTAACAATCTTAACATTGTGATGAAGCGCATGACGACCTTCACGATTATTATGGCAATGCCGACGATTGTATTCAGCTTTTACGGTATGAATATCAATCAGAACTCCGGCGGGCTGCCGCTTGCAAACGATTGGTTCCCGATTGTGATAGCGGTTGTGCTGTCGGTTCTTGTGGGAATCGGAATCAACCTTCTGAACAAATTCAAGTGAAAAAAGTATTAGCCGGTGGTTTTTGAAATCATCGGCTTTGTTTTTTGAGAATAGGCTCTGTCGGTGAAAATATCACAAAATATTAAGAAACAGCCTATTTCAAAAAAGCGTTATATATGCTATAATTAAAATAAGAAAATTGATTGGGAGATGTAAAATGAAAATTCTGGTTGCCGATGACGAAAGGGAGATAGCCGAGCTTGTAGAGCTGATTCTTAAAAACGAGGGATACGAGGTCTGCAAGTGCTTTGACGGCGAGCAGGCGCTGAATGTGATAAAGGAGACAGGCACGGAGCTTGACATGGCGATACTTGACATTATGATGCCGCAGCACGACGGCTTTGAAATCTGCGCCGCAATACGGGAGCGCTTCACTTTTCCGGTAATCATGCTGACCGCAAAAAGTGAGGACATTGATAAGATAACAGGGCTGAATATCGGCGCGGATGACTACATCACCAAGCCGTTCAATCCTCTGGAGCTGGCGGCGCGGGTAAAGGCGCAGCTGCGAAGATACAAGAGCTATAATGCCGAGCCAAGCGCGAATATCTTTGAGTATGACGGTCTGGTAATAAACAGGGACACTCACACCTGCCGCCTGTTTGAAAAAGATATACTGCTTACTCCTACAGAATTTAACATTTTGTGGCTGCTCTGCGAGAATGCAGGCACGGTTGTATCCTCCGAGCAGATTTTTGAACAGGTCTGGGGCGAGGATTATCTCGACAGCAATAACACGGTAATGGTGCATATTCGCCGCATTCGCGAAAAGCTGGGCGAAAAGCCCAGAGCGCCGAGGTATATTAAAACTGTATGGGGGGTAGGGTACAAGGTTGAAAAATCGGGCAATAATTAAGTATTTGGTACAGCTTGCTGTCTACACAGTGATTTATGCAGCTGCTGTGGCAATATTAGCTTTTCTGTTCTTTGTTGTGGGGTACGGTATTTTTTCGCAGATACTGACAGGCAGGGTAAGGGATTTTGCGTCATCTGTGTATTCTTTCGTTGGCGGAGCACAATTTGAATTTGTGATAATCACCTATACTATCGGCTTCTTTGGAGTAACCTTCCATAACATTTCAAGGCTTGAAAAGCTGCTTATCCTTGCGGAATCCTCTGTAACCGACGAAAAATCGAAGCTGTACAGCGAGGATTGCCCCGAGGAGCTGCGGCAGTTATCGGCAAGACTTACCAAATACCGTGATACGGCACGAATGAACGAGCAGGCGCGTCAGCTTGCCGAGCAGCAGAAAAACGACCTTATCGTGTATCTTGCGCATGACCTGAAAACTCCGCTGACATCTGTAATCGGGTATTTGAGCATACTTGAGGAATCCCCCGATTTACCGCCCGAGCAGCGCGCGAAATACGTCGGAATAACGCTTGATAAGGCGTATCGTCTGGAGCAGCTGATAAATGAGTTTTTCGAGATAACGCGCCTGAATTTAAGCGAGCTTTCGGCTGAAAAAACCAATGTTGACCTTTCGGTAATGCTGTTGCAGCTGGCAGAGGAATTTTTCCCGCTGCTGTCCGAGCGGCGCATGACGCTTATCACCGATATTGACAGCGGAATAAAGCTATATGCCGACGCCGACAAGCTGGCGCGGGCGCTTGACAATCTGCTTAAAAACGCTGTAAATTACGGCTGGGATGACAGCGAGGTTAGGCTTTCCGCGCGGGTTATAGATGAAAACGCAGTGATTACGATGACAAACAAGGGTGATGAGATTCCGCAGGAAAAATTGGCGAGGATTTTCGACAAATTTTTCAGGCTGGACAGCTCGCGCCGCAGCAAAACAGGCGGAGCAGGGCTGGGGCTTGCAATCACCAAGCAGCTAATCGAGCTTAACAGCGGGACAATCAGCGCAGCCTGCAGCGGCAATGATATCACCTTTACCATTATGCTGCCGATGTAAGAAAATCTTCATTTTTTCGTAATTTCTTCTTAATACAACAAAAACTCCCCGAAGGTATAATTATTTTCGGGGAGTGATTTTATGAAACAAAAAGTAATCGTAACAGTAATTATTGCGGCAATTGTAGGCGCTGCGTATTTTGCGGTAAACAGCGCGCCGCATAAGGCTGAAAATAATCCGCAAATCTGCACATTTGCAGCCGAACACAGCGTCAGCCTGTCCGAGTACCCAAACGAGCTTGTCGAGCTGCTGGAGCGCAATCCCGAAACGCAGGATTTTGTGCTGAATTACCCGCTTGCCAAGGACGCGGAGTATGATACCGATGTTCTGCTGCCCGAGGACGGCAGTGTGCCGCTGTTTCTTCAATGGGACAAGCGCTGGGGGTACATGCGGTATTCCGGTGAGCTAATGGGAATCAGCGGCTGCGGTCCGACTGTTCTTTCCATGGCTGCGTCGTACTTGCTGAACAACGAGAAGCTTTCGCCCGCATACATAGCCGATTTCAGCGAGAAAAACGGATTTGCAAGCCGCGGAAACGGTACGGCATGGAGACTGATGAGCGAGGGCGCACAAATGCTGGGATTAACCTCCGAGGAAGTACCGCTGTGGGAAAACAGCATGGTATCCGCGCTGACAGACCATAAGCTGATAATCTGCGCCATGGGCAAGGGTGACTTTACCTCAACGGGGCATTTTATTCTGCTTACAGATTACGAGGACGGCTTGTTCTCGGTGCGCGACCCCAACAGCGTTATCCGCTCGGAGCGGCTTTGGAGCTATGACGAAATCTCGGGACAGATTCGCGGTATGTGGGCAGTCGGAGCGCCGTAATGCATAACATAAAACTGCCGCCGAAGGCTTTTACCCTCGGCGGCTGATTTTTTTCAAGACGCGTACAAAATCCTGAAAACGGTTCTTGTGCGGTGCTGATTTAATCTCTTTCAAGCGCTGAAATACCGCTGCGCACCATTTTCACAATGCCGAACGGTTTTAGCAGGTTGATAAAGCTGTCGATTTTCTCGGGCTTACCGGTGAGCTCAAGCATAATGCTTGTTTCGCCGATATCCACCGATTTTGCGCGGAACAGGTTTGCAATCTCAATAATGCGCTGCCTGTCCTCCAGAGTTTGCCCGGCTCTAATGATGATATGCTCGCGGCATACCGCGTCGGAGAGGATTTTTACATCCTGAACATCGTGCAGCTTCATCAGCTGATTGGTAATCTGCTCCAGAATGCGGCGGTCGCCCGAGGCAACAATAGTCATGCGGGAAACCGCAGGGTCTTCTGTTTCTGCGGCGTTTATGCTCTTAATATTGAAGAAGCGTCTGCTGAAAAGGCTTGCCACACGAAGAAGCACACCGTTATTATTTGCAACCTTTACGGATAATACATATTCCTTCATAATCAAGCCTCCAAATCTATTGCGGTGATTGGGTCAACAACGGGTTTTCCTGCGGGAATCATAGGCAGAACATTGATGTCGCGGTCAACCATAACCTCAACCATAACCGGCGCAGACTTTGAAATCTCCAGCGCCTGCTTAAGAACAGGCTCAATGTCCTCGTTTGTTGCGATAACCAGCGTCTTTATACCAAAGCTTTCGCCGAGCTTTACATAGTCGATATGACGCGCGTCCAGCGTTGTCTGCGAGAAGTGCTTGTTGTAGAACAATCTCTGCCACTGACGAACCATTCCGAGCACGTTGTTGTTGATTACAAGCTCTATAATCGGAATATTGTGCGCAGAGGCAGTGATAAGCTCGTTGAGATTCATAGCGAAAGAGCCGTCGCCCGCAATGTTTACAACGGTCTTTTCGGGCATACCCGTTTTAGCGCCGAGCGAAGCGCCCAGACCAAAGCCCATAGTACCCAGTCCGCCCGAGGTAATAAAGCTGCGCGGATTTCTGAAACGGTAGAATTGTGCCGCCCACATCTGATTCTGACCAACCTCTGTGGTGATTACAGCTTTTCCGTCGGTCAGTTCATCCAGCTTTTCGATTACTGCCTGCGGTGTAACGGGCAGCTCCTGCGTACCAACCTGCACGGGCTCGCCGAAATCGCCGTCCAGAATCTCGCTGCACCATTCGGGATGCTTCACGGCTTGGAGATTATTGCACAGCTGCTCCAGAGTATCCCTGATGTCGCCCTTGACGGTCGCTGTAACGTCTACATTCTTGTTAAATTCTGCGGGGTCGATATCAATATGTATTATTTTTGCGTTTTTGGCAAATACGGAGGTATCGCCCGTAACTCTGTCGGAGAATCGTGTGCCGATACCGATAAACAAATCGCAGTGATTGAGCGTATAAGCCGCTTTAACCGTGCCGTGCATACCCAGCATACCGATATAGCGCTTGTCGGTCTGGTCAAAAGCGCCCTGACCCATAAGCGAGCAGGAAACAGGCGCGTCGATAAGCTCGGCAAGCCTTTTAAGCTGTTCGGCTGCGCCCGATGAGATAACGCCGCCGCCTGCGTATATGTAGGGTCGCTGCGAAGCCTTTATCATTTCCAGAGCCTTTTCAAGCGCGCATGGGCAGATTTCGGGAGCGTCCTCGGGCTGCTGTGCGGGTTGAGGGGTGTATTCTGTGACAGCGGCTGTAATATCCTTGGGAATATCGACAAGCACGGGACCTTTTCTGCCGCTGGAAGCAATCTTAAATGCAAGCCGCAGGGTATCTGCAAGCTCCTCAATGCTCTTTACGATAAAATTGTGCTTTGTTATGGGCATGGAAATGCCTGTGATATCAACCTCCTGAAAGCTGTCCAGACCCAGCAGGTTTCTTGAAACGTTGCCCGTGATAGCAACCAGCGGAATGCTGTCCATAAAAGCGGTTGCAATGCCGGTAATGAGGTTGGTAGCACCCGGACCGGAGGTAGCGATAACTACGCCTGTTTTGCCTGTGGCTCTTGCGAAGCCGTCTGCCGCATGGCAGGCTCCCTGCTCGTGCGAGGTGATTATGTGCCTGATTTTGTCGCTGTACTTGTACAGACTGTCATATATGTTGAGAACCGCGCCGCCCGGGTAGCCGAATACGGTATCAGCGCCCTGTTCAAGCAGGCACTCAACAATTATATCTGCGCCGTTTAACTGCATTTTTTTATGTTCCCTTTCTTATGTGGTTTATCTATGCTGATAGCATTATACCTATATATTGTATCACATTTTGGCATGATTGTCAACGCTTTTTGCCATTTTAAAGTGTGAAAGATTTCTGAAATAATAATTCATTTTCTGTTGTTGTATTTTGTGATATGCCTATAAAATTAACAGGACGCTGAAATCGGCTTCAGCGTCCTGCAATAATGGGGGGAGGGAGGTATCAGAGCTTTGAGCTTGTGCCGCCCAGCTTTTGGGTGATTTCTTCTTTAAGCTGATTGTTGGATTTTGGCGCAAGCGAATCCTTTCTTATGCGATACAGGCTGTATGAAACCTGCCGAAGGCTGATTCCAAGCGCAGGAATCAAAAGTGCGCCGCCAAGCTCCTCGGGGAGCAGTATTCCCGAAAGCCCCGCCGCAGCCGCGAGCACGGATGTAACAATGGCAAGCACCAGATTCAGCGCGTCCTCCGAGCGGCGGATATCGTACTCGATTTTACCGCCGCGCAGCCGCTTTGAGGGCGCGGCAAGCTCCACCGCAAAGCAGATAGCCAGCACAGCGCCCGCTGCCATAAGCGCAGGAACTATGATTCTTAAATCCGGAGTATAGCCTTGATTCGTGCCAATCAGAACAGCGCCCGAGAGCGCAAGCGTAAGCGCAGACAAAGTCCAGCATACAATACCGCGTTTATCAACCGGCTTAAGCAGCACGCCGCAGAACATCACAGCGCATAAGCCAGCCGCAATTATAATGCTCACTGTAAATCACCGCCTTCTGCGCCGTCATACAGGCGCTTTTTTACGTCGCAGCGCTCGCTGAACCACAGCAGAAACCTTGTTTTCAGCAGAACGCACGGCGTGGTCATTTCGCTGTTTGACATTATCGCTGCTTCTTCTGCATTAAGCACATGAGCCAGCCCGAACTGGCACAGAAAAGCCACCAGCGGCTCATAATCCGTCAGCGAATCGCGCGGGGCAGCCAGCGAGTAGCCTTGCTTTGCCGCAAAGTCCGCTGCGCTGAAGCGGCAAAGAAAATCCGCCAGTCTGCGCGTGAGCTCCGAGGTGTTCCAGCCGCCCGAGATATCTCCGCCCTCGGAGAAAACGCCAAGCTCCAGCGCGGTCATTATGTTCTGTTCAAACAGACCGCTGTTGATGTTAAGCGCCTGCTCGGTATTTTTAGCGGCAAGAACAGGCTTGCTGCGCACGAAAATCATTGCGAAAATCAGCGAAAGCAGGTCAACCAGCAGCGCCAGAATCAGCGAAACCAATGCGTCGGTATCGGCAAGCCCGCTGCGCGAAAGCGCCGCAATCGGCAGGG